>DAOLPD010000007.1:0-45552 GCA_035417425.1 Bacillota bacterium
GAAGCAAAAAAGGGAGAGATGACAGAGCAGGATATAGCTGCTACCGGAGCAGGAGACCAGGGTATGATGTTTGGTTTTGCCTGCGATGAGACACCTGAGCTGATGCCGATGCCTATTTCCCTTGCCCACAAGCTTGCTTTGAGGCTCTCACAGGTCAGAAAGGAAGGTATCCTTGATTACCTGAGGCCTGACGGGAAAACCCAGGTTACTGTGGAATATGACGACGGAAGGCCAGTAAGGGTAGATACAATAGTTATTTCCACACAGCATAGCCCGGAAGTAGACCATGACACTATTGAGAGGGACATTATCGACAATGTTATAAAACCCGTTATCCCGGAGGGTATGATAGACAAGGATACAAAGTTCTATATAAATCCCACAGGAAGGTTTGTAATAGGAGGGCCTCAGGGTGATTCAGGCCTTACAGGAAGAAAGATCATTGTTGATACCTATGGAGGATACGCAAGACACGGAGGAGGAGCTTTCTCGGGAAAAGACCCGACCAAGGTTGACAGATCGGCTTCCTATGCCGCAAGGTATGTGGCAAAGAATGTGGTTGCTGCAGGCCTCGCTTCCAAATGTGAGGTACAGGTGGCTTATGCAATAGGCATGGCAAAACCGGTGTCGGTAATGGCAGAAACCTTCGGAACCGGCAAGCTGCCTGATGATGAGATAGCAAAAATAATAATGAAGGTATTTGACCTCAGGCCGGCAGCCATAATAAAGGATCTGAATCTCAGAAGGCCGATATACAGGCAGCTGGCAGCGTACGGGCATATGGGAAGAACAGATATAGATGTGCCATGGGAGAGGACCGACAAAGTGGAAGAGTTGAAAAGGTTGGCGGGAATACAATAATAAAATAGACATTATAAAGGCAAACAAATATAACAGGAGCCTGTCTTCTGAATGAAGGCAGGCTCTGTGTATCTTAAAATAGTGTCACCGAGCTTATCAGTTCCACGAAGCGCCGCAGTACTGACGATATCTCGGCTCTGGTGGCTGTTCCCTGCGGATCGAACAGGTTGCCGTCCTTGCCGCTGAGAATTCCTGCCATCTGCATAGCCTTTACGGCATCATTGGCATAGGTGCTTATTTTTTCGCTGTCTGCAAAGGTAATTTCCTCATGTACCTTTGGCAGTTCAAAGCCGGCAACTTTGGCGTAGTTCTGCATGATAACTGCCAGCTGATCGCGGGTAACGGGCTGATCCGGGGCAAATTTCCCATCACCGATGCCGTTATCAATACCATTTTTTTTTGCCCATTCAATGTAGCCCATGTAGTAGGCATCGTTTTTCACATCAGTAAAGCTGCTCTGGCTGTAGCTGCTCACATCTGCATCTGCCAGCCTTCCCAATACAGTGATGAACATTCCTCTTGTCATATTCATGTCAGGGCTGAAGGTGGCCTCAGAGGTACCCTTGAACAATCTGCGGCTTGCCACGAACTCAATGTCTTCCTTTGCCCAGTGGCCTGCAATGTCTGCAAATGAAGGCGCTTCTTCCCTGTAGCCCACACCGTAAGCGGAGAAGTGGTTTGTTCTAAAGCGCAGTACCTTTTCCGCACTGTCATAGACCGAGTCGGTGAGCCAGTATACATTTCCGTTTTCATCTATATATACAGCGCAGATATTCTCGGCTTTCTCATTTTCACCGGGGGTATACGGTATAGTTACCCATACGCTTCCGTCTCCAAAGTTCTGTACCTGTCTGCCGCTGCCGTAGTTCACCTTCAGGTCGAATACCGGGCGGCTGCCGATGGCTTTTTTTGCATCTCCGGTCAGTTCACTTTTGTTCCTGCGGGAAGCTGTAACATTTACATCTGAATTTGCCTGCCTTTTGATTTCTTCAACTGTTGGCAAGTCCATGCTGATTCTGATGTTTGGATCATCCACTACTACGATGGTGTTTACTATTCTCTTGGCAATGATGAAATCCTGCACTGCCTTCGGCAGATTGATCTTTACATTTGAGACCGTCTTACCGCCAGTTACCACATGGAGTATCACAGTGATTCCATTTTGCTCATTGCCCTTTTTCTGTGCATCCTTCATTGCCTTATTAAAGACTTCTGTCATATATTGGCCGGTGATATTCACAAAAGCATTTCCGTTTTCGTCTGTCTTAACATTTACCTTGATTTCCCCCTGTGTCGGAGAATCTGGATTGTCCGGGGAAGGAGGAGTTATGGTGATTATTATGTTGTTATCTGCCGGACTGCCGTTATCTTTCGAGTCTCTGCTTCTGTCGGAGTCTCTGTCATCATCTGAGGAACCTCTGCCGCTGCCACCAATGTAACTGAAGGTTGCGTATATGGTGCTATTGTCAGTTACATTACTAAAGGTATAGCTTGTAATTCTTCCCTGGCTTATGTTATCCACCTTCACATCATCAATGGAATAATTGGTGTCCGGTGTGATGGTGAAGGTTTGGCTTGCACCATGACTTACCGTCACACTGCCGCCGGGGGAGATACTGCCTCCTGTGCCTGACGTTGCGGTTATAGTGTAAGTGGCTGTGTGAGTCAGGCTTTGGTCTATACTAGTCACTGAGCTTCCGGATACGCTGATATTATCAATGACTGCATCGAAATAACCGCTCTTGCTGACATTGATGGTATAATTTCCGTTGGGGACGGGCTGTGTAGTGTATGTGCCGTCTGACGCTGTAGCAACAGGATCTCCGAAATCGGCACCGCCATCCCGGACTTGAACGGTTGCACCCTCAATTGGGTTGCCTGCGATGTCGGTGATGGTGCCGGAAATGGTGTTACCTAGAAAGAGCTTCACATATGGCTTTTCCCATGTGGCTGCATCGGGTGAAGCCACTACCTCGGCATCAGACTGGCTATCTCCCGCCATAACGTTATGGGTTGTATTGGTGACGGTCCCTTCGGTATAGGTGTTGTATCTAATAGCGCCATTTACACCGATGGCGGTCACGGTAGCATTGCCGCTAACTGTCAGATCTAGAGGTCGGTCGTGATCCTTAGCAATACCGTAACCCTCGCATGTTCTGGTACCTGCTGTTGTGGCGATGCCCGTTACATCACCGCCGGAGATTATTATTTTACCGTCGTTGCTGGAAATGCCCACCTTTTGACCGGTAGAGGTAATCGTGCCGCTCTCAATGATGATGTCGTCAAACACATAGATGCCGCCGTATGTACCGAGGGCTTCCAATGAGCCTGTGCCCTTAAAGGTGATATCGCCACCGCTGATGGTACAAAAGGCGTTATAATCACCGGGAGAAGTGCTTGTGACTCTATTTTCTCCATTCAAGACGACAATTAGATCCTCCTGATCGGTATAAATGGCATCTCCATCACCATAAGTGATAGTCACATCAGTCAGAGTAAGGATGTTATTTTCGGGGTCGTATGTAACGGTTCCCTCAATACCATAGCCGGTGATGCCGTTCTTATTGTCACTGGTTACCCGTACACCGGCAACCCAGATATCATAGGTAACAATATCTTCCCAAATAGCATAAACGGTTGTAATGTCCCGCATAATTTCTACTTCCTCCCCGGAGCCATATACTGCATCCGCCACTGTCTGCGAGTCAGTATCCGCTTCCTCCGCCATTGCAGCAATGGGAAGAATGGTAAATACCATGCTCAGTACAAGAATAATGCTGAGTAGTTTTCTGCTCATATTATAGTTCCTCCTTAAATGTCCGGTAACATTTCTCTCTTTACTTTAAAATTATGTTGAGTAATAATTCTTTACATTTCATACTTGGCAGTTTGCTCCACCAGATATTCCTTTTGACGGAAGCCCAGTATTCCGGCAATCAGGGAGACCGGGAACGTCCGGATTTCACGGTTCAGCTTTGTCACGCTGTCGTTGTATATCAGACGGCTGATGCGCACCATATTTTCAAAGGTTTCTACAGCGCTCATTGATTTGATATAGTTCTGGTCTGCTTTTAATTCGGGGTATTGTTCAGTTATCATGGCAATACTGAGCAAGGCTTCGGAAATAACCCCTTCCTGGTGAAGCACATCCTCCGGTGTGGATTTTGCCGTAATCACGATTCTCATTGATTTAACCGTTTCAATCAAGGTTTCGCTTTCATGCTTTTCATAGCCCTTAGTCAGATCCAGAAGAGCCGACAGCGCGTCAAAGCGGCTTGACAGCTGCACTCCTATCCGGCTCATGGCATTGCTTATGTTCTCATCAAGCACCACCAGCCTGCGTTGAGTAGAGATCACCCACAGAGCAATTACCGCAGCTACTGTGATGATTATGATAATAGTTGGCAGCAATATAATCACTCCTTTTTCTATTAGTTTTAAAAAATAATATTCAATAAGTTAACTTTATCAAAATCCCTCTGTCAAAAACCGCGACATGCATGAAACATGATTTTTTTGGCATGAATTAAGCCGTCGGTCTATAAAAACCAGCGGCTCAATCTGCTTAAAGCCATTTTAGTCAGCCTTGATGAACTTGACTTGACCATGTGCAGGTGCTGAATCGGGATAGGTCCAGATAGTTACTTTTGTTCCATTATCACTACTTGCACCGCTTGCGTTTACAAGGAATTTTTGAGTCGAATAATCTCTTATTGAGTAGTAGGCACCATGTTGAGTAATTCGCCAGGAGTGTGTGTTTTCATTTAATATGTTTGTTCTGATCTGTTCCCCGTCCTTATTATTCACTCGTCTTACGATTGATTTGTTGTATGTAATGACGTAGCCGGCGCCATCTTTTGCATTGTATTCCTTAAACTTTACAGTAAATGGTTTATCAGGTTTTGTATCAGACAGAACATAATAGGTATTAATTCCATCATTGCTTCCGGGGCTGACATACTTTCCGAAAATCTTTATGTAGTAGTTTCCATCAGGAAGCAGCGGTTCAGCAATTTTTTCTGATATGGATATGTTGTATGCTCTTATTGGTACGTCACCATATCTGATGTTTACGATTTCACTTCCTGCTGCAGTAAACGCCTTTCCGGGTGTAAGTTCCTTTTTCTCTGAGGTTATAAACTTAAGCTGTGAATTATCAACTGTACCGATGGCTCCCTTGTCATCCTGGTAATTTATTACAAGACCGGGTACACTAAAGGCTTCACCAACGGTAAAGAAGGTTTTTGTCGGCATCGAGGAAACAATAAACTTTACCTTTGAAGGATCAAGTTTTGGCTGAGCTGCAGGTTTTGCCGGTGCAGGATTTGTGGCAGCAGGGGTATTGTTTGCAGGTGGAGTAGGCAGCTTGCCGCCGGTTTTGAGCCTTGACCCTGATATAGCTCCAATTTTGCCGTTCTTCACTACCAAAGTTAAATATTCGGGTTCGCCCAATTCATATGGGAACACTACTCCTCCATCGGGTCCAAAATAATCACCATTCCTGTTAATGAACGTACCTTTGCCATATGGATTAAGGCCATTATATTGGTTGGATACCTGCTTGCCTTTATCCAAATCAAACAAATACGGATAGCCATTTTCTCCCGTGAATACAACTGAACCTCCGATTACGCCTCTTACAAGGGAGTCAAAACCAAGATAACTATTAAGCGCGTTTGGCATTATACATGGGGTTGTGATTTTCTTGGTATTGAAGTTGTAAATTCCAAATTTGCCTGTGGCAGCATCCTGAATGTTAAAGTAATTTTCATCGCCCCATTCGATAAGGCTGTAGGTGCAGGGCAGAAGAAGCTGTCCTGAGGCATCAACCAGTCCGAATTTGCCGTCTTTTTTCACTATCATGTAAGGATCTTTTTCATCCTGCCGGGTAGACTTGTCAAAACCGTTGGAATCCTCTATTTCATCATATTCAAAGGGAAGTAAAACAGTTCCGGCCAATGTTACAAGGCCCCATTTATCATTCCTATTCACCCATATTGTGTCTTTTATGCTTACATCGCTGGCACCTTCACCCTTAAGATTATAGGTCTGGCCAGTCTTCATAGATATAATACCTTCCAGAGAAGCTATTTTCATTCCATCATCATTGGCTTTACCTAAATATACAATACCATTTTCTGTGATAGGGAACATGGCACGTTTTTCAGTTCCGGGAATCTTGCTTCCGTCCGGCCTTAGAATAGGCTCATTCAACATTGTGCTGAAAACTTTGTACTTTGGATGATAGGTCAAAAACTCAGTTTTAAATGGAATCACTATCTTGTTGTTGAAGTTTACCACGCCTCTATCGGCATAGCCTTCTCTGAATCTATCATCAATCTGGTAATTGGTGATTACCATGGATAATTCAGGTATAAGTTCCATTCTGGCACCCGGCATATACCAGCCGGTCGCACTGTTTCCATTTATACCGCCATGATATGTTGCAGGGATAAGAACACCTTTCTCTCCAACTACACCGGACACTGTGTGCTTATTGTAAGCTACATCGTAGCCGCCGGCATCTGCTATCATACGCAGTCTCTTAGTGGATATCTCTTCATAAACCAAATATGGACCGTTCTGTGGATATGTCCTGTTTGGTTGTCTTATGTCAAAGGGATAGGGCTGTGGAAGTATTTCTTTTCCATTTTTATCAATAATCTGTACCCAAAACAGTTCAGCAACCTGATCATCCTTTTCAATACCCAGTTCATGCTGCATTTGAACCAGCTCTGTCTTACCTGTAGGAACCATTGCATAGCCATTTATAAAATCGAAAAACGCAGGATTGCGCCCCTCATGAAAATTAGGCATATCCATATAGTATAGGTAATCCCCGCCGGCGTCTCCGAAATAGTAGTATTCCTGAGGAATTTTATACTTGTTCGGGGCGGCAATTTCTTTGCCAAGCTCCAAATTCCAGTATCCGATGTAAATATTGTAGTCGGATTTCCTTGTAAGACGACATATTCCTTCTACTGGCAGTCCCACCGCATCATAGTTGCACGGGATAACCTCTTTGCCTGTTTTGTCAAGGAGTCCCATTTTTCCATTCTTTACTGCCTGAACATATCCGTCTGCGAATAATTCGTCAGTTCTTTCTATATCTTTGGCATCGGGCAATAACTTTCTACCATAGTTTTCATTCCAGAGCCAGTAATGAGCATCTATAGAGTCATAAATTGGCTCTGCAGCCCAGTTTCCATAAATATCAGCAAGCCCGTATTTTTCACCGACCTTTATCTTGCGAAGCCCTGAATCAAACAGGACACTAAGGCTCTTCTGATATTCTGATGAATTACCAAGCCATGTAATATCACTGTCATAGTAATTGCCGTCCCCCGGTGCGGCTGCAAGTGCTGCTGCCGGCAGCATCGTCAGAAGCATACTGAGGATTAGCAACATACTGATTTTTTGTCTGTTCATAATATTGTGCCTCCTTTATAACCACATTCATATGTGAAGTCTATCAAAAATTTGTATTTGAATGCAGCCTTCTGCATGAAACATGTTTTTTTTGACATGAAACATAGTGTCGAGTATTTGGTTATTATGCTAAAATAAAGGTGAAGAACGGAGGAATGCTTATGTTACAGATTGCGGTCTGCGACGATAATATGGACGAGCTGTCCAACATGGTACAACTCATGAACCAATACAGAGAATCAAAGAATCTGGACTGTGAATTTGCGATTTTTCAGAATGGATTTGAATTGATTTCTTCCCTGGAAAAAGGGAAGCGGTTTGATATATATATTGCCTGGATATTATTATGCCGGGTTTTACGGGCATTGATGCGGCAAAGGAAATACGTAACTTTGACAAAACTGCACCGATCTTGTTCTTTACATCATCTCCGGAGTATGCTTTGGAAAGCTATTCGGTGAAAGCCATTAACTATGTATTAAAGCCTATATCGAAAGAAAAATTGTTTTTCACATTTGACGATATATTGGAACGGATAAAGGCGGAAAAGAATGAGGCTGCGATAGTAGTTAAGAGCAATGAGGGGATTCAGAGAATACTCATCTCCAATTTGGTCTTTGCCGAGGTTATCGGCAGAAATGTGTTGTATCATCTGCTGTCCGGAAAGGTAATTGAATGTACGGAGAGTTTCGCCTCTGCCTGTGACAATCTTATGAAATACGGGCATTTTATCAAAACTCACCGTTCCTATATTGTTAATATGCAGTACATAGATACCATTGATAATCACCAGGTTACCTTGCAGACCCTTTCGCGTATTCCTATTTCTCAGGGAAAAGCACGGGAAATAAAGGAGAGGTATCTGGCTTATCAAATGGAAGGGGAATAATCGAATGGCGGTAACTGTTATTGGATTAATACGATTTGGATTTTCACTGATCTTTGGCCTGATGGTGTCGGTTCTCCTGGCAGGGATAGAATCCACGCGGAAGAACAGGCTTATCATCGGTTTTATATGTGTATGTTTTCTTTTTGTACAGCTCGTCAGCTGGTGGTTTTTGGGCATTGATATGACATCAAAGCTGTATCCGCTGATTATCCATCTGCCGATTATAATTATTTTGTCACTATATTTTAAGTGCCCATGGCATATATCTGCTATCAGCGTGCTTACCGGTTATCTGTGCTGCCAGGTTCCGCGCTGGATAGGCTTCCTTGCGGGGGCCGCCTTTGGCAGCAAAATAGCAGACCACACCTTTTATATTGCGGCTGTGTTTCTGTCTTATTATCTGCTGAAAAAATATGTGATCGGATCCGTCCGGCAGCTTATGGTTAAATCCCCGAAATCCTGCCTGCTGTTAGGAGGTGTGCCGTTTTTTTACTATGCTTTCGATTACTTCACCACCATCTATACCGACGTGCTGTACAGCGGCGCAGAATGGGCGGTGCAGTTCATGCCTTCAATAATATCCATTTTCTACTTTGTATTTGTCATTCTTTATTATATTGAAACTCAAAAACAGGCAGATTTTCAAAGGGAGAGGGATATGCTGGATACGCAGCTCAGGCAGGCACAAAGGGAATTTGAATCGTTAAAGCAGCTTCAGCAGAATGCTGCGGCCTACCGGCATGATATGCGCCATCATCTTGCTCTATTGCAGGGATTGGCCGCCAATGGGCTGATAAATGAAATCAATGAGTATCTGCAGACTGCCCAGTCCGGCATGGATGCCATCACCCCCATACGATACTGTGAAAACGAGACCGTCAATCTGATTTTGTCTTCTTTCGCCGCCAAGGCCAGGCAGGCGGAAATTACGCTGGAAATAGATGTGAGACTGCCTGACTTACTGGTCTTCAGCGACACCGAGCTTTGCTCCCTTTTGTCAAATGCCATGGAGAATGCCATAAAAGCAGCCCAAGGTATAGCCGACAGCAGTAAACGCATAATCCGGCTGCGTATGTATTCCAAAAATAATAAGCTGTGCATTGACCTTCGCAACAGTTATCATACAGAGCCGGTATTCCATCAGGGCCTTCCGGTTTCAAAAGAGCAGGGGCATGGCTACGGCACAAAAAGTATGGCTCAGATTGTGGAAAACCACAAGGGTATATACCAATTTTCCGTCAAGGACGGATGGTTCATATTCCAGGCTACTATATAATCTCTTAGTTAACCTTTCAAAGGTTACCTAAAGGCTTAAAGCATATTGTCATGTAAATTTATGGTATAATAATTGCAATGTAATTGCAATTATTATACGCTTTATTTAAATGCCCGTGCGATTTTTTGCTTCGCAAAACGCACATGGGCAGATACAATAAAATCTGAAGATTTTATTGTATAATACTGTCATGGAGGGGCAAAATGGGACAGGAGAAACGTCCCCGTGTCCCGGGAGGTGCATTGAATGGATGAAATTCAAGGGACCATATGCGAAATCATATTCAGAAATGAATATAACGGATATACAGTGCTGGATCTGGAGTGTGACAGTGAGCTGCATACTCTGATAGGGTATTTTTCTTTTTTGAATTTAGGTGAAACCATAAAGGCATACGGCTCATGGGTGCAGCATCCCAGCTACGGGAACCAGTTCAAGGTGGAGACCTACACAACGGTTACTCCGGCAACAATTAACGGAATAGAAAAGTACTTGTCCTCCGGACTGATACCGGGTATAGGCCCACATACAGCCAGAAAGCTGGTTGAGAAGTTCGGGCTTGATACTCTTGATATAATGCAGTACAATCCCGACCGCCTGACGGAGGTGGAGGGGATAGGGCAGAAAAAGGCAGAAAAGATAACCGAAGCCTTTCAGGAGCAGAAAGAGCTGAAGGATATCATGATGTTCCTGGAACAGTACGGCATAGGGCCTGCTTATGCTGTAAGGATATATAAGACTTATGGGGAGAACACCATAAAAGAAATAAAGGAGAACCCCTATAAGCTTGCGGATGACATATTCGGCATAGGCTTTAAAATGGCGGACAGGATAGCAATGTCTATGGGAGTGTCCAAGTTCTCGGAATACCGGACTGCATCAGGTACAAGATATGTGCTCAATCAATATCATGGAAACGGACATACCTTTGTGCCCCAGGAAGAGCTGGTGAGATCGTCGGCAGCACTGCTGGACGTTGATGAAGCCCATATTGAAGATACAATAGTAAGGCTTTTTATAGATAACAAGCTGGTTGTGGAAAACATCGGAGATATCCGGGGAGTATACTCCGTTCCTTTTTTCAAGGCCGAATCAGGGACTGCAAGAAGGCTTATGCAGCTGATGTACTATAAAATTCCCCCGATGGATTTGGATATGGACGGTGAAATTGCGGAAATCGAAAAGGCGGAAGGAATAGAGCTGGCAGATAAACAAAAGACCGCAGTCAGAGAGGCTTTGACCCAGGGCATTCTTGTAATTACAGGGGGTCCGGGCACAGGCAAAACCACAACCATAAAGACAATAATAAGTATTTTTGAAAAGCATGGACTTGAGGTTCTGTTAGCCGCACCTACCGGAAGGGCAGCCAAAAGGATGCAGGAGGCAACGGGAAGAGAGGCAAAGACCATCCACAGGCTGCTGGAATTCGGATACGGTGACAGCGATGAGGAAATGTTTTTTCAGAAGAATGAAGAGTCGCCGCTGGAGTGTGATGTAATAATAATTGATGAAGTATCAATGATTGACATACTCCTTGCCAATAATCTTTTAAAGGCGATAGCGGAAGGCACCAGGGTGATACTGGTGGGCGATGTGGATCAGCTTCCCTCCGTAGGCCCCGGGAATGTGCTGAGGGACATAATTGACAGCGGAGTTCTGCCTGTGGTAAGGCTGGATGAGATATTCAGGCAGGCTGAAAGCAGCATGATTGTTGTCAATGCCCACAGGATAAACCGGGGGGAACCTCCGGTATTAAGCTCAAAAAACGGCGATTTCTTTTTAATAAGGCAGGAGACTCAGGAGGATATTGTTTCAACAATAATTGAGCTCTGCACCAGCAGGCTTCCCAAATACACAGGCCTGGATCCCTATGAGGGAATACAGGTTCTGTCCCCGATGAAAAAGGGTCTGTGCGGAGTTCTGAATCTGAACCATGTGCTGCAGGAGGTATTGAATCCCCGGGGCAGCGGCAAGGAAGAAAAGCAGCACAGGGAAGTTGTTTTCAGGGTCGGGGACAAAGTTATGCAGATAAAGAACAATTACAGAATGAAGTGGCAGAATATCAACAACCCGGATATGGAAGGGGAGGGAGTGTTCAACGGCGACCTGGGCACCATTGTGAACATAGACAATGAAGAGCTGTATTTGGAAGTGGTATTTGACAGGGAAAGAAAGGTCAGATATGATTTTACAGTGCTGGACGAGCTGGAGCACGCATATGCCCTTACAGTCCATAAAAGTCAGGGCTCCGAGTTCCCGGTGCTCGTTATGCCCCTGACCTTCGGACCTCCCATGCTGATGACAAGGAATCTTCTCTATACCGCGTTGACAAGGGCGAAAAGCATGGTGGTCCTGGTGGGGAAAGAGCGTTTTCTTTATCAGATGATAAGCAATAATCATATAATCACACGCCATTCAGGACTGAGAAACAGGCTAAGTGTTACGGAGTACTAAAGAGGTAACGGAATGATTAAGTATTTATTTGACCTGTTGTATCCCCCAAAGCCAAAATGCAGTATGTGCGGCAGAGCCGGGAGACCGGTTGTATGCAATGTATGCATGGCATCCCTGGATTACCTCCAGGGAATAACTTGCCTTCACTGCGGCAAACAGCTTAACGAACAGTATGATGATTGCATATGCCCGGATTGTAAGGCCGGTGTCTTTTATTATGAAAGGGCATATTCCTGCTTTGAATACGGCGGCATGGGTAAAAAGCTTATACACAAGCTTAAATATGAAGGTATGGTTCAGCTTGCACACGTAATTGCCGGTTTGATGGCGGAAAGGCTTGAAAATGAAAGTTTGGTAATAGATGCCGTAGTACCTGTGCCTATCCATGAAAAAAAGCTTGAAGCAAGGGGCTTCAATCAGTCGCAGATAATTGCACGGGAATTGGGGGAAAGGCTGCACAAGCCTGTTATAGACTGCCTGGAAAGGATGGTAGAGACCAAAGAGCAGTATAATTTAGACCGAAATCAGAGGTTTTTAAATATCAGGGGTGCATTTTCTGTCAAATTATCGTATAATATTGGTAATTATATGAATATTCTGCTGGTTGATGATATATATACTACTGGAAGCACGGTGAATGAATGCAGCAAGGTATTGAAAGGCGCCGGCGCAGCCAAAGTGTATGTGATTACTGCAGCGACCGGCAGCAATACATGATTAGTACGGAGGAGGTACATATATGCCAGAAATAAGGAACTGCCCCAGGTGCGGGAAGATATTCACTTATATAGGAAAGCCAATTTGCGGCAGATGTATTGAAGATGAGGAAAATGAGTTCAAGGTAGTGAAGGAATACATTTATGACAATCCCGGAGCTACCATTTCAGAAGTATCACAGGAGACAGGGGTTACCGTTGAGAAAATCATGCGGTTCCTGAGGGAAGAAAGACTGGAAATCAAATCTGAGAACTGCAATCTTATGCTGGAATGCGAGAGATGCGGGAGAGCGATAAAAACAGGAAGGTTCTGTGAGAACTGCAAGGAGCAGATAAACAAAGGCTTCATGAGAGAATTCGGATTGGACAGGAAGGGGCTTGAGCCAAGACCTCAAACCAAAGCAGATAAAGAAAGAATGTATACCGCCACAAGAAGAAGGAACAATTAAACAAATATTTGAACAGGATACGAAGCAGCCATGAGGATATAACATGGCTGTTTATTTTTTTAAAAAAATACTAAACTAATACAGCGGTGATTCCGATAAAATAGTTGAAAGAAGAATAGCAAACGGGGTGTTAATATGGGGTTTGGTATTAATAAAGTCGACGGGGTAAGCGGAGTCTACAAGAATCAGAAGGTGGAGTCCAGGAAGGGTGTCCTGGAATCAACCCAAACTAGGGGGAAAAAGGATGAAGTGCAAATATCCAGGGAAGCTATGGATTTCCAGTTAGTTATGAAAGCAGCAAAGGCAGCAAAGGAGATACCGGACGTAAGGGAAGAAGTTGTTGCCCCAATAAAAGAAAAGCTTGATAACGGCACTTATGAAGTAGACAGCAAAGGTATAGCTGATAAGCTTTTAGCCCGCCGACTCAATATAAGAATATGACATTAGCCACAGCTTAAGGCCATTACCTGGCTGTGGTTATTTTTTTCCAGGGGGTATATTCATGATAAATGTCGATAAAGAAGTAAATGCAGTTATAGACATACTGACTGAGGAATACGGCTGCTACAGTGACCTGGCTGAGCTGTCAAAGTCCAAGAAGGACATCATCATTGCAGGGAAAGTTGCGGAATTGGACAAGATGGTCAAGCTGGAGCAGGACATGATCTTTAGTATCGGACAGTTGGAGAGGAAAAGAGAGGAAGCAGTTTCCAAGCTATGCAAGGCGCTGGATATGAACAGTGACCGGATGACCATTAACGAACTGGCAAAAGTAATCAAGCCTGAGCTGAAAAATAAGCTGGAGGATATCCAAAGCAAGCTTCAGAAGACTTTGTCAGAGCTGAAGGCTGCAAATGATGTTAACGGACAGCTTATAGAGCAGTCCCTGGAATATATAGACTATTCAATAAACCTCATAGCAGGATCCGGTATGGAGACAGGATCATTGTACGAGGATATAGGAAAGAACAAGAGCAAACAAGGTAAAAAGAACATTATTGATACGAAGATCTAGGGGTGAACACATATGTCATTCAGGGGATTGAGCATCGGAGTATCCGCGATTTTTGCAAATCAAAGGGCGCTGGATGTTACCGGTCATAATATAAGCAATGTGAATACCGCCGGGTATACCAGGCAGATTATATCCAATTCCTCCTCCTTCTATCAGAAGCTGGGGCAATCGGGGAACGGTAGGATAATGCAGGTGGGCTACGGTGTCGACGTGCAGGAAATAAGGCAGTATAGGGACGAATTCCTGGACAACAAGTACAAGAAGGAGAAAACCGGACTGGGCTATTGGGAAGCAAGATATGCAAGCATCAAGGAATTGGAGACCATATTCAGCAGCGACTCAGAGGATGGCCTTCAGGCGGTTATGAACAACTTCTGGAACTCATGGGAGCAGCTTTCCAAGCCTACAGGAGGTCTGACAGCCAGAGCAATGGTGAAGGAAAATGCTATTGCCTTTGTGGAAACTGTAAAGAATATGGATAACATGCTGGCTAATTTCAGAAAAAGCAAGGATAAGGAAATAATTGAAAATGTAGATAGGATTAATGAAATCGCGAAGGAGTTTGCGGCCCTGAATCTTGATATAAAAAAGATAGAGGCTCACGGTGTTACAGCAAATGACCTCAGAGACCGGAGGAATTTACTTATTGATGAGCTGAGCGGATTAGCAAAGATACAGGTTATGGAAGGTGACTCCGTAAATATATCTTTGGAAGGGCGTATGCTGGTTGAAGGCAGCAGTTACGAACTGATAAAAACGGTACCTGATACGGCGAACAACGGATTCGTGCGGCTTGTATGGAAAAGCGACAATGGAAGCCTCGAAATCTCAGGAGGAAGTATATACTCAAACTTTGAATCAAGGGATGTTCTGGTAAAGGGTTTCCGGGACAGGCTTAATGAGTTTGTGATGGGGGTCGCAAATGAGGTCAATGCCATACATATTACCGGTTACGGCATATCGGATGATATACAAAGGCCCTTCTTCGTAAATAGTTCTGACAATAGTGCATCGGGAATAAGCCTCTCAACAATTGCTTTTAATCCACAGCTTGAAAATTACGACAGGATTGCAGCTGCCGAAGACGCATACAGCAATGAGGACAACAGGGTGGCATTGAAAATTGCGGCCTTGAGGAATAATGATTACTTTACGGAGGACGGCTATACAACAGCAGCTGCAGACAGAAAGTACAATTTTGATGAGTTCTTCAGAAATATGATTTCCGATTTAGGGAATATTGGTCAGGAGGCAGCTACTGCAGCTGATGCACAAAAGCTCCTGCTGGATCAGATAGATTTTCGCAGACAGGCATTAAGTGCCGTATCTTTAGATGAAGAGATGACCAATCTTATAAAATATGAGCATTCCTATAATGCAGCAGCCAGAATAGTGAATGTAATAGATGAAATGATTGAAATGATTGTAAACAGAACCGGTTTGGTCGGAAGATAACGAGGTGATTATATGAGAACAACATTTGGCTCTTTTAATATCGCAACTTCAGGACTCTTTGCAAGTCAAAGAGCTCTTGATATTACCAGTCACAATATATCCAATGCAAATACAGACGGATACTCAAGGCAGATAACCAAACAAAGGGCTTCAATGCCGATTTATGGGGATCCTTCGGGGGTAGTGGGTACAGGAGTTGAGACTTACGATATTATCAGAATAAGAAGCAGTTATCTTGATGCCAAGTACTGGGGCCAGAATAAGACTTACCGGGAGTGGAATGTAAAGCAGGCCCAGCTTGAGAGTCTTGAGGGAGTGTTTAATGAGCCCTCCGATACAGGTATAAGGATCGTTATGGACGAATTTTTCACAGCCCTTGAAGAGCTTTCAAAACTGCCGGGAGACAGTACCTGCCGGGTTAATGTCATAGAGAAGGCCAATATGCTTACCACTACTATAAACAGAAACGGACATGAGCTGGTAAACGCTATAAGGGATGTGAACTTTTCCATAAAAAATAAGGTTAGTCAGATAAATTCACTGTCAGAGCAGATAGCTAATCTGAATAAGCATATATTCAACTTTGAACTGGGAGGGAATAAGGCAAATGACCTCAGGGACCAGAGGAATCTGCTGCTGGATGAGCTTTCATCCATTGTAAATATTACAGTAACAGAAATGCCGGGGCCTAACGGCAACAGTTATATGGACGTAAAAATAGGGGGTATAACCCTTATAGATCATATGAATTACAACAAGATGGCTACTGTGGATGAACCGGGAGAATTTACGGAATTAGGCAGCGGCAAGATAAGCAGAATAGTTTGGGAAGGATTGGACAATCAGGAGGTAAGTATAGGAGGCGGAGAACTGAGAGGTTTGCTGGATGTCCGTGACGGCAACGGAGAAAACCACAGCTACAGGGGGATACCATACTATCTTAATAAACTGAATGAGTTCGCAAAGGGATTTACTAAAGCTTTTAATGCACAGCACAATAAGGGGATTGATCTGGGGGGCAGCCAGGGACAGGACTTTTTCTATGAACCGGCTGCTGAGGAAATAAATTGCATAAATTTCAAGGTGAATTCTGATATTATAGCAAATCCCAATACTATAGCCGCTTCATCCCAGGGAGACGGGGAGAGCAATAACGAAAATGTTAAGCTTCTTATAGAGCTTAGGGAATATAAAGGCATGTTTACAACACTGATAGGTACTCCGGACGATTTTGTAAAGTCCATTCTTTCCGCCCTTGCAGTTGACAGCAATCAGGCAAAAAGAATGACTACAAACTCACAGGCATTGACAGATCATACATATAACAGCCGTTTGTCGGAATCGGGGGTATCCCTGGATGAAGAAATGACAAACATGGTAAAGTTCCAGCAGGCTTACAATACTTCAGCAAGAATGATTACAACCTTGGATGCCATACTGGATACAACTGTGAACAGGTTAGGATTGGTAGGAAGATAATGAGGTGAAGGTATGAGAGTTACAAATTCTATGATAATTAATAACCTGATGAGGAACCTGAACAGGAACCTCAACAGAATGGAAAAAACGCAGCGAAACCTGTCGTCAGGCAAGAAGTTTGTCAACCCTTCCGATGACCCTATCGGTGTATCAAGAAGCCTGAGGCTTAATACCGAAGTGGCAGCAATGGCTCAGTACAAGAGGAATGCTGATGATGTACTGTCGTGGCTTAGTACTACCGAGATGGCCGCAAAGAACATTAATGAAGTCCTGAAGAGGGCAAAGGAGCTGACGGTTCAGGCTGCCAGTGAGACAAACTCATTAAGTGAGAGAGTATCAATAGCCGAAGAAATCAAAGAGCTTAGGAAACAACTGATAACCATAGGGAATACAACCTATGCGGGAAGCTATCTGTTTTCAGGCTTTAAGACGGACAAGCCCCTGCTGGCGGAGGATGGAACCTATGATTTGGGGGGAGGTACAAACAAGCTCACTTTTGACGAAGTAATTGAAATAAACATCGGTGTGGGAGACAGAATCAGCGAGAATTTTGTGGGCCAGAGGATTTTCGGACTTTATTCACCGGGGGATGATCTTAATATTACGACTGCCGAAAGCCTTAAGCAGCAGCAGATAATTACGGGAAGCTATCTGGATCTGGACAATCACCCGATTGATGCAACAGCAGGATTAACCTTCAGTGTAACATATGGAGGAGCACCCGTACCGTTAACGATTAACGGAATGTATGATAATGCGGCAAATGATATTAATGATTTGAGAGATGCGATAGATACGGCTATAGGCCTTTCACCGTTAGATGGACATGTTTCTGTTTCGGTTGTCAATAACAAGATAGTGTTTGAAGCTGACGGGGAGTTCAGCATTCAATCAGGTGCTGACATTGGAATCAGCGAAAATGAAAAATCTGTTTCCAAAGTCACAGCCGGTAACAAATCTCAGCTTATTGCTATTTTTGACCAATTGATTGCAGACCTGGAAGCTGACGATACCGATGGTATAAGCAGTGCATTGACCAGGATTGATAATCAGTTTTACAATGTGAATGCAATAATATCTGAAATCGGCGTCAAGGTGAACAGGGTGGAGCTGACGAGCAACAGGATATTGGATGACACATTGAACTTGAAGGACTTGCTTTCGAAAAACGAAGATGCGGATATAGCTGAAGTGGTCATGAACCTAAAAATGCAGGAATATGTGTATCAGGCGTCTCTATCGGGAGGGGCGAAGATAATTCAGCCCTCACTTGTTGATTTTCTGAGGTAAATCGAATGATTATAAATGAGGTGAAATTATGATAGTAAAGACCAAGTTTTTTGGAGAGCTTGAAATAAGCGATAAGGATGTCTTGATCTTTGATGAGGGGCTGCCGGGTTTTCAGGATATGCACCGTTATGCTGTGATTAATGACGGAGATAATCCATACATAAGCTATTTGCAGTCTCTGGAGAAATCAAACATATGCTTTATAATGATACCTCCGGTTTTTGCCCTTAAGGATTATGACATTGAGATAAGCGACAGTACGGTAAAGAAGCTGGGAATAGAAAAGCCCGAAGATGTCAAGTTATATGCAATACTTACCATACCCGGCAGTTTCAAGGATGCTACAGCCAATCTCAAAGCTCCGATAGTAGTGAATGTGAATAATAACAAGGCTGTTCAGGAGATACTTGATGATGAAAGATACAGCATACGTTATAGAATAGTAAAGGAGTCTGATGTCTGATGCTGGTATTGACAAGGAAAAAAGATGAAGCTGTTGTTATCGGAGATGACATTGAAATAATAATATCCGAAATATCCGAGGATAAGGTAAAAATTGCAATAAAGGCTCCGAAAAATGTGAAGATATTCAGGAAAGAGCTGCTTGCAGCCGTTGAGGACGAAAACCTGAAGTCTGCCGATATGCCGGATCTTGATATTGACAAATTGCGTGAAGCAATCAAAAAATAACAAAATTATAATATAAATAATAAGAAATATCATAAAGTTACAGAATACTCCAGCCGATATACTAATTAGACTATAAGATTAAGAGGCATTATTGGACCCATGGTGCTGATTGATCTTATGGATATATTGCCGGAAAGGAATCCGGCTGAATTAAAAATCAAGGAGGAAAAATTATGAGAATCAACAATAACATTATGGCATTGAATGCCCACAGGCAATTAGGTATTAATGCGACCAACCAGACCAAGGCTTTGGAGAAATTGAGTTCAGGCCTCAGGATAAACAGGGCCGCTGATGATGCAGCAGGGTTGTCCATATCCGAAAAAATGAGAGGCCAGATCAGAGGTCTGCAGCAGGCTCAGAAGAATGCCCAGGATGGTATATCACTGATCCAGACTGCTGAAGGTGCTTTGAATGAAGTAAGCTCGATGCTCGTTCGTATGAAGGAACTGGCAGTTCAGAAGGCAAACGGAACATATAACTCAAACGATACTTCCAATATTGATGAAGAACTGGAAGCATTGATCACTGAAATTGGCAATATAGAGGACAAGACTTCCTTCAACGACAAGAAACTGTTGGATGGCACCGTAACTTCGATTTCTGTCCAAATCAACCATGCCAGCGGGGATACGATGACTCTGGAAATGATAGACCTTGGGTCGAAAATGTCTTCAATCACCGATGCAGATACAGCAACATTGACAAACATTGAAACTGCTATTGAAGCTATTGGTACAGCAAGGGCACAGCTTGGAGCATACCAGAACAGACTTGAGCATACTGTCAACAATCTGGGAACAACTACTGAAAACCTGACCGCTGCCGAATCCCGTATAAGGGACGTGGATATGGCCAAGGAGATGATGGAGTTCACAAAGAACAACATCCTCAACCAGGCAGCCACAGCTATGCTGGCACAGGCTAACCAGGCGCCTCAGAGCGTTCTTTCACTGTTACAGTAGAATACAGGTTACTCAAATGAGGGTCCGGGCAGTAATCTGATTCTATAAGTATAATGCCGGAAAGGAATCCGGCTGATTAAAAAAATCAAGGAGGAAAAATTATGAGAATCAACAATAACATTATGGCATTGAATGCCCACAGGCAATTAGGTATTAATGCGACCAACCAGACCAAGGCTTTGGAGAAATTGAGTTCAGGCCTCAGGATAAACAGGGCCGCTGATGATGCAGCAGGGTTGTCCATATCCGAAAAAATGAGAGGCCAGATCAGAGGTCTGCAGCAGGCTCAGAAGAATGCCCAGGATGGTATATCACTGATCCAGACTGCTGAAGGTGCTTTGAATGAAGTAAGCTCGATGCTCGTTCGTATGAAGGAACTGGCAGTTCAGAAGGCAAACGGAACATATAACTCAAACGATACTTCCAATATTGATGAAGAGCTGAAAGCATTGATTACCGAAATAGGCAATATAAAAGACAAGACTTCCTTTAATGACAAGAAGCTGTTGAATGGTTCGGTAACTTCAGTTGAGATCCAGATAAACCATGCCAGCGGTGATGCAATGACCTTGGAAATGATTGATCTTGGAAACGAAATGGGCAGTATTGACATTGATAGTCCTGATGCTGGAGATGCTTCATTAGGTGATATCGAAACTGCCATCGAAGCTATAGGAACAGCAAGGGCAAAACTTGGAGCATACCAGAACAGACTTGAGCATACGGTCAACAATCTGGGAACAACTACTGAAAACCTGACCGCTGCCGAATCCCGTATAAGGGACGTGGATATGGCCAAGGAGATGATGGAGTTCACAAAGAACAACATCCTCAACCAGGCAGCCACAGCTATGCTGGCACAGGCTAATCAGGCTCCCCAAAGTGTACTTGCACTGCTTAGATAGGTTGATACTTATGAAACCCTGGAATTTCCGGGGTTTCTTTTTTATAAAGAATTAGCGTCACCTGCCGATATAATATATAGCTAAACTAAGTTGGAGGTATAAGGGATGATTAAAGTAGAAATGATGGACAGGGTGTTTCAATATGACAGCTCTGAGAAGGGAGCTGAAGATATTATACAGTCTGTTTCAGATATAACCTCACAATCCGGTTTGATTCTGGATTGTATGGATATTGACGGGAACAGAATATATACGGGGTATGATGAATATATAAGAGAGAATATTGGGAGCATTAAGGATATTATTGTACGGTTGATTACGGAAGATGAATTTGTTATGGATATAATTCAAACAACCTATTCTTATATTCAAGGAGCTTTACCGGAGGTGCAGCCAATAATTGACAGCCTTTATACAGGAAATAAGGATGCAGGTCATATAGACAATCTGGGAGATCTGATGGAAGGCATTTCATGGATATTTTCAGTCAATCGGGAGATCATTGAAAAATATCCCGGCAACAAATCATTATCATCCCTGCTGAGCCTGAATTATGGAGAAAATATCCAAAGGCTTGAAGAAGTATTCAATGAGTTGAAGGCTGCAATAATGAACATGGATTATATACTTATCGCAGATATATTGAATTATGAAATATCGGATATTTTCAGCAGCATTTTAGCTGTTGTGCAAAAATCAGGAATAGGCAGGGAAGCAGCGGGGAATATGCAGTAGGAGCGAATTCTTGGATGGGAGTGGTATTTTGTACCTTAATGAAAATATTGAAAAATTAAAGCTTAAATTTCCGGGCATTATGTGGGATATGCTGTTATTGCAGAATGCCACGGAAGGCCAGGTGTATATTGAGCCTTCTCAAAAGGGCGCCGATACCCTAAAAGTTTATATTAACGGAACTGATATATATATGCACAGCAAATATGATCCATTATCGGAAGCTAAAAGGATTGCCGAATCCTTTGAGCCCAAATCCGAAAACCAGCATTTACTTTTTTACGGCATAGGGTTGGGATATGTTTTGGATATAATGAAAAAAAGGGATCCGGGCATGGTATATTCCATATATGAGCCGAATCCTTTGATATTTCTGAAATTTTTGAGTTCAAGAAAATTATCACGTGAATTTGTTGGAGCATTAAAGAGTATATATATTAAAGGGCTTGCCCACGATGAGGAGTTGGAGCTTAGTATTTTTTTCCAGAACCTGGGCTTTTATGTGAAACCTATAACCTTACCCAGCTATGAGCGGGTTTATGCGGAAGATTATAACCACTTTTGCCGTAAATTCAAGGATTCTATTACTGATAAAAGATTCAAAGTAGGAACCAGACATCTGTTTGAGAAGAGATGGATGAACAACATGATGCAAAACTTCCCATATACAATCAAGTCTGAAAACATACTCAACCTTTCGGAAAAGGTTTTTAGGGGCAAACCTGCGGTACTCGCAGCGTCAGGGCCATCACTGGACGAAGAGATAGAAAACCTTAAAAAAATAAAGAGGGAAGGACTGGCTTATATATTCTCTGCGGGTTCTGCAGTGTACAAGCTGTATAAGCACGGAATCATTCCGGATGCAGTCTGTGCTATAGACGGAAAAGAAATAAATTATGATCTTTACAGAGTTTTGTTTGAAGATCCGCAAAATAAGACCCCTCTTATTTATGCAGATATGGTATTCAGTGAGGTAGTGAGCAGCTATAATGCCGGACTTTTCAGCATAATTATGGCGAATGATACATTGGCATCATATTACTTAAAGAATAAATCGGGTATAAAGGAAAAGACGGTAAGGGTTGCACCATCAGTAGCCTTAGTAACACTTCAGGTTTTGCATTACTTGCAATGCGATCCGATAATACTTGTGGGGCAAAATCTTGCACTAAAAAATGATTACTATTATGCTGCCGGGATAGATTATCATAAAGACAGGAAAGCCAAGGAAAGGATTACCGAAAATGACAGGGCCAATTCTTTTCAGGTTGAAGATGTACATGGCAATATGGTTTATACATTGAAGGATCTGGATTTAATGAGAAGAAGTATGGAGGCATTGATAAAGCTTGATTCTATAAATAACGTTATTAACACTACAAAAGGCGGTGCCAGGATAAGCGGTACAAAATACATACCCTTGAAGGATATTCTGAGAGAAAGGCTGAATGTACGTGTTGTAGACCCGGACTGGTATAAAATCAGGTCTGAGGGTTATGATATTGGGTATTTGGGGGCTCAGCACGAGCTTATACTGGGAAAGAAAAGCACAATACAGGATACTATCGGAAAAATAGAAAAAGAGATAGAGAAAATTGAAAAGGCTGTCCTTAATAAAAATGAGAACAAACTGAATAAGCTGTTGTCCGATTTTTCCGCAAAGATAAAAGAATTGACAAGAAATGAATACTACAAGACTTTCATTCATCCCATGAATACTTTGCGGATGGAGATACTGGCAGACAATCTGACGCAAATAGCAAGGGAAGGTAATGTAATCAAGAAAGGCAGAGAAGCTTTAACAATTTATAAAGATTTTATATCTGAAGCCAAGAAACTTATTATAGAGATGGAACCGTCCTTTAAAGAGTTTGACGAAAAAATACAAGCTATAGTACAAAACGGATAAGGAGGTAAGAAGGTAATGAATTATCAAAAGGCAAGACTGGTTGCGGAAGTCGGCTGCAATCATAAGGGTGAGATGGAAACTGCTAAGGAAATGATAAAAATAGCTGCAATTTTCTGTAAAGCAGATATTGTTAAATTCCAGAAGAGGAATAACAGGGAGCTGCTTACAGAAGAACAGTATAATTCTCCTCATCCCAATCCTGAAAATTCATACGGCGAAACATACGGTGCCCATAGGGAATACCTGGAATTTGATGTTGATCAGCACAGACAGCTTATGAAGTGGTGTGATGAGTTTGGAGTCATTTACAGCACTTCGGTCTGGGATTTGACGTCTGCAAAAGAGATTGCATCACTGGAGCCGGAATTGATAAAAATTCCTTCTGCCTGCAATAACCATTACAAGATGCTTAAATGGCTGTGTGACAACTATAAAGGTGAAATTCACCTGTCCCTCGGAATGACTACTCATGAGGAAGAAGATAAGATTATTCAGCTATTTGAGGATAGCGGACGTAATAAAGACCTGGTAATTTACAGCTGCACTTCCGGATACCCCGTACCATTTAATGATATTGCCCTGCTGGAAATCAAACGTCTGAAGGAGAAGTTTGGGTCAAGAGTCAAAGAAATAGGGTTTTCAGGACATCATAAAGGTATTTCCGTAGATATTGCCGCTTATACCCTTGGAGCGACAGTAATTGAACGGCATTATACACTGGACAGGACATGGAAAGGAACCGATCATGCTGCTTCGTTGGAGCCGGACGGAATCAGAAGGCTGAAAAGGGATCTTGAAGCAGTTCATTTGGCTTTAAACTATAAGGAAAAAGAAATACTGGATATTGAAATGGTACAGAGAAATAAGCTGAAATATAGGGAGAGATAGCCTTGAAGAACAGAATCGGAAGCATTGTTGCATTTATTCCCGTAAGAGGCGGCAGCAAATCAATACCTCTGAAGAATATCAGGCTGATTAACGGGAGGCCGCTGGTCTATTGGACTTTGGATGCTGCGGCCGGATGCAGAGAAGTTGATAAGGTTGTTGTGTCAACTGACAGTGATGAAATAAGAAAAGTTGTTGAGAAGTATGATTCGGATAAAATCATTATAATTGACCGGTCCGAAGAGGTATCCACGGATATTGCATCAACTGAATCCGTGATGCTTGAATTTGCCGGAAAATACGATTTTGAAAACATCATTTTAGTACAGGCTACATCTCCGCTGTTAACCGAAGGTGATATTTCCGGAGGTATCGAAAAGTTCAGGCAGGAGGGAATTGACAGTGTATTGTCCGTAGTACGTCAAAAAAGGTTTATCTGGTCGGAATCATCCGATAAAGCCTATGCAGCAAACTATGACCCGCTGAAACGTCCCAGACGTCAGGAATTTGAAGGCTTTCTGGTAGAAAACGGTGCTTTTTATATTACTTCCAGGAAGAGATTGTTGGATACCCGCTGCAGAATTTCCGGCAATATCGGTTTGTATGAAATGCCTGAAGAAACATATTTTGAGATTGATGAGCCTGCAGATTGGATTATAGCGGAAGGCCTGCTAAAAAACTCAAGGAAAGACAAGCCCGGGTTAAAAGATAAGATACAAAAAATCAAATGCCTGCTGACCGACAGCGACGGCGTGCTGACCGACGGCGGCATGTACTATTCCGAAAATGGGGATGAACTGAAAAAGTTTAATACAAAAGACGGAATGGGCTTCAAGCTTATAAAAGAGAAAGGGTTCATAACCGGGATAATAACCGGTGAGAATGTTGAAATAGTCAGGCGGAGAGCGCAAAAAATGAAATTGGACCTGGTCTATTTAGGCGTTCAGGATAAAATGAAAGCCATAGATGAGATATGTGCAAAGCTTAATCTGAAATACGATGAGATCGCATACATCGGTGATGACATTAACGATCTGGAAGTCATAAAAAACGTGGGGTTCGGATGTACTGTAAGCGATGCCATGCAATGTGTGAAAGAGGCGGCTGATTATGTTGCCCGGCTGAATGGAGGGCAGGGGGCCGTCAGGGAAGTGGTGGAGCTGATATTGAATATGAGAGGTAGCGGATATGGATTGTAAAAGATTTGCAGTGAAGACAAGCCAAACCATACTTGATGCCTTAAGACAGATGGAAGGAAACAATAAAGGGTATCTTGCAGTTATTGATGAAGAGAATAAAGTTGTTGGAACCGTAACGGACGGAGATATCCGAAGGTCGTTTATAAAAGGCCATGGCTTGAATGATAAAATAGATGTCGCGTATTATAAAAATTTTGAAAAGATTTATATTCATGACAATTTCAGCAAGGTTGTTGAATTATTCAAACAGCCCCGCATAAAATTCATACCCATAATAGATGAAAATCAATATCTCAGGAATATCATTACCAAAAGCAATATGCACGTGCTGCTTTTACAAGGTATTAATTTTGATTTGGAGTATGATTTTTTATCCCTTGACGACAGCTTGCTTGAGCATGAGATATATGACAGGCCCTGGGGGTTTTACAAAACAACCTTTCTTAATGATTATTCACAGTCAAAAATTATTAAGGTTAACCCAAGAGGTGCACTAAGCCTGCAAGAACATAAAAAGAGAGAAGAGTATTGGATAGTAATTACGGGGATAGGGGAAGTTATCCTTGGAGAGTCGAAGAAAAGAATTGAGTCGGGAGATTTCATCTATATTCCTAAAGGGTGCAAGCATAGATTAACAAATACATCAGACAGCGAATCATTAATGATAGCTGAAGTTCAGATTGGAAACTATTTCGGGGAAGATGATATAATACGGTATGAGGATATTTACGGCAGACTTCAGGACGATGGCCATCTCTAAGACATCTGTTTATCAATTCCCGCTAATAATGGCATAATTACATCGATGTCTTTTATGCAGGCATTAACAAAATCAATGAACCTGTCAAACAAGGAAACGGGAAAGGCATCAGAACCTTTGCCATTCTTCGCCTTAATGTCTTTTACAAGCAATCTGCATTCATAGACATTCATTGAATAAAGGAAGGCATGAAAAAACTCATTATCCAAAATGCCATTGATTATTCTATAAAACAAAGCAGCTGATTTTTCAGAAAGGCTTGTTTTATTTTCATCATGCACTTTATCCGATAATGCTCTAAGTTCCTTTACTGTTACATAGAACTTTTTCATTTCAGGGTTTAATGCGTCGGATCGTTTTCTGATAAGCTCCCTGCTGTAACTGCTGTGCAGATTAAGCTCCCATTCGGGGTCAACAACCCTGTTCTTTAGAGAATCCCGCAGCAATTCATCCAATGGTATGTATGAAGTGCCTTTTATCATTGCACCGCCCCGGGTGGTATTGATGACACCGGTTATCCCGTAATCCCGTATGAATGCTTCCATATCTTTTCTGAAACAATTCAGGGAATCATCAGTATACACATAATTTCCATCCGTGCTCGGTACCTTGTATAAATAATTAAAATAAGCGCTGTGGATCTCTTTGGAACCGTAACTATAATCAATGCCGTCTGAATAGTATCGCTGGTCTTTATATGCCAGATTCTGCCCTACCAGAATGATGGGAGAGGCGCCCAGCTTATGCAATGCCAGCAATGTGACAACTGCAACGGAGCTTGCCATGCCGACAATTTCATCACTGCTCAGGGAGTTACCCAGATAGTATTGGGAAACGAGGTCCTTAGCAGTAATAAAATGATAAAGCTTCCCGGGGTACGATTCCACTACATTCGACGCGGTTGTTGAGCCGAAAATCAAGGGTATTGATTTTATACCAAGGGAAATCATTTTTTCGTATACAATCCGGCTGCGCTCATTTGGCTCGATGCTCCAGCAGGCATGAGGGTATATTCCCTTCTCTATCAGGGTATTTACGGCAGAGCCGGCGGAAAAGATGTATGCCAGGCCCTTTTCTTTTATATATCTTATATTTTCAATTTCATATTCAAGGGATGGGCCGGCGGATACAATTACAACGGGCTTATTCTTAAGAAAATTGTCATTCTTATTAAGGATGTTCGGGGTATTCATTATATAAGAGAAGTTGTTCAGCGCATTAACAGTGTGCAGCTTTTCATTGTTTTTCTTTGTATTGTCAATGATTCCGGTATTATCAAAATATTGTCCGAATATACTTCTGAAGCTTTTGTAATCTTCCGGGAAAGCCGCCTCATAGCTGGGGAGGGGAATAGCCAGTATATTGCAGTTCATACCGGCCAGCAGCTTCTCCAGTTCCTTTTCGGAGGCTTCATCAGAAAAATAGAAATTATCAAAGCTATTCATGTCTATAAAGCTTATGTCGCGATTCTCCAGGCACTTCCTGAAAACCTCCGTCCGGGGTTCATATATTGAAAAAGTTTTCTCCGGAAATTTTCCGGCAAAATATTCAACATGATAACCAAGGCCGAATCCGAAGAATATAATATGGCCATAGCTGCCTATATTCTCAATACGGCCGATAATTCGTTCCGCCTCTTCCCGGGGATTGTACCTGCTGTGGAGATACAGTGTTTTCACGCCATTTTTAATGCAGATAGTCGGTTCTCTGCCCGGAAGTTTTTCCACCGCTACTTCCTCGGGAGCTTTGTTTTCACCCACGGTATTTAATATTTCAAGAACCCCTTTGCATTTTCTTTTAATCAGTTGTTCATTGTCTGGCAGCATAAGTACGGACTGCTCCTTTGAATGAATTTGACATATTGTCAATTATTATGTCAGCCTTTATTCTATTATATAATATTCTGGGGTATTATCATATATAAAGAAGAATGTGATACATTTGAATTTTGCAGTCGGAGGATGACTGCAAACTGATAGTTACTCAGCATTGTTCTTCTGCTATAATGAAATAAAGAAGATGTAGGATTATGTCGATATTTATATATAATACGCAGCAAAGTAGGTGGTCTGATGTTCAAGGATAAGAGTATCCTGGTAATAGGAGGAACCGGCACAATAGGACAGGCTCTGGTGAACAAGCTTATATCCCAAAGTCCAAAGGTAATAAGGATATTAAGCAGGGATGAATATAAGCAATACCAGATGCAGCAGAAGCTGGAGGGACTCAGAAATATACGTTTCCTGCTGGGGGATGTCAGGGATAAGGAACGTCTTTACAAAGCAATGCATCGGATTGACGTTGTTTTTGACCTGGCTGCATTGAAGCATGTGCCTTCCTGTGAATACAACCCTTTTGAAGCAGTAAAGACAAATGTGATGGGAACCCAGAATGTGATTGAATGTTCAATTGAAAACGAAGTAAAGAGAGTAATATACGCAAGCAGTGATAAAGCAGTATCCCCGACAAATACAATGGGCGCCACAAAGCTGTTGGCAGAAAGGCTTATAGCTTCTGCTGACTATTGGAAAGGCGGGAAGACTCCGATTTTTGCGGCAGTCAGGTTCGGAAATGTAATCGGCTCCAGAGGTTCTGCAATACCTCTTTGGGAGGAGCAGATATTGAACAGGAGGGAAATTACTGTTACGGATCCGGATATGACAAGATTTATGATTTCCATAGACTCAGCGGTTGATCTTACTTTAAGAGCGTGTGAGATCGCAAAAGGCGGAGAAATATTCGTGCTGAAGATGCCGGCAGTCAGGCTGGGGGACCTTGCCGAAGCGGTGATTGAGAAGGTATGCGGAAAGGCTGGAATACCGGTAAGTGAAGTTAATATCAGGATAATCGGACTCCGCCCGGGAGAAAAGATGTACGAGGAGCTTATGACCAGGGATGAAGCGCAGTATGCAGTGGAATATGAAGATATGTATGCAATACCACCGTTATACAATCAAATGCAGGTCAATATTGAAAATAGTAAGAACTGTAACTCGAGCAATTATACAAGGCTAAACAAAAAAGACCTGATGGAACTGGTAGATATATGCTTCAAATTAAGCAGTCATTAGGATGCGGATAAAGATGGCAGCGAAAAGTGAAATATGCAGTATACTTTTGTATCGTGCGATCAGGAGGCCGAGTGATGAGTAATATAGTTATCTGGGGTACAGGGACGGCGTATCGACGGTTTATTGATAAATTTGCAGCTGCAGTTGATTTCTTAATTGATAATGATTCAAAAAAATGGGGAATGAGTACTGATGGATTGATAATCTATCCCCCGGAAAAGTTAAAAGAGTATAAGGATGCTTTAGTAATTGTCTGCAGCATGTATTATGACGAAATAAGCATGCAGCTGCATGAGTATGGATTTGAGGACTATCAGATCATAAATTCTTTAGACTGTTCAGAAGAGCAAATTATCAAGTATGGTTTTTTTAATAACAAAGTAGTAAGGAATTGCCTGGAGAGTTCCGGTATCAATTTTATTGATGTCGGATGCAGAGGAGGGATACCCCCCCTATGGAAGAATCTGCAGAAGTATTTAAGAGTTGTTGGTTTTGAACCTGACGAGGAAGGATATAAAGCTTTGATGACTGACAAGCCGGATAACTTTCTTTATTTAAACGCCGCATTATCTAACAAAAAATCACTTATAGAGTTTTATGTTAATAGTGATTTGCAGACATCATCAGTTTTTCCGATTGATGAAACTTATTTTAAGCGATTCAGTGCAATTAGCAATATTAAGAATGTTGACACAGTCAAAATCCAGGCGGATACATTAGACAATCAGTTAGCACAAGCAGATATAAAGGATATAGATTTTATTAAGCTGGATACTCAAGGAAGTGAATTGCAGATACTTGAAGGCGCAATAGATACAGTATCAGGCTCGGTTTTGGGCATCGAAGCTGAAGTTGAATTTCTGCCTTTGTATAAAGGGCAGCCGCTGTTCTGTGACGTTGACCGATTCTTAAGGGGAAAAGGGTTTGAGTTGTTTGATCTCAACAGCATTAGCTGGCATCGCCAAAATAAACTTCTGAATGATTTGGATTTGAAATATGACATCGAAAGGTCTAAATCCCAGCTCGTTTATGCCGATGCTTTATATTTTAAAAGTGAAGCTGAGATTCATAGATTATTTTCGGGGATAAATGATGCAGAATGGAAGAAATCAAAAGCATTAAGGTTTATCAGTATATGTGTCTTGTATTATTTCTTGGACTATGCGATTGAAATAGCTAATATTGCGAGAGAACAGAATGTATTAAGCACTGAAGAATATAAGCTTATTATTGAGGTTTTATAAACACTCGGGATAAAGACTGAAATAATAGGGAGTTGTGTTATGGCTGGTATATTTGGGATTGAAGAATTGATAAAAACCGATAAAATAATAGTAATCTTTGGGACAGGCAAGTTTTCTGCAAGGCTAAGCAACTTATTCAGACTGTTAGGAATAAAAATTGCTTATTTTTTGGATAACAATGAATCTGTATGGAATCAAACCTTTTTTGGTGCTAAAGTATTTAACCCTGAAGCACTGAAGGAGGAATGTGTACAGAATACTATAGTTATTGTTGCCAGTACCTTTTATGCTGATATTTCAAATCAATTGATGGAGTATGGGTTTGAAGAAAACAAGGACTTCTTTAATGGCGAGGCAATTATGTACGATGCTTATGCACATATTGAAAGGTCTCTTGATTTAAAAGCAATCATGGATTACATGGCTGATAGAAGTATTTTTTTATATGGTGCAGATAAAGTACCGGGGGACCTGATTCCAATGTTGAATTTTTTAGGGCTGGACGCTCGGCATTGCAAGGAAGAGGATACTGCTGCTTTAATCGGGGAGGTTTTATGTCCTCTTGCCGATAGACCTGACAATTTAGGTGCAGAAGGAAAAGATGTATATATACTGGTTTTTTCTGATAAATACTATGAAATAATCAATGCTATGTTAGATCATGGTTATTCTGAGTTTTATGATTATTATAATGGGTATACCTTATATAACATATTGTTTGGCGACCAAGGAATACTGAAATTTATCCTTAAGGGTTATTCAGAAAAAAATAAAGAATGCTTTTTTGTGCAGATTGGCGCAAATGACGGAGTCAGGCATGATCCTTTAAGAGAATTTGTTTTGAATAATAATTGGAAAGGGATACTGGTTGAACCGGTAAAATATATTTTTAAAAAATTAACAAGCAACTATAGTGATAAAAAGGGCCTTATTTTTGAGAATGTTGCTATTTCAGACAAAGATGAATGGCGAGATTTTTACTATTTTAATGAAGAAAGTGATAATGATCTTGAAGGCGATTATCCTGAGTATGGGACATTTATTTATGAACAAATAGAAGAATGGCTGGCTATGAATAACAAATCAAAAAAGTACCTGGTTAAGGAAAAGGTTTTGTGTATGACTATTGACAGTCTGCTTAAAAGAAATAATATTCAAAAATTTGATGTGCTGTGTATCGATGTAGAAGGATATGATTATGAAATAGTAAAGTCATTAGATTTCAATTTTTACAATCCCGATATTATTATCTATGAAATAAACCATTTAACTGAAGAGGATCGTAAAGAAAGCTTCTATTTGTTGGAAAAACACGGCTATAAGGTTTTAGGGATTGGAATTGACGCTGTAGCAATAAGAGCGCAGTATATGAAAACATATAGGATAAGGTAGCAATTGGAGGATAGCGGAATGAGCAATGAAAAGATAATTGTAGCAACATCTATTGCACCGCGTAATATAGAGAATCAGAAAAAAGCTATTGATTCATGGATAGAAGCGGGTTTGGATGTAATATCCTTTAATTGTTTAGAGGAATATGAAGCTATTAGTAATCATTTTCCGAACATACAGTTTAATATAGTACAAAGAGACGGAAGAAACAGATTTGGTAAACCATATATTTTTCTTGATGATATAATGGAGTATTTCAAGGATTGTGATTATGATGTTTGTGGAATAATTAACTCCGATATTCATCTTTTGGGTGTAGACGGCGGCTTCGGTAAATATATATATGATGAAGCAAAGAACTCTTTTGTATATGGTAACAGAGTGGAGATTAAATCATTAGATAATTTAAATGGAATGTTCTATGTGGGACATGATTATTTTTTCTTTGATAAACAGATAAGCTATATTTACCCAAGAGAGGATTTTTGGATAGGACAGCCTGCTTGGGATTACTGGATTGTTTTTATGCCTATAATTTCGGGTTTTAAAGTCAAGAAAATTATTAACGCAATAGCTTATCACATCATCCACACGATACAATGGGACAATAATCTTAACATAGAGCTTCACAAAATGATTGTAGACAAGTATTTTGATAAAGCAGATAAGATTATGAAATACAAGTCGGCAAGTAGTCTGGAAAGGTTCTATGAATTAATCCTGAACTACTATCAACCGGTAGTATACACAAAGGAATTTACAAAAAATTACAGCGTATTGATAGTTTGTAGCAGTGACTCAATATGTGAAGATAATAAATCGGATAAATATAGCTGCATATTGAATCAGACCTATAAGAATATAAGGATTTGTTATGGTAATAATGACAGCATTAATCTGAATGAAGTAAAAGAGGATCTAATCTTTTTTATGGGTGAAGATACTGTTTTGGATAATTGGTTCTTCGAGATCATGGTTAATCATATTGAAAATAAAGATATGTGCATATGCAATATTAGTATGGAAAGTAAAGACTTTAGTTACGTAAAGGATATTTCTGTTTTTGACATGGATTCAGGTGAATTTGTTACTGATGCCCTTATTGATGAATGTATATTATATAATACAGAATTTTATAAAAAGCGCAGGCCAATGAAGAGTGATTTAAAGAAGTATAATTTTGCACTGGTACCTAATGGATTAGTGAAAAAGGAATTTATCTCTTATTTAAATAATAAGCTTAATGGGCTAAAAGATAAGAGAGTGTACATTTATGCTGCAGGGGGTCATACTAAGAAACTTCTTAATAGAATCAATCTTAATAATATTTATGGAATTTTCGACAGTAATCCTGAATTGGATGGCACTATGTTACAAGGCATACCTGTTTATAGCAAGGGCAAGATTAATCAGTTTGAATTTGATTATATAGTAATTTCTTCTATGTCATATGAAGAGGAAATATATAATGAATTAAAGTATATTATTGATAAAAGGAAATTGATCAGGATATATAATTATTAGATATATACTAATAAAATATAGAATGAAATGAGGTAAAGCATGAAAAAAATCATACAAGGTATAAAAGGCAAAACTGTCATTGTTTTTGGAGCCGGTGACGGAGGGAGAAGACTAACAGAAGTATTGCCGGCGGATATTGCATATTATGTGGATAATTCTGAAAGAAAGCATAATACTGAGTTTATGCATTCAAAAGTATACTCACCTTCCAGATTGTTGTATGAAGATAAAGAAAAAATAATAATTCTTGTTGCAAGCATGTTTTATGATGAAATCAGAAAACAGCTTATAGACATGGGATTTATTGAAAATACTCATTTTTTTGACGGGCTTGAATTTGTTGAACAAATAAATAACTGTGGCCGTCAAGACAACCTTCTGACAATGAGAGCTGCACTTAAAAGAGTCAGCAGGCTGAATATTGATATATCAACTGTTATTGATATAGGTGCATCCAACGGAATGTGGACCAGGCAAGCAGCAATGTATTTTCCTGAGGCATTTTACTTTATGATTGAAGCCAGGAAAGAGCATGAAGAGGGGTTAGCTGAAACAAAGAAAAAGTATAGGAATTCGGACTATATATTAGCCGCCGCAGGAGATAATTGCGGAGAGATATTTTTTAATGCAACAGAGGACTTATTAGGAGGAGCTGCTTCACATAATAGGTTTATTGATAATTGTATAGTTACTCCCATGGTCACTGTAGATACATGTGTCGATGACTATAATTTACAAGGACCGTTTTTATTGAAGCTGGATACCCACGGTTTCGAAATCCCAATTTTTAGAGGCGCAGAAAAAGCGCTTAAGGATACAAAAATTATTGTAGTGGAGGCATATAATTATAATATTAACGGAGGCATCAGATTCCATGAATTATGTGATTTTATGGAACAGAAGGGATTTCGATGTATTGACATAGCTGATCCGATGCATAGACCCAGAGACAATGCTTTCTGGCAGATGGATCTGTTCTTTATATCAAAGGATCATCCGATATTTCTATCTAATAGTTACTATTAGCATGTCTGCTTGACTTAAGTATTGATTCTAACTAAGGGGGATGCATATTATGTTTAAATATGATATTGCGGTATTAGGCATAGGCAGGGTAGGATTACCCCTTGGCCTTAGTCTTGCAAAGGAAGGCTTTAAGGTAATAGGTATAGACATCAACAAAGATGTTGTAGATAAAGTGAACAGAAAAATAATGCCATTTGAAGAGGCTGGCTATGAGGAATTAATAAAGCATGTTGATTTTTCTGCTACCTCTGTTATCAGTGAAGTGCAGAATTCAGAGAATATAATAATCACAGTAGGGACTCCCCTGCTTTCCCATATTGAGACTGATCTCAGCCAGATAACAAGAGTCTTGGAGTCAATGGTACCCTACATAAGAGGAGGCCATAATATAATACTCAGAAGTACGGTTGCGCCAAAAACAACTGAGTTTGTAAAAAAATACCTGGAACAAAAAACATGCTTTATAGTAGGACAAACTATTTTTCTGACCTTCTGCCCCGAGAGGATAGCAGAAGGGAAGGCATTGAAGGAGCTTAAAGAGCTGCCCCAGATTATTGGCAGTGAGGATCCCAAGAGTGCGAAAAAAGCTGAAGAGATATTCAAGCGGCTGACAGGAGATATCATGCATACCACATTTATTTCCGCAGAACTGGTAAAGCTGTTCAACAATATCTCAAGATACATACACTTTGCAGTATCAAATCAATTCTCAATTATTGCGGATAATTTCGGACAAAACATTTATGAGATTATTGAGATGGCCAATTACAAATATCCCAGGGGAATCATTGCAAAGCCCGGATTTACGGCAGGTACATGCCTGAGAAAAGATTTCGGAATGATAAACGAGACAATACCTTATACCGATTTGTTATTAAGCGCATGGAAGATTAATGAATTCATGCCGAAATTCATGGTGGACAATCTTCAGAAGCGGGTGGAAATATACAACAAGAATGTAGCGGTACTTGGCTACTCCTTCAAGAATGACACCGATGACACCAGAGACAGTCTCACACCTAAGCTTATCAGGTATATAGAAAGGGAGATGCCCCTGGAGGTAAGAATCCACGATCCCTATTTGCCGGAGGTAATAGACTGTCGGTATAAAAATCATTCCCTTGATGATGCAATAGAAAAAGCCGACATTATATATATAGCAACTAATCATAGGCAATTCAAGGAGCAGAAGGATTATATAATAAGTAAAATATCAGCTGGCTGCTGGATAGTGGACCTTTGGAATGTATTCGGCGCAGGTAAGACATTCTTTAAAAAGGAAGAGGTAAAGTAGATGAAAAAGATATTAGTAACCGGGGGCGCAGGTTTTATCGGTTATCATCTTGCATGCTATTTGAGCAGCTTTCCTTATGAGGTCACTATTATCGATAACCTCTCAAGGGGCATGATGGATGAAGAGTTCAAAGCCCTGATCAGTAAGGGAAATATCATATATATAAATGCCGATCTTACCGTTAAGGATTATTACGGCACACTGGCTGACAGGTATGATTATATTTACCATCTTGCTGCAATCAACGGTACAAAATACTTTTACGAAATGCCCCAGGAAGTACTGCGTGTTAACATACTGTCTTTGATGAACCTGCTTGAATGGATTGACAAAGATAAATGCGGCAAGTTTTTGTTTACTTCCTCTTCGGAGGCTTATGCGGGAACGATACAAAGCTTTTCCGACTGCAGAAGCTTTATTCCTACGGAAGAAGACATACCTCTTTCAATAGATGATGTATTTAACCCGAGGTATTCCTATGGGGGAAGCAAGCTAATAGGAGAACTGCTCACCATAAATTATTGCAGAACGAAAGCCGTTCCTTTCAGTATTGTCAGATATCACAACATATATGGGCCCAGAATGGGTTTTGAACATGTGATGCCGGAATTCTGCAGGAGGATATATGACAAGGAAACCCCCTTCGATATTTTCGGCGGAGATGAGACAAGGGCTTTCTGCTATGTTCAGGACGGGGTAAGGGCGACAAAGCTGGTTATGGAAGCATCTGAATGTGACGGCGGAATATTCCATATCGGTAACAGCCTTGAAGAGATACGTATTGAAGATATGGCGAAAAAACTGTTAGTTATTGCCGGCTGCCAGGTGCCGCTGAGAATAAACCCGGCGCCTCAGGGCTGTGTAAGCAGGCGGTGCCCCGATACTTCAAAGCTGAATAAGTATACAGGCTATATGCCGGAGATAAACCTGGAAAAAGGCTTGCGCTTAACATACGACTGGTATATGGAAGCATTCAGGAAAAAGAGGAGTTGAGATAATGAGCTTTTGGACCGGTAAAAAAGCGGTTGTGACAGGCGGAGCAGGATTTTTGGGCTCTTATGTTGTGGAAGAACTGAAATCAAAGGGCTGCAAGTCTGTCTTTATCCCCCGAAGCAAGGATTACGATTTAACCGATGAAAGAAATATAAAAGCAATGTACGAAAACACCGAACCTGATATTGTAATTCACTTGGCGGCAGCAGTAGGCGGAATAGGTGCCAATGAACGGTATCCGGGAACGTTTTTCTATAGGAATGCAGTTATGGGAATCCAGTTGATGGAACTGGCAAGGCAATATGGTGTAGAAAAATTCGTTACAATAGGGACTACATGCTCGTACCCGAAGCATGCAGCCATTCCGTTCAAGGAAGAAGACTTATGGAATGGCTATCCGGCAGAAGTAACTGCTCCCTATGGACTGGCAAAGAAAATGCTTTTTGTGCAATCCCAGGCTTATGAAAAGGAATTCTGTTTCAATTCCATAAATTTGATTCCTGTTAATCTGTATGGCCCGAGGGATAATTTCAACCCCGACACCTCTCATGTGATTCCCGCATTAATCAAAAGATTTGTTGATGCAGTAAGAGAAGGCACGAAGGAGGTTGTATGCTGGGGTACCGGCGAGGCCAGCAGGGAGTTCATCTATGCAAAGGATTGCGCAGAGGCAATAATTCTGGCTGCTGAAAGGTATAACAGCTCTGAGCCTGTAAATATCGGAACAGGGAAGGAAATTAAGATAAAGGAACTTGTGAGGATAATTGCTGCTTTGACAGGTTATAAAGGAAGTATTGCATGGGACACATCCAAACCTGACGGACAGCCGAGAAGGTGCGTTGACACATCCAAAGCCAGGGAAAGGTTTGGCTTTGAAGCAGGAACGGATTTCAGAGAAGGCCTGAGAAACACTATCGAATGGTATAAAGAATATATAGGTGGTTAAAAATATGGAAATTAATTCAGAAAAGATCGGACCTAAGATATCAATTATAACGGTCTGTTATAATAGTGAAAGATACATCGAGGAAGCAATTAAAAGCGTATTGATGCAGACATACAATAATATTGAATATATTGTTATCGACGGGAAATCTGATGACGGAACTCTTGGGATAATAAAAAAGTATCATGATAAGATTGACTATATGATCTCCGAACCTGACAGCGGAATATATGAAGCCTTCAATAAAGGGGTAAGGGCTTCTACAGGTGATATCATATATTTTTTAAACTCGGATGATTATCTTATTGATGAGGATTCAATTGCTAAAGCAGCAAAAGTATTTATGGATAACAGCGAACTCAAAATAGTATATGGCAATGTTCTGATTGTTAACGATAGGTTCAAGAGCAGGTATATCTTCGGGAGGGAAATGGGCCTGGAGGACTTCGGGAAAGGCTGTATGCCTCCGCATCAGGGAACTTTTGTAAAAAAAGAGTTGTTTGAAGCATATGGATTATTTGATGAAGCTTTTGAAATAAGCGGTGATTTTGAATTCATGTTAAGATGCTTCCTGGCCGGTATGGAAGGAATAAAGTACATTAATGAAACTATAGCTGCGTTCAGAGAGGGAGGAAAGAGTACGGACTATAGATACGGAAAGATCAGAGATAAGGAAACGGGATATATTATAAGGAAGTATCTTAGTGATATGAAAGGCCTGGATGAAGATAAACGTAAAACAAATCCGGATGCCTTATGCAGGCTATGGCTTGAATTCTTGCTGCTTAACGGGAAAGGCATTACAGGAAGGCTGAGGGATAATGGCATAAAGGATGTGGCTATATTCGGAACCAGGAAAATTGCACTTTGCCTTTACAATGACCTGAAGAAGGAAAATTTCAATATTGTACGCTTTCTTGACAATAATACCAATATGCACGGTCAGGAAATATACGGCACATTGGTTGAGGCACCGGAATGGCTGGCAAAGAATCATCCGGATGCGGTGATAGTTTCAATTGAAAATGATTATGATGCAGAAGCAATAAAGCAGTTATACAAAATTACGGAAGGAAAAATGCCGATTGTATCTTGGAAGGATCTGATTATGAAACAGCCTTAAGGAGGCCAATATGGTTAGCGTAGTTATCCCTGTGTTTAACGGAGAAAAATATATAGCAGAAGCAATTAATAGTGTTTTAAAACAGACTTATAGTGAAATAGAGGTAATAGTGGTAGATGACGGCTCCGCCGATAAATCGCCGGATATTGTAAAAAGCTTTAAGAAAGTAAACTATATTTACCAGAACAATGCAGGGCCTTCTTCTGCAAGAAATACGGGCATGGCTGCTTCTCGCGGTGAATACATAGCTTTTTTGGATTGTGATGATATATATGCCGAGAATAAGATTGCAGAGCAGGTAAGTATACTTGAAAAGCACAAGGATGCGGATATTGTATATAATGACTGTATAGCAGCTGACAAGAATTTGAATCATATGAATACTTTAAGAAGTGAAGGTATTTATGAGAATGACAAAGATTTTTTATGTATGCTGTTATTCAGGCAGATCATACCGATTCCTCCTTCAATAATGATAAGGCGCAGATGCTTTGAAGAAGGCTGCCTGTACAATGAAGGGTACAAGCATGCGGAGGACTATGAATATATTATAAGGCTTGCACAAAGGTATAAGTTCAGGTATATTCCCAAGCCATTATACATTTACAGAAGGCATGAAGGAAATCTTACGAATGCCCACAGCCTGCAGCAGATAAAGGAGATTGAGGTAATCAGGAAGCTTGGTCATGAAAGGATAAAAGAAATTGTGGAAGGATCAAGCTTTTCTTCAGCGGAAAAGAGCTTTCTGCTTGCCAAAATATATATCAAGCTGAGTGAATATAAGCCGGCGGAAAATATTTTACTGCAGCTTGCGGAAAACGGCTGCAGCAATCCGCTTATATGGTTTTATCTTGGGAACTGCAGTTATTTTCTTAAGAAACAGGATAAAGCAGCTGAATATTACCGGAAGGCGATCTCTCATGACAGCTGCCTGTCGGAAGCATACAATAATCTGGCCTGCACCTGTGCAGCCTCAGACAAGGGGAAAGCCCTGGAACTTTTAAATAAAGCTTTGTCCTTGAGGCCCGATTACATGGATGCTGCACACAACCTGATTCAGATTGAATCCGGACAGACAAATTATAAATTTACAATCAGAGAATTGAGAAAGACACTGACAAATTACTTGAGCATATAAAATGGAGGAATTCATATGAAAACTGTCGCAGTAATACTTGCGGGAGGAAGCGGGACAAGACTGTGGCCCCTCAGCAGGCAATCAATGCCAAAGCAGCTGTTGGCGCTTACCGGCAATAAAACTTTGCTTCAGCAGACCTGTGAGAGGATACATGAAGTTATACCATATCAGGATCAGTGTATTGTAACTAATCATAGTTACTATTATCAGATAAAAAAGCAGATTGAAGAGCTTTGCTGTGATAAGCACAATGTTGAGATTCTGAAAGAGCCTAAAAGTAAAAATACAGCTCCGGCCATATATTGGGCTGCAAAAAGGATAGAAAAGCAGTATGGGAAAGATGCAGTTATGATAGTCCTTCCGTCAGATCATTTAATTATGAACTGCAGCTGCTTTGTTAAGGACCTGCAAAAAGCTGTAGAAAAAGCAAAAGAGGGATCCATGGTTACCTTCGGAATAGTTCCATCAAGCATTGAGACGGCGTATGGATATATTCAAACAGAAGAAAAGAAAGCGGTAAAAGGTGAAATATATAAAGTATTAAGCTTTAAGGAAAAGCCTGACTATGATACAGCTGCCGAATACATAAATTCCGGTAATTATCTATGGAACAGCGGTATGTTCGTATTTAATGTCGGAACTCTAATTGAGGAATTCCAGAAATATTGCGGCGGAGTATCAGAAAAGTTTGATAATGCGGACAGTTTCAATATGGACGAAATAAGCAATGCCTATGAGGAGGTAGACTCTATTTCTATAGATTACGGATTAATGGAACATACCGATAAGGCATATGTAATTTGTTCGGACTTTGGCTGGAGTGATGTCGGCAGTTGGAAAAGCCTGTATGAAATACACCCCAAGGACAGCAATAACAATGTCCTTGAAGGAAACCACCTGACCATTGATACCTCGGGAAGCTTAATATACAGTAAGGAGCGTTTAATAGCCGCAGTCGGATTAAAGGATATGGCTGTAATAGATACTGAGGATGCAATTATGATTTGCCCTCTGGATCAAACTCAGAGAATAAAGGAAGTTGTTGATAACCTCAAGAAAAACAATAATAAAGAGTTTTTGGAGCATAAGACCGTTGAAAGGCCATGGGGAAAATATACCGTACTTCAGGAGGGGCCCGGTTACAGAATTAAGAAGATAGTTGTAAATGTTAAGCAGAAGCTGAGTTTGCAGCTTCATAATCACAGAAGCGAACATTGGATAGTGTTAAGGGGTACCGCTAAAATAACCAATGGCACAAATGAAATAGTAATTCATGAGAATGAATCGACTTATATACCCAAAAGCACTATTCACAGATTAGAGAATCCGGGGCTTATTCCTCTTGAAATTATAGAAATACAAAGCGGGCTGTATTTAGAAGAAGATGATATTGAAAGATTTGATGATGATTATGAAAGGACAAGTAATGAGCAATAAAATCAGATTTGTAAACCTGCTTGATGCAGATGAAGAAATGAAATGGCAGGTTAGAGCCTGGAGAAATAATGATTTTGTAAGACGAAATATGTTAAGCTCCCATATTATATCAGAGAGTGAGCATGAGAAATTCTTATCCAAATTACAAAAGGATGATGCTGTCAGGTATTACATAGCTTTTTATGATGATGAACCTATCGGAGTATTGAATATGCATATAGATTTTTATGGAAGGAAGTCAGAATTCGGGTATTACCTGTCAAATATCAAGTATGTGGACAGTGGATTCGGAGCTGTTCTTGAATATGTACTGCTTAACCACGCTTTTTACGAATTAAAGCTTGAGACTGTGTTTTGCAGGACATTATTGAAAAACAAGAAGGTAGTTGCTCTGCATAAAAGGTTCGGCTTTGATGAAATGAGTCAGGATGGCGAAATATGCTTCCAGAGCATCAGCGTTAGTAAGTGGATAGACAAAAGAAAACATATAGAGAATATTATTGGCAGTATTTTTCCCTTACAGGAAATCGGAGGATTACTTTAGGAGGATAATATATGGAAGATAAACTTATGGATCTGATAGCAGAAGCTTTAGAAATAGACAAAAGCAGGCTTAGCCTCGATACCCGGAAAAGCGAATTGGAAGAATGGGATTCTCTGGCTCATCTTATGATCCTGTCTATGGTGGAGTCTGAACTGAATATAAGAATTCCATTTGAAAAAGCCAATGAGATAAATAAGATTGGGGACTTTTTACAATATGTAAAATAACTGATTCGGAGTGGTAATATGAAAATATCTATCCTTTCCAATACCAATATCGATGCATTGGCAAGAAAGCTTTCGAAAATGTATGATCTGTATAAAGCCGCCGGATATAACAACTGGATTCAGGAAATTTTGGACGGGAATTCAGGGTTGAATGAATTTGATTCCGATGCGGTATTTATTATATTGGACGGTTCGGAACTATTAAGCTTGAATAACGGATTCGGAGATACGCAAGAGCAAATAGACCAATATTTCAGGTACATTGAAGAATATATCGGCAATAAAGCCGAAAGGACGCACGTTTTTATCAGCAATCTTGACATTCCTGTCAGGAAGATACGGAGCCTTGCGGAATCCGGGAAGGAGAAAAAAGCTGAGTACTATTGGCATGATAAGCTTTGTACCTTATGCAGAGAGAACAGTGATACATATGTTTTCGATATTAAGAGCATGGTAGAAAATGTAGGCAGGAAAGAGTTTTATTCAAAAAAACTATGGTATCTTGGAGGAATCAAATACTCCGTAAAAGGGCAAAAGGAAATTGAATCGGGTATTGTCAAATGCTTGAACGGCATTGAGGGGTACAGGAAAAAGTGTATAGTACTGGACCTGGACAATACTTTGTGGGGAGGCGTAGTCGGCGAAGATGGCTTGCAGGGGATTGAAATATCCGATCATAAAGAGGGTGCCAGGTACAGGGATTTTCAGAAGCGGCTGAAAGATATCAGGGATATGGGGATCATACTTGCAGTAGTATCAAAAAACAATTATGAAGATGCCGTGGAAGTATTCAGAAGGCATGAAGGCATGTATCTAAAGGAAGAAGACTTCGCAGTTATGAGGATAAACTGGGAATCAAAAGCGTGGAATATAGAGGCACTGGCGGGGGAACTGAACATAGGCCTTGACTCGATAGTATATATTGACGATAACCCTGTGGAAAGGGAAGCGGTAAAGTATCAGCTGCCTCAGGTTGCGGTACCTGATTTTCCGGAGGATACCGCTGATTTGGAAGATTTTATTGTGGAAGTATATAATAAGTATTTTTTCAGCATCAATATAACTGAAGAGGATAAGAAAAAGACGGATATGTATGTGCAAAATGTTTTGAGAGGCAGAGAATTGAAAGCTTCGAATTCAATAGATGACTATTTGCTTGGGCTTAATACACTTATAAAGGTATGGAGGGCCGGAGAGGCGGATGTAGATAGGGTTGCACAGCTTACGCAAAAGACGAATCAGTTCAATTTGACAGCCAAAAGGTATACGGATAAAGATATAAATAACATGATAATCTCAGAGGAATTTGATGTTTATACCGCATCCGTCGAAGACAGGTTCGGAGATAACGGAAAAACAGTTGTTCTGATAGTAAAAAAGGATAAGGAGCAGGCAGAGATTGATACGTTTCTGATGAGCTGCAGAATTATGGGCAGATTTATTGAAGACCGGATCATGACATTTATTGAAGACAGATACAGGGCGGAAGGCTTCAGGGTTATTAATGCGTCTTACCTGAAGACAAACAAGAATTCACCTGTGGAGAATTTGTTTGAAAGGCTCGGCTATGACTTGCTGGAGCAAGATGGAAGCGGAAATAAAAAATACAGGCTCAGCCTGGATAAAATTGCAGATAACAGAAAAAATTTTGGAGAGTTGATAGAAATATGAAGATACATCATATAGGTTATGCTGTAAAAGACATTGCCATTTCATCGGAAAAATTTGAAAAGCTTGGATATAAAAATATCTCAGGTATTGTTGAAGACAGCGAAAGAAGCGTATTCATTCAATTTATGGAAAAGGACGGATACCTGATAGAGCTTATAGCGCCTTTGAACGATAAATCTCATATAAACACCATATTAAGGAAAATTGGCAGCAGTCCCTATCATATTTGTTATGAAGTCCATGATATTGATACAGAAACAGAAAATTTATTGAAGAGCGGATATGTTTTGATTGAAAAGCCTGATGAAGCGGTTGCTATTGCAAATAAAAAAGCAGCATTTTTGTTTAATAAGGATATTGGCATTCTGGAGCTGTTGGAAGGTTAATTTCAAATACATTGAAATGCAATCCGGAGGATGGATATGAAGCATAAATATGATAAGTATTGGGAGCATAACGGATGCAAAGTAATAGAGTGTATTGACTGCGGCTATAAACATGTTTATCCGATACCCGATGAAGAAAATATAAAAGGATATTATGATGAAAAGTACTATTCGGAGGTAAAACCCTTTGACTACAAATCTATAACAGAGGATTTCATCAAGGATAAGATAGAGGCAGTTTGCAGGGATACCGGGTATAGAGCCGTATATGAGAAAGTGATTGAATTGAAGCAATCCTATAAAACAGGCATGATTGATATCGGCAGTGGGAATGATTTATTGGCTTTGTACTTTCATAATAAGGGGTGGGAGGCTTGCATCATTGAACCAAATATCATGGCTGCAGGGTATCTTAAGTGCTTTGGACTTCCCGTAATAAACGATTATATGGAAAATATTTCACCGGAAGTGATGAATGGCATATCATTTATTAATGTACAATTTGTATTGGAACACCTAAAGGACCCATTTGCCTTCCTTAAAAAGGCTAATAGGATGCTGGTGCCCGGCGGTATAATAAGAATCTGTGTACCTAATGATTTCAGTGAGGGGCAAATGGCATTCAAAGAATATCATAGCGAGACTTATAGATGGATAGTGCTGCCTGACCATATAAATTATTTTAGCTTTGATTCACTTAGCGGCCTGTTGTCAAGAACTGGCTTCAGGGAACTATACAGGACTACGGATTTTCCTTTGGAAATGCTGCTTATGGGAGGCATGAATTACTACACGGAGGAAAAATATAAAGAGCAAGTGGGGCCATTCATATATAATTTTGAGAATTCACTTAAAAGCACAGGGCGAAAGGAATTATTGGACAGATTTTATGAAGGTCTTGCAAATATGGGGATGGGAAGATCAATTTATATGTATGCGATTAAGGAATAATTGGTACAAGCCCGAATGGGATCGGTAAGGCTTTCGGGTAAGGTGCTCAGGAGGCCCTTGGTTTCCACCAGATATTAAAATCACGTTTAAGGAGTTCAGATATGAATGAAATTGTTCTGAAAAACGGAAGAATAATCGGTGAAGGCAGCCCCTGCTATATTATGATGGATATTGCCGCCAATCATAATGGAGATCTGGATACTGCCAGGGAGCTGATTAGAAAAGCT
>DAOLPD010000008.1:0-40580 GCA_035417425.1 Bacillota bacterium
TACTATACAAGCTCTTGCTTGCTATGCAAACTTATAGCTGTGTCGCATCATTCTTTTACTGCGCAACAGCCCCCTTGAATAAAAATGTTGGCATAAATTCCTTCTCGTCTCATATAAATTAATAGAAAAACTATAGTAGGAGGCGGAGAATAATGCCACTTGAACTAATAAAAAACCCACTCAAGGTTTCCAGGATAGTAGGCGAAAATGAATTCAGCACAGTGGTCGAAGAAGATATAAATGTACCGGATATAAATCCGGATTTATACAAGATACTTGCCCCGGGCGCAACTGTACAGATAAGGGATTGTGAAGTGTTAAACGACAAGGTTGTTGTAAATGGTCAAATATTATTAAGTATATTATATGCAGCAGATGATGAAGGAAAACCGCTTAACAGTATGGATGTGGCCGCCAATTTTTCGCAGGGTATTGAAATTCCGGGAGCGAGGCCCAAGATGAGAGAAAGCATAAATACAGTAATCCAGCATGTTGATTGTTATATGATAAACTCAAGAAAGCTTGGCGTGAAGGTAATCATGGATATGCACTGCAAGGTTGAGGATCTTTTCGATCTTGAGCTGGCTTCTGACGTAAGGGGTTTATCAGATATCCAGGTGCTCCGGGAGGAAGGCAGCTTCAAACAAGTAGTGGGCTATAACAAAGACCATTATGAGTTCAATGAGGAACTCAACCTGGCGGCTGATGCACCTGCGATAGGCAGGATATTCAGATCGGACTGCAAGGTAGTTATAAAGGATGAAAAGCCAATCGAAGGCAAGGTTGAGGTGAACGGACTGCTGGCAATAGACATACTCTATAAAGCTGAGACCGAGGAAAACCAATTGCAGTACCAGGAGTTTGAAGTGCCGTTTACTCAATACATAGAGGTCCCTGCTGCAGAGAAAAACATGGAGTGTGTTACAGAAAGCAATCTTCAGGAATGCCGCCTGGAGGTTAATGAGGACGCCAATGGCGAGAGAAAAGTGATAAATGCCCATGTGATGCTGGGTATGGGAGCCAAGGTATTTAATAACATAGAGCAGGAAATCGTGGCGGATGCTTATAGCCCGACCAATGTGATAGATATAGAAAGAAATATATTTTCACTCAGCGAATTTGTAGGGAAAGGCCGCTCAAACATTGTAATCAAGGAAACCGTCGGCATTAAGCATGGGGATCCTGAGATTGAGAAGGTATGCTATGTAAATGTGCTGCCTATAGTAAATGAAGTGAAGCTGCTGGATGACAGGGTACTGCTGGAGGGCATGGCGGAGTGCACGTTTGTCTATGAGTCTTCATACAGTGCGGAGCCTATGTGCAGCATGACCGAGCAGATTCCATTCAGGCATTTCATGGATATACCCGGCGTGAGGCTTGGTATGCCGTGTACTGTAAAATGCAGTGCAGACAGTGTGAACTTCAGCAAGATAAACAATGAAATGATTGAATTAAGGGTAGTGCTTGGAGTTTATGCCGAGGTCATGAGGCATATTGAAAAAAGGCTGGTAGATAACGTTGAGGCAGTTGAAGGCATTAGTATAGACTATGGCAGGATGCCGGCAGTGACTATATACATGGTTCAGAAAGGCGATACGCTGTGGAGCATAGCCAAGAGGTACAATACCACAGTGGATGCCCTGGCAAAGTTGAATAACATTGAAAACCCAAGCAAAGTGGCAAATGGGACGAAGATAATGATATTGAAGAATATCCGGATTGGGAAGGATAGCGGTCTATAATAATGGAAAGACTTTATTGGCAGGATGAATGATTCCTGCTTTTATTTTTTATGGAGAATGCGATGGAGAGGAGAGAATATCACAACTTATCGGCAAAAAAATGTACAAGAAATTTGAAAATAGTATATAATGATAATGGGGGGATTTTTGTATACATTAGGCAATGGAGCGTGATTGTATTGAATACACAGGCTGGAAAGGCAGCTGCAAAGATAAATCTGGCAATTGATGTACTTAAAAAAAGGCCTGACGGCTATCATGATGTATCGATGATAATGCAATCGGTGGCATTGTTTGATACCATAACTGTCAGAGCAGTGAAAGGTGATATAAAAGTTACTTCCAATAATGACAAATTGCCGACAGGTAAAGGGAATATCGTATATAGAGCTGCCGAATACCTAAAAATAAAATACAGCGTCAAGGAAGGCGCACTGATAAATATTGAAAAAACAATACCTATTGCTGCGGGACTTGCAGGAGGAAGTGCAGATGCAGCACTTACCCTTAAGCTTTTGAATAAGGCATGGAATCTGCGATTGTCCAGGAATGAAATACTGGATGCGGGAAAAAAACTGGGTTCAGATGTACCCTTTTGCATTCAGGGGGGGACTGCCCTGGCGGAAGGTTTGGGTGAGAAGCTGACACAGCTTCCGGGAATTCCCGAATGCCTTATACTATTGGCAAAGCCTGCTGTAAGCATATCTACAAAAGAGGTATATGAAGGCCTGAAGCTTGAAGAAATCAGGGAAAGGCCGGACATAAAAAGTATGATTCAGTATATTGAAGGAAGGAACCTTGAGGGTATAACTGCCTGTATGTGCAATGTATTGGAAACGGTGACAATAAAAAAATGCTCTCAGATAGAAGAATTGAAGGAAAAACTAATGGAATACGGAGCCCTGGGGAGCATTATGAGCGGCAGCGGGCCGACGGTGTTCGGAGTATTCAAGGATCCTGCATCTGCATACAATGCATATGATCATATTAAAGACATGGTGAGTGAGGTTTTTTTAGTCAAGACTACCAACCAAAATTTAGACTTTTAGTATTAAAATGCTAACAGGGGGTGATAATAATGGATAACAACTTTCTCGAATTAAAACTGGACAACTATAAGCCCTTAAGGGAGGTTGTATTCAATTCAATCAGGGGAGCTATTATCTCAGGGGTACTGAAGCCCGGAGAGAGGCTTATGGAAGTGCAGCTTGCAGAAAAGATGGGGGTTAGCAGAACGCCTATTAGGGAGGCCATAAGGAAGCTTGAGCTGGAAGGTTTGGTAGTAATGATTGCCCGGAAAGGCGCATATGTTGCAGACCTTTCCATTAAGAACATTACCGACGTGCTTGAGGTCAGAGCAGCTTTGGAAGGCCTTGCTTCGGGACTTGCAGCATTAAGGATGACCGATGAGGAAATCAAGGACCTGGAACTAACTGCAAGGCATTTCGAGCAGGCTATGAATTCGAATGATGTTGAAGGCGTAATACAAACAGATATTGAATTTCATGAAAAGATATTCAAGTCTACAAGGAACGAAAAACTGCAGCAGCTGGCCAATAGCCTGATGGAGCAGGTTCAAAGGTTCAGGGTGATGTATTTGAATAAAGCCACCAAATCAACCAATCTTATTAAAGAGCATTACAAGATAGCTGAAGCAATTTCCAAGAGGAACAGGGAAATGGCTGAAAATATTTCCAAGATACACATCCAGAATGCCGAGAAGGATATGATGAGACTGCTTGGGAGCTCATCCGGGAAAAATGACAATCCATAGGGAGGATTGAATTTTATGGATGTTATTGTACTTGCGGGAGAGAATAAGGATACCGTAAACAAGGCGTTTTATAAAATTAAGGACAAGTACATGATAGAATATGTTGTGGAAACCCTCAGAGAGTCCGAAAGTATTGACAGGATTGCCGTGGTCGGGCCGAAGGATAAGCTGGAGTCGGCAATCGGCGGTATTGTTGATTATGTCATAGAAGGAACGGGTTCCATAGTATCAAATATACTTCTGGCCTTGGAGTGTTTTCCCGAGGCAAATAAGATTCTTGTTGTGACCTCAGATATCCCTATGATTACCAGGGAGGCAATGGAGGACTTTATTGCAAGATGCAGTGAGAGGGATGTTGATTTGTATTACTCCATTGTAGACAAGAAGGTAAATGATCAGAAGTATCCGGGAGTCAGAAGGACTTATGCGCGGCTTTGGGAAGGCCGGTTCACCGGAGGGAATGTGTTCTGTTTCAACCCGGCTATAAAGGATAAGTGCAAGGATTTCGTGGAGAAGATGCTGGAGTATAGAAAAAGCCCCGCCAAAATGGCTGGATTACTTGGATTTGCATTCTTGCTGAGGCTTGCGCTGGGGATTCTGACAATCAATGCAATTGAGAGGAAATGCGAGTCCCTTCTGGGAATAAGGGGAGCAGCTATTATTTCCCCCTATCCCGAGATAAGCAATGATGTGGACAGACTTAGTGATTTGGAATTCATAGAAAAATATATATAAATATAAAAAAGACACTGAAGGCATGGGGACGTTTCTCAAGCCCCCGTGTCTTTTTTATTGTATAGGAAAGTATACTTTCCTATACAATGGGGGATGCAAGGGGGGGAGAAGCCCCCTGCCGTTGAAGGAGGGTGCTCAGCTGCGGAGCAGCGTCGAAGGGAACCATAGGGTTCCCTAGCGAAAAAAAGGCGTCGTGAGACGCGCTTTTTTAATGCATATATTTATCTGGTTTTGTAAAAAATAACTCATTAGGAAAGGGCGGATATGACATGTTCGAGGTAATCAAGGAGAATATCAGGGGCTTTACGGATGCCACAGTATTGATGACAATGATAGCAATAGGCATATTTGAGATACTATCGGACTACAGGTATTTCAAGCGGGTAAAATTCCGAAAGGACTCGGCGGTTTCCTTAGGGCTCGGGATATCATTCATACTTCTGCCCTTTGTCTTTTTAATCATAACCAGGCTGTAGCTGCAGAAGGGAGGCATTCCGATGGGATTTTTGTCTAATAGGAAGAGCGGCAAAGACAAAAAAGAAAAGGAAATGGGAAAGCTGATTAATTCCAAAAACGTGGATGAGAATAAAAGAAGGCTGAAGGAGCGCCTGAAGGACTGCGATGATATCGTATACAAGGAATTCAGGGTAGGAGAGCAGCAGGATCTGAAATTCCTGCTTGTATATGCAGACGGAATGAGCAGCAGTGACATGCTTAATGATGCGGTGCTCAATGCCTTGATGGTACATGCCAGGGAAGTGCCCCCAGAAGCGAAAGAACCGGGGGAAGAGCTGTACAAGCTGGTAAGGTACGGAGGGCTTCCGGCTTCAGAGCTTGCTGACAAAGACAATCTGGAAGATGCCGTGCTGGCCATACTTATCGGAGATGCAGTATTATTCATAGATACTACTGAAAAATGCATAGTTATAGGCGCTAAAGGCTGGCCAATGAGAGGAGTGTCAGAGCCCAACACCGAAGCGCTGATCAGAGGCCCCAGGGATGGCTTTACAGAAACCTTCAGAGTAAATACCGCACTGGTAAGAAGAAGGATAAGGGATTCAAGGCTGAAGCTGAAACAGCTGAGGGTAGGCAAGAGAAGCTTTACGGACATAGGGGTCATGTACATTGAAGACATAGTAAGTCCGGAGCTTCTGGAAGAAGTATTCCGCAGAATTGATACCATAGATATAGATGCAATAATAGAGAGCGGTTATATTGAACAACTGATCGAGGATGATTATATGTCGCCCTTCCCCCAGATAAGTGTAACCGAAAGGCCGGATGAAGTAGCAGCATCACTGTATGAGGGCAGGGTGGCAATACTTGTTGACAATTCGCCCTTTGCCCTGATTGTGCCTACAACCCTGAACAGCTTGTTCCAGTCTCCCGAGGATTACTATGACAGGTGGTATGTTGCATCCATATTGAGATTCATAAGATACATGGCAAGTATTCTTTCCATGGTGCTTCCCGCAGCATACATAGCCGTTACTTCCTTCCATCCGGGCATTCTGCCTGCGAAGCTTGTAATATCAATGGCGGCAGCGCGGCAGGGGATCCCGTTTCCGGTACTGATTGAGGCCTTTATCATGGAGGTTACCTTTGAGCTCCTGAGGGAAGCGGGCCTTAGGCTTCCGGTACCCATCGGCAGCGCCATAGGCATAGTAGGCGGTATTGTAATAGGCTCTGCAGCAGTCGAAGCCGGAATAGTAAGCCCGATCATGGTCATTATCGTGGCTATAACTGCGATATCCTCCTTTTCAATTCCCAACTACAGCCTTGCAGTAGGGTTCAGAATGCTGCGGTTTTTGCTGATGATTTTTGCCGGAACAATGGGGTTATATGGGATAATGCTGGGAGTGCTTTTGATATTAAGCCACCTGGTAAAGCTTAAGAGTTTTGGAATACCATACATGTCGCCATATGTATCCTTTGTCGGAAGTGACTTCAAGGATACAATTGTACGGGTGCCGACATTCCTTATGGCAAAAAGGCCTGTACTTCTTGCCAGAGACAAAATAAGGCTGAAGAACAACAGGAACCTTATAAACCGGCTGGAACAGGAGGAGGGCAGTGATGATAAGAAATAATGATACTATATCCCCGTACCAGCTTGCGATGATTACTATAATGACTATAATTTCAGTAGAGGTATTCTCTCTTGCGGCAGAAGCTGCAGATGAGCTGGGGACTGACGGATGGCTGATAATTGTAATTTTGGGGATAATAAATATTTTTGCGGCATTGGTTATTATCAGGCTTAATTCCATATTTCCCGGCAAAACTATTGCAGAATACAGCCAGATAATAATCGGAAAAGTTCCGGGGAAAGTTTTGACAGGTCTTTTTGCCGTTTATCTTATCATTGTCATAGCGTACGTCACCAGGGTTTTTACAGAGGTGGTAAAGATGTTCCTGTTATTCAGGACTCCTACCGAAGTAATCATGCTCAGCCTTGTTTTGGTTTGCACATATACAGTCAGAGGGGGTGTCGAGTGCGTTGCAAGGGTAAATGAGCTGGTATTTCCCATCCTGTTCATACCATTTTTCATTGTACTGATATTCGGGTACCCCATTATGGACTTCAGCAATTTGCTCCCGGTACTGCAAACACCGCCGGAAAAAATATTGGCTTCAATTCCAAGGATGATTTTCAGCTTTGGCGGCATAGAGCTTGCCCTTTATTATATAGGCTTTATGAAGGAGCCCGGGAAGGCATATAAACCTTTAATAATCTCAATTATTTTCATATTATTATTCTTTGTAATGATAACGGTCTTTTGCATAGCTGCTTTCGGAGCAAAGACGGTAACAAAAATAATATGGCCTTTGGCTGCTTACATAAGGACAGTCAGTCTTCCCGGAGTGTTTTTAGAAAGGCTTGACGGAGTAATACTGTCCCTTTGGGTGCTGACGGTATTCACTACCATCGTATCGGTGCTTTTCATTGCAAGCTATTCCATATCCAAAGCGGCAGGTACAAAGGAGCAAAAGCAATATGTACTGCCTCTGGTAATGATTATATACTATCTTGCACTGCAGCCTCAAAGTTTAGCTGAGCTTTATGAATGGGGCAACTTAATTTTTCCCTATGCTGTTGCCGCCTTTATGTATGTAGTGCCCGCTGCATTACTTTTGACAGCCAAGCTGAGGAAGATGGGGGTGAAACGGAATGAGAGCGATTAAAAGCATGAAAGCAGCAGCAATACTGCTGTGCGTGCTTCTGCTTACCGGCTGCTGGGATAAGATAGAGATAGAAGACAGGTTATTTGTATTATCTATCGGGGTCGATAGTGTAGAGTTAGCGGAGAAGAAAGCCTCTAAGGATAAATATACTCTTTCCTTTGTTTCCCCGGTAGTGGATCAGATAAAAGAAGGGCCGGGGCCGGCCTTCCGTACTTACAAAACAGTGGATAACAGCATTATTATGTCATTATCGCAGCTTTTGGAGAGGTTTTCCAAGAAGCAGTTTTTCGGCCATACAAGGAATATATTTTTTGGTGAGGATGTTTTGAAAGATGAGAAGCTGCTTAAAGAAATACTGGATGGCATATCCAGGTACCATGAGTTTCATAACAGCATGTACGCATATATTGTACCGGGGCGGGCTGAGGAGGTATTCAAGGTCAAGCCTATGTATGACAAATTGCTTGCACCGTACATTGCGGGAATAATAGAAAACAGTGACTATACTTCAAAGGTTATTAAGCTTACTCTCTTAGAGATGGCAATAATGCTGGAAAACCAGAAAGGAGGCCTGGTCATACCAAGGATTAATCCGGGGAAGGAAGAGGTAAAGATAAGTGGCGCGGGGGTTCTCAAGGATTATAAGCTTATCGGATATTTGGACGATCAGGAAACATCAGTATATAATTGGCTGACGGACAAGGCCAAGGGTGGGGATATAGCAGTTGAGTATAAAGGTATTTCAACGGTTTTCAGGCATTTCGATTTTGACAGAAAAATTGAGCTGTCCAAGGTGGAAAACGGAAATATATATCTGAACTACATAATGGAAACAGAAGGCAGTATCGAAGAGTTTATGATAGGAAAGGAAATACTGGATAACGTTTTGCTTAAGGAAATCAGCAGGGAAGTGGAAAAGAGGATAGAGAATGAGGGGGAGAAGCTTATAAAAAAATTTCAGCAGGAATTCAAAGCAGATCTTATCGGAGCAAGGGACTACCTCAGCAAATATCAGCCGAAGCTTTACAAAACCATAGAAAAGGATTATGAAAAGTTTTTTATCGACAGTATAGTAATTGAAGTCACCGCCAATGTCAGTATAAGGAGGGTGGGATTAATCAAGTGAATAAACCCTTCAAAAAATGGCAAAAATAACAGATACGAGACGCAGGGCTGCCATATATGGCGGCCGATATTGCACGAGTCTATTCGTCTATTTTAGGAGGGTTAAGTATGAAATACAAAATCGGGTTTTTCCTGATTACATTTTTCTTTGTTTTCGGAATTCTTACAGGCATTTACATAAATACTGACATGGCATTGGCTGACGTACCCGAAAAAATAATAAGGCTCCATGTGGTGGCAAACAGTGATTCGCCTGTTGACCAGCAGCTTAAGCTTCAGGTAAGGGACAGGATAATAAGCAGTATGAGCGGGAGGCTGGAAGGGCTGAAGGATATTTCAGAGGTGAAGAGCATTGTTCAGGGAAGCCTGGCCGAAATAGAGGCTGCCGCAAGAGAAGTCATAGAAGAGAACAGGAAGCGTTATGGTGTAAAAGCCGTCTTCACGGAGATGGATTTTCCCACCAGGACCTATGGAAATATTACACTTCCTGCAGGCACATATCAGGCTTTGAATATAGTAATCGGAGAAGGGAAAGGAAAGAACTGGTGGTGTGTCATGTTTCCTCCCCTGTGCTTCATTGATGTCGCCCATGGGATAGCAGCGGAAGAAACCATGAAAGAGCTTAAGGCATCATTGACTGAGGAGGAATACAGCCTGCTGATTTCCTCCAAAGAGCCGGGAGAGGTATCCGTTAAGCTCAGGTTCAAAATATTGGAACTGGCGAAAAGCATGGGGCTGAGACTGGCAAGGCTGGGGAATCTCCAGGTTATAAGCAAATAATTAAAAAATGAATAAAACACCTCCTGTTACAAAAAATAAGGGCAGGAGGTGTTTTTCGTGTTCAAAAAAAGACCAGGAAGGCTGATTCCTTTTATAGTTATAGTAATCATATATGCAGGCTTTGGGTTTTGGGTGTACAGCAACTACATTACTTCCCAGATCAGCAGTGAAGCAGGAGCCATATTATTGAAATGGGGCTCCAGAGGCAGTGAGGTGAGGGAGGTGCAGACAAGGTTAAAAAATTGGGGTTTTTACAAAGGAACAGTAGACGGAATATACGGCTGGAGAACGGCAAATGCCGTAAAAGCATTTCAAAAAAAGCACGGGCTTAAGGCAGACGGCATAGTAGGCAATGCAACCGCAAAAGCCCTGGGTATAAGGACCGGAACTGCATCGGCCAGGGGAGGCACATCAAGAGACAATGAGGCTTATACCCTTGCCCAGTGCGTGCACGGTGAGGCCAGGGGAGAACCGTACATAGGGCAGGTGGCCGTAGCGGCAGTTATTTTAAACAGAGTGGATGACCCGAGGTTTCCTAAGACAATTGCGGGGGTAATATACCAGCCGGGGGCATTCACCGCTGTAACCGACGGCCAGATGTTTCAGCCTCCGGGTTCCAGCGCCCTGAAGGCGGCTAAAGATGCGCTGAACGGATGGGATCCTTCCGGAGGAGCACTGTATTACTATAATCCTGCAAAAACAACCAATAAGTGGATCTGGTCAAGGCCTATCATCAAGGTGATCGGAAAGCACTATTTCTGCAAATAAGGAGGGATACATATGAAACTGTTTAATATGCAGCTGGACAGAAAACAATACCACAAGGTGGCGGTAGTGCTTGCTGCGGCCTTGATACTTGCGAGTTTCTTCGGATACAACACCTATACGGAAAAGAAGCAATACCAGACTTTTTTGCAGAACAGCTACCAGAGGTCCTTCAGAGAGCTGGTGACAAATGTGGAGAACATCAAACTGCTGCTTGAAAAAGCGGAGGTATCGGCTTCTCCGCAGCAGAGCAGTGCCCTGATGTCCCAAACCTGGATGCAGTCATATTCAGCGGCGGAGAATCTGGGGCAGCTGCCGATAACTCATGTTTCATTAAGCAAAACGGAGAAATATCTGAATCAGGTGGGTGATTACAGCTACAGCCTTTCCAGAAACGGTGCCCGGAACAAAAACATGACAGAAAAGGATATGGATCAGATATCAAAGCTCAGGGCTTATGCGGGAGAACTGCTGGGAGAGCTTCACAAAATGGAGGAGGATGTAGCCCGGGGAGAGATCAGGTTTGGCGAAATCCGCAAGAAGGGCAGGCTTGCACTTAGAAGAGCATCCAAGGATGCGGTGGAAGTCAGCTTCGGCAACATAGAGGATAAGTTCAGCGAATACCCGTCACTGATTTATGACGGGCCCTTTTCAGATAATGTCATAGAGGGAAAACCGAAAGGACTGGATGGAGAAGACGTAAGCCTTGAAAAGGCCAAGGAAAAGGCAAAGAAGTTTGTAGGAGAGGATAAAGCAGGCAGGATAATCGAGACCAGTTCGGGGAAAGGCAAGATACATACATATGACCTGGAGGTATCTCCAAAGGACAAGGAGAAGGGCAATCCAATCAATATAGATATAACCAAAAAAGGCGGATATGTGCTTTGGATGCTTAATCCCAGGGACATACCCGAGAAAAAGCTGACGGATCAGCAAGCCAGTGATAAAGCGAAGAAGTTCCTTAAGGAGCAGGGCTTTGGGGATCTTACCGAAACGTATTTTCTGAAGAATGACAATACGACAACAATAACCTTTATCGGAGTTACAAAAGACGGAGTGCTGATATACCCCGACCTGCTGAAGGTCAAGGTTGCCCTGGACAATGGCGAGATTGTAGGATTTGACGCTTATCAGTACCTGATGTCCCATAGGAAGAGGGACATCCCGAAGCCCAAACTGACTGAAGAAGAGGCAAGAAAGAAGGTAAGCCCGAGAATAAAGGTGGAAAGGGTAAAGCTGGCGATAATCCCTATGCCCGGCAACAAAGAGCAGCTATGTTATGAATTCAAAGGGAAGTATAACAATTTTGACTATTTTGTGTATATAAATGCAGAGGATGGAAGCGAAGAGAACATACTCAGAATAATAAAGGATGAAAATGGGACACTGACACAGTAGTACTTGGAGGACCACATTTTTCTTCACATAAAACAAGTTGAATACACAGAAAATATATATGCAGCAGAGTTGGGACGACAATGCCGCAGGAGACGCAATTTTATGTTGTATAAGGAGGATCGGCTATGAGCAGGAATAGAGGAATGATGTCTGAAAACCTGAAATACGAAATAGCTAGAGAACTCGGCGTCGACAGGATAGTAAGCTCTGAAGGCTGGGGAGGAGTATCCTCAAGGGATTGCGGAAACATTGTCAAAAAGGCTATTGAGATTGCTGAGAGAAGCTTAAGCGGCAAATAACCGGAAAACCGGGCCGGACCATTTATTGGTTCAGCCCGGTTTTACTGTTCGAAGAAGAAGGGACACGGGGACGTTTCTCCTGTCCCGCATCCCGTGCCAATCTTTTATTGATTAATAATATCCATGAGAGTAGAATAATAATAAAGTAGCAAAGGTTGTTGGAGTTGAATCGAATTTTTAAGTTTGGAGGATTTTTTATGAGTGAGAAGCTGAATGTTGCTGTTGTATTCGGTGGAAAATCAGGAGAACACGAAGTGTCTCTTATGTCTGCGACAAATGTGATAAATGCTATGGATAAGGATAAATACAATATTTTCATGATAGGAATAACAAGACAGGGCAAATGGATGGCATACCGGGGGGATGCAAGCAAAATAATCGACAGCAGCTGGGAGAAGGAAGCGGAAGAGCTGGACAGGGAAAAAACTTTGGACATCATGTTTTACCGGTTTTTCAAGGATGGTGCCGGGGAAAAAATCGACGTAGTGTTTCCGGTGCTGCATGGGCCTAACGGAGAGGACGGAACAATACAGGGACTTTTTGAAATGCTTGATATTCCCTATGTAGGCTGTGGGGTTGCGGCATCCGCCCTGGGTATGGATAAGGCATTTTCAAAGCAGTTGTTCAGGGATGCGGGACTTAATGTAGGCGAATACACCGTAATACTGAAGAGGGATATTGAGAAGGATATAAATTCGGTTGTCAAACTGGCGGAAGACAAATTCAAATACCCTGTATTTATAAAGCCCGCAAATATGGGTTCCAGTGTCGGCATCACTAAGGCTCACAACAGGGATGAGCTTGAAGCGGGGCTGAAAGAGGCATGCAAGTATGACAGAAAGATAATAATCGAAGAGAACATCAACTGCAGGGAGGTTGAATGCTCCGTACTCGGAAACAATGACCCCGCTGCTTCGGTATTGGGTGAGATAATCCCAAGCCATGAGTTCTACGACTACGTAGCAAAATACTTTGATGACGGCAAATCGACGCTGATAATTCCCGCAAAGTTTTCCGAGAGCAAGACCCGGGAGATAAGGGAGGCTGCGATCAAAGCATACAAAGCCCTGGACTGCTGCGGAATGGCCAGAGTGGATTTCCTGGTTGACAAGGAAACGGAAAAGGTATATATAAATGAAATTAATACAATTCCCGGCTTTACAAAAATAAGTATGTACCCCAAGCTTTGGGATGCAGCGGGATTGAGCTACGGCAAACTCATCGACCGGCTGATAGAGCTGGCCATTGAAAGATATAACGAATGAGACACGGGGACGTGGGACATGGGGACGTTTCACGTGTCCCCTGAGGGACAGGCGAAACGTCCCCGTGTCCCGCCCCCGTGTCCCCACACAAAGGAGTAATACATATGGGATATAAGCTTGTTCATATTAAAGGCGATACCTGGTATCTGGACGGGGCCGCCAAAATAGGAATAATTAGAAACGCAAAGGATCCGTCCCGCAGTATAGTCATAGATACGGGATTGGATGACGACGCGGGAAGACGGCTTATGAAAGTAATGCAGGAAGAGGGCATGGGTATCGGGACGATAATAAACACCCACTCCCACGCTGACCACTGCGGAGGCAATCACATAATAAAGAGCAGGACAGATTGTGCTGTATATGCCCCTCCCTTTGACAAGGGCATTGTTGAATACCCTGAGCTGGAGCCCTTTTATCTGTACTCGGCCTATCCTCTCAAGGAGCTGGATACAAAGTTCCTTAAAGCAAAGGGGACAAAAGTGGATTGCGAGCTGGAGAACGGAAGTCTGGAGATTGACGGAATACCCCTTGAAATTATACCTCTTCACGGACATACGCCGGGAATGATAGGAGTCGCAACTGCCGATAATGTGCTGTTCGCGGGAGACTCCTTTTTTTCCAGGTATATATTGGAAAAGCACGGGATTCCGTATTTTACAGGTATCGGTGAGACCATCAGCACTTTGGAGGGCATAAAGCACATGAGCTATGAATATTATGTGCCAAGTCACGGAGATGTCCTTACGGACCCTGAAGATACCCTGGATGCTAATATCAGGATCCTTCAGGATACAATGGAGTACATTGCGGATATCTGCGGCGAGGCCCTTGACAGGGAGGAGATTACCGCAAAGCTGGCAGAAAGGTTTGCCATAAAGCAGAACATACCGCAGTATTATCTGACCGTCTCAACAGCTTCAGCGTTTCTTTCCCACATGACAAATACCGGTATGCTTACTGCATTATTTGAAGATAATAAGCTTAAATTTAAGAGAGCGTAAGAATTTGAAAGGATTGATATACATATGACCAAAGCTTTAGCCCTGATTTCCGGAGGGCTTGACAGCACATTAGCCGCAAAACTGATTCAAATGCAAGGGATTGAAGTAATTGGAGTATGCTTTGCCTCTGCGTTTTTCGGTTCCAGGAATGCCGAAAAAATGGCGGCACAAATAGATATGCCCTTGATAGTAGTTGATTTTACCGAAGAGCATCTGAAAATGACAAAGGATCCCAAGCACGGATATGGAAAGAACATGAACCCTTGCATCGACTGCCATGCAATGATGCTGAACTATGCGGGGAAAATGCTTGAGGAATATGGTGCAAGTTTTCTGATCACAGGAGAAGTGCTTAACCAGAGGCCCATGTCCCAGAATAAGAAATCCCTGGACATAGTGAAAAAGGAGTCCGGTTTTGAAGACAAGATACTGAGGCCCCTTTGCGCTCTGAATCTCCCTCCGACGAAAATGGAGATTGACGGCCTTGTTGACAGAAGCAAGCTTCTGGGTATCAGCGGCAAATCAAGAAAACAGCAGATAGAGCTGGCGAGACAGTGGGGGATCAAGGATTATCCTTCTCCTGCCGGAGGCTGCATGCTTACCGAACCGCAGTTTGCCAACCGTCTGAGAGATTTGTACAGCCATGACAAGGAAGCGGTGGAGCCAATGGATATCAAGCTCCTGAGGATCGGGAGGCATATGAGGATCTCTCCTTCCACGCGGCTTGTATGCACCAGGAATGAAAGCGAATATGAACCTCTAATGGAGCTTCTGAAAGATGAGTACCTGATATTTGACACTGCGGATTGCAGCGGTTCCACAGTAGTACTGATACCCTCCAAGGCAGGGATGTTATCGGATGAGGATGTTTTGTTTGCCGCTTCCGTTGTAGCCAGATACAGCAAAGAAAGGGAAAAGGACAGCGTAAGGGTGAAATTCAAAAAGAAAAACGACAGTGAATACGAATACATGCTAGTAAAACCTGCCGAGGATGAAGCCATAAAGAAGGTGCTGCTGTAGATTCATGAATTTTCTAAAAATTTTATAGATTATTTGTAATTTTCTGTCTCGTGGTATATAATTAAAATACAGCAGGTTAATCAACCTGCTTTTTAAATAAGCATTATGCCGAATAATCGGCAGTCATAATATAGGCGATGAGGATTAATAAAGGAGTGGAAGCTTGTTGAATTCTTTATTCAAGGAGAACATTGAAGACATTCTGGACAATATAGAAGAAGGCATTCACATTGTAGACAGCTCGGGCATTATCGTGTATTACAACAGATTTGCAGCGGAGCTGGACAATATTAATCCGGAGGAAGCAATAGGCAGGCATATACTCGAAATATACCCCTCCCTGACAGAGGATACCAGCACAATACTGAGGGTTATAAAGACGGGAAAGCCCATCCTTAATTATGAGCAGTCCTTCAAGAATTACAAAGGCATTCAAATTACGACTGTAAATTCAACCATACCGATTATTTCAGGGAAGCGTGTCATGGGTGCCCTTGAAGTATCAAGGGACATAACGGAGGTAAAGAAGCTTTCCCTGAAGGTTGTGGATCTGCAGGCGGAGCTTATGAAAGATGCAAGAAATGAGCAAAGCTATGACGGAAATAAGGCATTCTTTAATTTTGCAGACATAATCGGCATATCGGAAGAGATGCTGAAGCTCAAGAAAGATGCCATGGCAGTAGCCTCATCTCCTTCGCCGATTATGGTTTACGGAGAAACGGGCACAGGAAAGGAGCTGCTGCTGCACGCAATACACAATGCCAGTCCCCGCAGGAATAAACCCTTCATTGCCCAAAATTGTGCGGCTCTTCCGGAAACCTTGCTGGAAAGCATACTTTTCGGTACGGTAAAAGGCAGCTTCACCGGAGCGGAAAACCGTCCGGGGCTTTTTGAAATAGCCAATGGCGGTACCCTGTTCCTGGATGAGATCAATTCAATGTCTCTTCAGCTGCAGGCAAAACTGCTGAGGGTAATACAGGACGGCAATGTGAGAAGAGTCGGCGATACAAAAACCGTTCACGTTGATGTCAGGATAGTGACGGCTATAAATATTGACCCCAGGCAGGCAGTTATGGAAAAGACCCTCAGGGATGACCTGTTCTTCCGCCTGAGTGTAATATCTCTGAAGATGCCTCCTTTAAGAGAAAGGAAGGGGGATATACACTTCCTTATAGAGCATTTTATCAAGAAATACAACAAACGGCTGCATAAGAATGTCAGTCATGTAAGCAGCAGCGTGGAGGAGTTCTTTTTGAACTATGCATGGCCGGGGAATGTCAGGGAGCTGGAGCATGCCATAGAAGGAGCCATGAACATAACAGAGGGGAATATAATCGAGAGCAGGCATCTTCCCCATTACCTGGGAGAGATATTTGCTAAATTTGACTTCACCCAGGAGGATCATGAAATCAAGTCTCTGAAGGAAGCCCTGTACAACCTGGAGAGAAGCCTTATTGAGAAAGCCCTGAAAAGGTGTGACGGCAACGTGACAAGGGCAGCAGAGCTGCTGGACATACCAAGACAGACGCTTCAATACAAAATAAGCAAGTATATCATCAAAGCTGACAATGCCGGATTTTAGGCATAAATTTATTAAATCGCTGACATATTGTTAAATAGGGACAGTATATATAGGCTAAGAATACTTAGACAAAAATTGTTAATGGCCCTTATGAAACTTGGCTTAGAAATAACCGTATGCGAGGCATGGACGCCGAGCAATCTGTCACGGTCACGGATGACCTTTGACAGAGTTAGGTTTTTCTTAGTCAAGTTGAATTAGAGCCATCAATTTTTGTCTACTATTCGTGACTATATATACGGTTCATATATTAAGATATGTCAGCGATTTAATGCTCTCTTCAAAAACCTGTAACCTCCGATTGGCATATAATTTGCTTATTAAAATTGGCATAAGCCCAAAAATTAAGGAGGAATAACAGCATATGAAAAAGGGATGCAAATATGGTACCCATAGGGTCATTGAACCGGCAGGAGTCTTGCCGCAGCCGGCAAACAAAGTTGACAACAATATGGATGTACTTTACGACAATGAAATACTTATCGATGTACATACCCTGAATATAGACTCTGCCAGCTTCACGCAGATAGAAGAACAGGCCGGCGGAGATGAGAAGAAGATAGCGGAGATAATGCTGGATATAGTAGAAAAGCAGGGCAAGCACAGAAATCCTGTAACAGGCTCCGGCGGAATGCTTATCGGAACTGTTGAGAAGATCGGGCCGGCGCTGGAAGGAAAGACTGACCTGAAGGTCGGGGATAAGATAGCAACACTTGTATCACTTTCACTTACTCCTCTCAGAATAGATAAGATCAAGGAAATCAGAAAAGAAATAGATCAGGTCGATATAGAAGGCAAAGCAATACTCTTTGAAAGCGGGATTTATGCGGTGCTGCCGAAGGACATGCCGGAAAAGCTGGCACTGTCAGCCCTTGACGTAGCCGGTGCTCCTGCCCAGACTGCAAAGCTGGTGAAACCCGGTGACACAGTATTCATAATAGGTGCGGGAGGAAAATCAGGAGTGCTTTGCAGCTATGAAGCAAAGAGAAGAGCCGGAATAACGGGCAAGGTCATCGGCTGCTGCGGAAGCCCGAAGAGTGCAGACAGGCTGATGAAGCTTGGATTCTGTGATGAGGTTTTTGTCGGAAATGCAAAAATGCCCGTAGAAATAATGAACAAAGTATCTGAATATACAAATGGCCAGATGGCTGATATCACAATAAACTGTGTAAACATACCCGATACGGAGATGACAAGCATACTTGCAACAAAAAATACCGGAGTGGTATATTTCTTCAGCATGGCCACCAGCTTTACAAAAGCAGCCCTGGGAGCTGAAGGAGTAGGAAGCGATGTCACTATGATAATCGGAAACGGCTATACCAAGGGGCACGCCGAAATAACACTCCAGATACTCAGAGAGAGTGAAAAGCTCAGGGATTTGTTTACCGAGATGTATGCATAAAATAAATTTAAGGAGGTAAGCGCATTGAGAAATTACAAGGATATTCCATTGTGGAAGGATGTTACCCCCGAACAGTGGAATGATTGGAAATGGCAGGTATCCAACAGGATAACCACAGCAGCTCAGCTTAAGCAGATAATTGAACTTACTCCCGAAGAAGAAGCAGGAGTGAATGAATGCTTAAAGACATTGAGGGGGGCAGTCACTCCATATTATGCATCACTTATGGATCCGAAGGACCCCCATTGCCCTATCAGAAAACAGGCCGTCCCTACTTCCAAAGAGCTTCACAAAGCGGATGCAGACATGCTGGATCCCCTTCATGAGGATGAAGATTCACCGGTACCGGGACTGACCCACAGATATCCCGACAGGGCACTGCTGCTTATTACAGACCAGTGTTCAATGTACTGCAGGCACTGTACAAGGAGAAGATTTGCAGGGCAGCATGACGAGCAGATGCCTATGGAAAGAATAGAAAAGGCTATCGAATACATCAGAAATACTCCCGTAATAAGGGATGTGCTTCTCTCGGGCGGAGATCCGCTGCTTGTCAATGATGACGTACTGGAATATATAATCAAAAAGCTCAGGGAAATAGATCATGTTGAGATTGTCAGACTCGGATCAAGGACTCCCGTGGTAATGCCCCAGAGAATAACCGACGATCTTGTGAACATGCTTAAGAAATATCATCCCGTATGGCTAAATACTCATTTCAACCACCCCAAAGAGATTACTCCGGAATCCTCAGCAGCCTGCAATAAGCTTGCTGATGCCGGAATAGTCCTTGGCAATCAGTCGGTGCTCTTAAGAGGAGTAAACGACTGTGTTCACATTATGAGAGATTTGGTTCACGGATTGGTGAAGATCCGCGTAAGGCCATACTATATTTATCAATGCGACCTTTCCTTTGGGATAGAACACTTCAGAACCACAGTATCCAAGGGTATTGAAATAATTGAAAGCCTCAGGGGGCATACATCGGGTTTCTGCGTACCTACCTTTGTTGTTGATGCACCTGGAGGGGGCGGAAAGACTCCGGTAATGCCGCAGTATGTGATCTCCCAGAGCAAGAGCAAGGTGATACTCAGGAACTTTGAGGGCGTCATCACTACTTACACTGAGCCTGAATATATAGAAGAACCATGTACCTGTGACGTATGCACCGGGAAGAAGGAAGATAAGCTGTCGGGCGTAGCGGGGCTTCTGGAAGGAAACGCAATGAATCTGGAGCCGACGGAAATGCTCCGCAAAGAAAGGGCAAAGGCGAGACACATGTAGGGACGCCATAGTGGGACACGGGGACGTTTCTCCTGTCCCATTGCGTATCCATAAGGAGCGAGAATCAGGAGGACCTTGATGAATCAGCTTATAGACCTTATATATCCTCAAAACAATATAGTATCCATAGTAGGAACCTGCAAGAATGCCGGCAAGACAGTAACATTGAATGAAATAATCAATCAGGCCCACGAAAAGGGAATCAAGCTGGGCCTTATTTCTACGGGCAGAGATGGAGAGCGGAAGGACGTGCTTACCAGTACCGAAAAGCCTCCCATTTTTGTCAGGCGCGGGACTGTTCTGACCACGGTAGAAAGCGCAATAAAAGGTGAGCATGCGGGTTTGGAGATATTCAGAGTGACCGATTACAGCACCCCTATGGGGAGAGTAGTCATCGGCCGTGCCACCGAGGACGGGTATGCAGAAATATCCGGCCCTCACTCATCCCTGACCATAAAGAAAATGTGCATAGAGATGCAGGAATTGGGAGCGGAGCTGGTATTGATCGACGGATCCCTGGACAGGCGGGCCTCGGCAGCCCCTTATGTTTCCGACGGGACGATTCTGGCGACGGGTGCCGCGCTTGCCCGGAATATCGGCGGAGTGGTGGAAAGGACAATGCACCTTGTTAATACCTATTCTGCCCCTGTGATTGAAGATGAGAATATTAGGGATATAGCCTACAGCGCGGTTGATATGGGAAAAACAGCAATGATTGCCGCCGACGGAAGTGCAAGATATATCGATACTGTTACCTCGCTTCGGTCCGGAGATATAATTTCGGAGCAGCTTGGGGAGGATACCGACAGTATAGTACTGAGCGGTTCGGCAACGGTTGACACCGTAAAGGATATACTGCTGAACATGAAAAGCAGCCTCAAGATTATAGTGAAGGATCCCACAAGGATATTCATACCTGCTTCGGATTTTGCCATACTTCAAAAAATGGGTATGAAGCTTAGAGTACTGGAAAATGTAAATATCATAGCAATAACGGTAAATCCTTATTCGCCGGAGGGCTACTGCTTCGAACCATGCGAGCTGCTCGAAGCTATGAGGAATGCAGTGCCCCACATACCGGTTTTTGATGTGATTCAAGGAGAAAAATTGATATGCTGATGGATGAAAAGACAAAAGCAATATTGGAGTTTGACAGGGTCCTGGAGGAGCTGCGCCCTATGACTCCCTTCGGACAGAAGCTTAAGAACAATATCAAGGCTTATGAAGTCTCTGACAAGGAGCTGCTGTTGGAAGAGCTGGACAGGGTGGCTGTTCTGAAGGAGCTTATAAATTCACAGAGAGCCGTGTTTGTCGAAATAAGGACACAAATGAGGCTGATAAAGGATATCAGAAGGTCTGTGGAAAGGTGCATAGCCGGAGGCGTACTGAATGTTGTGGAGTTTTTTGAGCTGAAGAATTTTGCATATATTGCAAGATCCATATCAAAAAGCCAGAAAGCGCTTCAATGGGCCATTCCCGAGAAATATAAGGTTAAGGAGCTTCAATGGGTGGAGGCCATACTTGATCCGGAAAGTACGGGGATCAAGACCTTCTATATCTATGACAATTACTCGGAGGCTCTGGCGGAAATAAGGAGCAGGAAAGCAGCCAGCCTGCACAAACTGGATGTTTTAAAAAAAGAAGCAATAAAGAGGGCGGAAGCAGAGCTTGGCATACCTGTGAGAGCCAGCGGAGAAATAACCGTCAGCAAGACCCAGACCAACCTGATAAAAAAGTTCAATGAAAACAACATGCTTCAGCCGGCAGGAGAAACATACATAAATGTAACCTTCAGGGTAAAACCCGGGGAAGAAATGCTGGAGCTTATGAAGGGCATAGAAGAAATGAAGGGCGAAGAGGCCATGGAAGAGGCGCTGGTATTGGAAAAGCTGTCAGCGCAGATATCCGTCAGGGGCAGCGAGATACTGGAGGTAATGGATGCCGTGGCTGAATTCGACCTGATCATAGCAAAGGCATACATGGCCAACGGCTATAATGGAGTAAAGCCTGTGATTTGCGATGATGAAAAGCTTGTCATTGTCAGGGGAAGGCATCCTTTGGTGGAAACAAGTCTCAGAAGGAAGGGCAAGCCCTTTACCCCTGTCAGCATCAGCCTGGATCCGGGGGCAGCCCTTATAACGGGGGCCAATATGGGAGGCAAGACCGTATCCCTCAAGATGGCGGGCTTGCTTGCGGCTATGGCTCAGTATGGATTACTCGTACCTGCGGATAACATGGAATTGAGGATGAATGAATTCATATATATTTCCGCAGGAGATGAACAGTCGATTGATATGGGCCTCAGTACCTTCGGCGCAGAAATCCGCTCGGTTAAGGAAGCGCTGATGAAATCGGATGAAAAAGGGCTGATATTGATAGATGAACTTGCCAGGGGGACAAATCCCCACGAGGGCTATGCAATATCCAAAGCAATTATTAATTATCTTAAGGATAAGCCCTGTATGGCTTTAATTACAACACATTTTGACGGGCTTGCAGGGGAGGGCATCAGGCACTTGCAGGTCAAGGGGCTTAGAGATATTGATTTTAGCGGCATAAAGGATCCTGATGCAATATCCGAATACATGGATTACACTCTCATAGAAGTAGAAGGGGAATCCAAGGTACCTCAAGATGCAATAAACATATCCCGCCTGATGGGAATACCGGAAGAGATACTGAGCAAGGCGGAAGAAATAATGAATAAATAGTCGTGGAGGTGTATCATGAGCAGTCTGAAGCTTGACGTCAGATTGATAGACAGTGCAAGGGAATCAGCGAGGCAAATAGCCGAAGATACGCAGAAATTAATTGATATCCATACTACAGTGGCAGTGGAAAGAACGATTACAAGGCTTCTTGGAGTTGACGGCACAGATGATGTGGGGACTCCCCTTCCCAATGTTGTAGTAGAAAATATCAAAAAGGCCGGAGGCCTTGGCATAGGAGCCGCATATTTCCTGGTGAATGCAGTCCTGAACACGGGACTGACAACTCAGGAGGTTGCCGAAAAAGTATCGGCGGGAGAGCTGGACTTGACCAAGCTGCCTGCAAAGCCGGAGGAGGAGATCAAAGACAAGGCTTACGAGCTGGCGGTAAAAATGGTTGAAAGGATAAGAAGCAACAGGGAAAAGCGGGATGAATATCTGAACACTATCGGGGAAGGCAGAAAGCCATATCTTTATGTGATCGTCGCTACCGGAAACATATATGAAGACGTAGTGCAGGCACAGGCTGCCGCAAAGCAGGGGGCGGATGTCATAGCAGTTATCAGAACGACAGGCCAGAGCCTTCTGGATTATGTGCCCTATGGAGCAACTACCGAAGGCTTCGGAGGAACCTACGCCACCCAGGAGAATTTCAGGATAATGAGAAAGGCTCTTGATGAAACAAGCCGGGAGGTAGGAAGATATATAAGGCTCTGCAACTATTGCTCGGGGCTCTGCATGCCGGAGATAGCCGCAATGGGTGCCATGGAAAGGCTTGATGTAATGCTGAACGACGCATTATACGGGATACTTTTCAGAGACATAAACATGCAGAGGACATTGGTGGATCAGAACTTTTCAAGGATAATAAACGGTTTTGCCGGTGTAATAATCAATACGGGAGAAGACAACTACCTTACAACAGCCGATGCCGTTGAAGAAGCACACACGGTATTGGCCTCCCAGTTCATAAACGAACAGTTTGCCCTTAAGGCAGGAATACCTGAAGAGCAGATGGGTCTGGGACACGCCTTTGAAATGGATCCAGGTATCGAGAACGGCTTCCTCATGGAGCTTGCCCAGGCTCAGATGGCAAGGGAGATATTCCCCAAGGCTCCTTTGAAATACATGCCTCCTACCAAGTATATGACAGGCAACATATTCAAGGGACATTTACAGGATGCGCTTTTTAACATTATATCAATATGGACCAATCAGGGCATCCAGCTTCTCGGAATGATGACGGAAGCACTGCATACTCCTTTTATGGCCGATAGAGCCCTCTCCATAGAGAATGCGAGATATATATTCAACAATATGAGAAGCATCGGAGAAGAAGTGGAGTTTAAAGAAGGCGGAATGATTCAGACCAGAGCCGCCGAAGTTCTTGAAAAAGCTGCTGCGCTTCTGGAGGAAATCGCAGAAGAGGGGCTTTTCGCAACCCTTGAGCAGGGTAAATTTGCGGGGGTGAAGAGAAGCAGGACAGGAGGAAAGGGACTGGACGGCGTTACGGAAAAGGATGCAAAATATATCAACCCATTTATAGAATTGATGTTGAATAGATAGGAGGTGCTTTCATGAGTTCCGGTTTGTATTCGATGAATAAGAGAGAATTCGATATAGCCTTTGACCCAAAGAGAGTGAAGCCCTACGGAGATACAATGAACGACGGCAAGGTGCAGCTGAGCTTCACACTGCCGATTGCGGCGGATGAACTGGCAAAAGAGGCTGCCAAGCTTTATGCAATGAAGATGGGGCTTGAAGAGCCCAGTGTAGTGCATATGGCGGACCTGGGAGTAGGGTACTCCTTCTTTGTAGTCTACGGAAGCTGTATTCATACAATCGATATAACGGATATAAAGGTAACTAAGGTTGAAAGCTCAGTAATGAGCATGACCGAGGTGGATGAATATATAAGGAAGAATATAGGAAGAAAACTTGTGGTTATAGGCGCCAGTACAGGTACGGATGCTCATACCGTAGGAATAGATGCAATAATGAACATGAAGGGTTATGCGGGACACTACGGTCTTGAAAGGTATGAAATGATAGAGGCCCATAATCTTGGGAGTCAGGTGCCTAATGAGGAATTCATAAAAAAAGCTGTGGAGCTTAATGCAGATGCACTTCTTGTATCCCAGACAGTGACCCAGAAAAACATACATGTGCAGAACATGACCAACCTGATTGAACTGCTTGAAGCGGAAGGGCTCAGGGACAGGTTCATAGTGGCCTGCGGGGGGCCGAGGATAAGCCATGAGCTTGCAAAGGAGCTTGGGTATGATGCAGGCTTCGGGGCAGGAACTTATGCGGAGGATATAGCCTCCTTTATATGCCAGGTGATTAAAAAGCCAGAATAGGGTACTTCTTCTACAATCGAAGTACTTCACATACTACTGCAATTATGCAGCATTATTTTAAAAATATGGACAGGAGTATTGCAAACTGCTTATTAAGAAGTTTGCAATACTCTTTTTTTACAAATCATATATAAAAAACGGCCTTTCATCGATAATTATTGACATATAATTACAGAATTAGTAATATTGTTCCATGTAAATAATTTACAGTAATGTATAAATGAAAGGCGGTAAATTAATGTTAAACAAATCAATACTTATGGGAAGGCTTACGGCTGATGCCGAAACAAAGACCTTCGACGAAAAGAAAAGGGTAACAAACTTCACCCTGGCAGTGGACAGGGATTATTTGGGCAATGACAATAACAGGCCTACTGATTTTATCCAGATTGTTGCATGGAACCTTCCGGAAAAATTCATAACGAAGTATTTAAAGAAGGGGGAGCTTGTTTCTGTTGAAGGCAGGCTTCAGAGCAGGAAGTATGAAAAAGAAGAGGTACACTACATAACGGAGCTCTATGCAGATAATGTATATCCCACAAGCTTTAAGAAGGGCGAGTAAACAAAACCTTTGAGGTAATCGGATAGAGCAGGTGTGGTTGGCCACTCTCCAATCTTCAGGAAAGGAGGTGGTGCTGATGGTTACATACGAGACATTTAACCTTGTGTTACTTTTCTCTATGTTTACCTTGACGCTAATCTCCTTGACTATTGTCATTGTTAAGGCAATTGTTGAGAGAAAAAAATAATCACCCTGCCTAGCCGCAGAGTGATTACAGTAAAACTGTAACACTATTTATGGCAACCGCACCTTGCGGTGCCGATTACCTCATTCATATTATACCACAAATACAAAATTTGTAAACAATGAAAAATAAAAGAGGATGGAACTATGAGAAAGTGTAATAAGGGACTTGTGTTTTTACTTATAATAGCTTTTGTGATTTCAGGTTATGTATCAGCTTCAGTCAGCTTCAACCCACAGGAAGAAGTGACAAGGGCGCAGTTTGTAGAGATGCTGGTACAAGCAATGGAGTATAAGAGGATTGACAGCGTAAGCTTCATTGACATAAAGCCATATCCTGCCTCAAAGCCTCACTGGGCAAGTGTCTATATAGAAACTGCATTGAGAAACGGTGTGATAATCAAGGCAGAAGAAGGGGACAGATTCTATCCCGATGCACCAATGACAAGAGAAGATATGGTAATGATGATGTGCAGAGCATTGAAGCTGGAACCTTCTTACGGACCTAACCCGTACTTTGATCTTGAAGAACCCAAAGGATACTTCACAAAGGCCTATGAAGAATACCTTGTAAGGGGTATCCCCATGAATGGCAAGATTATATTCAATCCCACAGGAGTAACCACAAGGGCCCAGGCAGAAGTAATAATATCAAGGCTTGCAGAGTACAGAAAAGACCCCGGGGCTTTTGTAGATAGAAGGGCAAGGGAAGAACGCATTGCCAACGGAACAGCGACAAAAGAGGATTTGGAAATTATGAGGCAGTCTGAGATAGAAAAGGCAAAGGCTGATCCCAATTATATAATTGAGCCGGATATAAGGATAATTAATACTTTGGAGGATTTTGTTGGCTATAGTGACCCTGCAGATCGTTTTGACTATTTTGCAGGTTTTATAGGGTTAGATAATTGTGAGGACTATAATAATTATGCTCCTGACACTCAGGTAAAAGTGGTATGTATTGATAAAGATCTTATAAATACCGGTTGTCTGCTTACACAGCCTTTTATATCTTATGATCATGTTTATGAAGTAAGAAGGGATAAGTGGGAGGAAATTAAAAGAGCATACAGGGAAGGACCCAATACATATGTTTTAAGGGCAATAACAAGAGATGAAGAAAAAGCAGTCAACGGAAAGTGGACTGATGTACCCGATTATGTGAAAAAAGGTGAAACCCTCAATTTTAAACTTTATCTTAAAAGGGGAAACAACACTCAAGAATATGACATAAAATTTAAGGTAAATTAGGTAGGTGGGCAGGTGATTAATGTGACTAATAAGAATATTAAAATGCTTGTCTCTACGCTGATTTGCATAGTATTTTTATTGTACGACCTTCCGATGGCTAATGCGGCTGAAATACCTGATAAATATAATAAACCTCAGTATGTAGAAAATGGCAGGGTAGATTATAAAAAATTGTATGAAAATTATTTCGTATTTCTTGATGGCAATGATGACTTAGCCGCTCCCATATCCAGCTTTACCATTACTGTCAAACGCGGAAGCACCGAAGTTGCATCCGGAACCAGCGACTCCGGAGCTATACTGGAAGCAAGAGTAGGAGATACCCTGACAATAGAAAATACAAGCACAAAGGGCAGCGGAAGCAGGTGGAGCAAATGCGACTTCCAGATATCCGACGGCACGGAGATCATATATTCCTCAACTTTGTTAAAAGAAACGGAGGATGGAACAGAAAGCGGGATAAAGCTTGACAGCATCCCAATGAATACACCCGGAACCTATAACATATATCTCAATGTCATGGATAACTCCACACTGAATACCGAAGGCTGGGGCAACTGGGCATATAACGGAACGCACAGGGCTGCCGGCACTAATCCGGGAGGGGGTACCGGCTATGACTTTCCCGGCTGGTGGTATTACAGCAAGCTTACGGTAAAAGTGGAACACAATAAGCCAACAGCAGACTTCAAAATTTACTATAAAGGTGAGGATGTCACCGATAACAAAAACAAGGCAGCCACAATAGATCCGGGAGACACGAGCCTGGTACTGGAGGACTGCAGCACGCCCTTTACTCCGACAGAACCTATAAACGCACGTAAATGGTCATATTGGGATGTCAACAACGGCTGGAAGGAAATTACCGGAAGCGCAGACAAAACTACGGTAAGCATAAGCAATATGGACAGCAGCCTGCCCGGCTCAGGCATAAACAAAGCCTTCAAGCTTGATGTCACATCTTTGACCGGCGGAGAGGATTATGCTGAGCATACCGCATACTTCAAAAAGGTGCTTGCAAGCGGATACATCATATACTACAGAGACATAGACACCGACAGGGACATATATCCCGCAAAGGAAATGTCCGGCCTGGGCTTTGGAACCTATACAGAATATGCAAAGCCTGCCCCGGCAAACAGTGAGTTGATAACCCCAAGCCCGGTAATAATAACACTCAACGAAGATACTCCGTTTGTGGAGTTTATTTTTTACTATAAATTCACTGCTCCTCCGGCAGATAAACCTCCCACAGCCATACTGGAAACCCCTGAAGAAGCTATGGCGGGAGAGGTTGTAAAAGCTGACGGAAGCAAGAGCTGGTCAAACAATCCCGGAGGTTATATAGCTGACTATTACTTTGAATACGAAGGAGCCAATCTTGAAAAAGACAATGGCAACAATGTCAGGATATGGTATCCAAACACAGGCATATATGAAATATACCTTGAAGTAGAGGACGAAAACGGAAAGCATGACTCAGCGGAAAATGAAATAAAGGTAACACCGCCTGTTCCCACAGCAGTGATAACCGTAACCGGGAAGCTGAAGGAAAACAGGAAGGTGACAATAAGCAGCAGCGGAAGCACATCACCGAAATACTATCCGATAGATGATGCATATACAACCTGGACAATTACTCCCATAACGGTCGGAACGGCCGAGGATATCAAATATAACGGTACCCTGACAGGTTCGGCATCAAAGGATATACTGTTCAAAAAAGCGGGAACGTACAAAATAGGCCTGACTGTCAAAAACACATACGGCAGAACTGCTTCCGCCAGTCAAACAATAACCATTGACCCGGACCTGCCGCCCATTGCAAAAATACAATTACCAACACCGGCAGGTGTGCCTTATAAAGTCTATAGAGATCCGGATGATTCCAATTATGCAGCCTTTGAAATATTCAACGAAAGCTATTCCCCGGATGGAGATACCATAGGCAAGGCAGCGGCTTTGTATTGTTACGATTCAAATAATGACGGAAACTGCTCTGATGAGCAATGGTATTACAGCGTGGACGGCACAACCTGGCAGCAGACGGGAATGGACTATGACAATACAGTCGGATTTTTCAATATATATGATATTGCAGATTCCAATATGCCTAAGTTTACACTCAAGTCAAAGCAGGTGGGAGAATACTATTTTGCAATAAGGGTGATGGAAACAATACCGGAAGAAGAAACAATAGCCGAATTTTTGACAGACAGCGATTACAAACGGGCAGATACTTTTGACTGAGGGGGTGGTTTCAGTTGAAGAAGTTTGAACATTTAGCTGCATTGACAACTATATTTGTTTTGTTTAACAGCATTTTCGCATATGCACTGCCTCAGGATAAAGGAAGGATTGATAATATAAATCCCGTAATAAGCTTAAACGTAACCCCTGTGAAAAAGCCCGTGGATATCGTCATATTGACCGACTATACCGGCACAAAGCTTTCTGCTCTTAACAGCCGGATAGATGCATTAAAGGCAGAATTCAGCGCAGTAAATGTTGATCCCGCATTTCATATTATCTCCGATGTAAAAAAGATCGGTACGCAAAGCGATGAGTTATATTGGTACAGGAGATACGCGCATCTTAAATATCAGGTAAATTGTTATCAGACCTATACCCATAATCAAAGCTGGAACTATTACTACAATTATGATTTTGATGACACTTTGCTTTGGGAGCAGATGCAGGGCCTTGCCGGCCAGGTTGGCAGCATGCCTAAAAGGAATCCGACAAATGTGAGCTACAGTAAGGGCCCGTTAATATATTGGGAAAACTCAAGCGGCAATACAAGAAAGCGTTATTACAATGTAACCATAACTTGTTCCAATGATGTTAAAACATATGGGGTCATAGAACAACAAAAATATTACGACAGGCTTGACGGCAATGGTGCTCATTATTCGTGGGACTATCTGAAAAGCGAGTCGGTTTCAATTGACAGTAAATGGACACGGGAAGAGAAGATCTCTAATGTAACCTATGATGTATACAGCATGGATTTCAGCAAGCTGAACACTTTGCCGCTGCGTAGCGGTTCTGACAGGCATATGGTATTTTTGTCGGACGCATCAAGTAAGAACTTTGGTTCGGGTTTTGGAAATTATTTTTGCTTTGGGGATATGACAGATTCTTTTATGAGTTTTATTAAGGGAAACAGGTTTGAATTATATGGTGTTGTGCCTGAAGAAACTAAAGACATGACGCTTCTCCCGGAAAAAGTATCAAAGGTATTCCCATTGGGGGATACGACAATACTATATATGCAATCCGGTGAAATCATGAAATTAGGGGACAAAGTATTGGCAGGCACATTGGCAAACGGAGAAAAAATGTTTCCCGGCCCGATATCCGGTATGGGCGGTATAAAACAAATTGTATACAGGTATGCTTACACATATTTATTAATGGATAACGGATCAATCAAATATTTATATAATTACGGCAATGATATTGTAAATTTACCGGGCATCAGCGGAATAACAAAAATATTCTATGATTCTAGTTATATCTACGCTCTTAACAGCAGCGGCAAAATATTTGAAATAATTAATGACCGGGTAACTCCATATAATAATTCTTTTGTATGCGATAGGGTCATAACATTTGAACCTAATGGGCCCCCCGTATTTATATCAACCGATGGAACTGCTTATATGAGATACTATCAATCCGACAGGTTATACAAAACAGAGTCATATTATTTTACACAACCCCGTATAAGAAACAAAAATACCGGAGCTATAAGTTATTTAGGCTCAATAAAGGATGCAGCCGCTTATCGCATATCGGGCAGCAGTTATCAATACGGTTATCCCATTGCCGTATTATTCACATCCGGCTTAATGAGGCAATTTGCCGGCACTGCACAAACAGTGATAAGCGATGACAGATATTACACACAATATACAGAGTTTCTTTACGATCCCGCTTATTATATTGACGAAGCCAATGTTGACAGAATTGAAAACAGTCAGGCAAGCATTTTTATTTATAAGAAAGACGGAACTGTTAAAATGCTGACAACTGATTGGCGGCAGGAGCACGGCGAAGACGGGTATTATTGGGCTCCGGTACTTAGAAACTATTTGGTTAACGTCCCGTTATCAAATATCCGAAGTACTTATAAAACACCCGGTAAATACTTTATTACTGACAGTAATGATGTAACATATTTATACAACGGATGCGCCAGAAATGAAAATCCTGTTATCGGAACAACTCTGATCAATATTGGGACAGGTGTTAAAAAAATACAAGAAAGGGCTGTTTCCTCATACAGATACCTATATATACTTTACAATAACAAGACCGTAAGAGAAATAAGCGCCGTTAATGAAAGCTCATACATAAGCAGTAATATACTTCTTCCTTATGACAACATAAAAGACATAAACAGCTCTAACAAAAATACCTATTTATTGACTTCAAACGGTCAAATTTACGGAACGGGAGACAGCAATTACGGACAGCTTGGATACAAGGGCTATGCTTCGAGTGGATTTGTTAATTCATACCCTTCTACAATTAATTATGATTCGGCAAAAACATATCTGTCCTTGCTTGATATTTTCAGAGGCATGGCAAACAGTGAATTTTTCGCTGCCGGCCAGTATACGGCTGCGTTTAATAAAATATACAACGGTTATCAGAACAACGGAGACGGAAAAGTCTATGTCCTTCTCGGCGAAGATATGGAATACCAAAGTACTTACAGCGATTACGAAAATGACCCCGAATATTGCAGAAGATGGAGAATCTGCCATGATCCCGACTATTTTGACAACGGCATGGGGTTATCCGCATATCATAATCCGGCGGGCTTTACGGACAATCCTCCTGTAAAGCTTGACAAAGTAGGAAAATATATTATCAACCTTAAGGCAAGGGATAATCCGATAAGCGATCTCAGATTTCTGAGCGACACCGATGAAGATAAGAACTACTACAAATGGAGTCTGGGGGAGCAGAGTCTGACAGCGTATGTCCATAGGCGGCCGATAGCCCGGCAGCGTATTACAATAGAGGACAACGGCAATGGAACATATCGGGTAAAAGCCTTTGATGCAGGCAGTTACGACCCGGATCATACAAGCAGGGCCGACAAGGGCATAGCAGCCCGTGAATGGAGATGGAGAGACGACTCCCGCATGGTATGGCACTATGAGCAGATGGATAAATCAGACTGTGATCCCCAAAAAGTATATACCCTGCAGCTGAGAGTACGGGATCTGGAAGGAGCATGGTCCGGATACAATACCATTGAGATAGCCAATAATCCTCCCGTTGCACTATTCTCAATAGAAAAAAACCCGATTTTCGATAATGAGATGCTGCTGGTTAAGGATCAGTCCGTGACACAGAGCTTTGCAGCTCTCACAAGATGGCATTGGATAATAAAAAAATACAATGAGGATGATACCCTGCCGGATACTGATATCCAGAATGATCAATTTTCTGCCAGTAACGGCGGAACTGGAGACATGGCAGGTTATGATACCAATGTAAAAACCGGCTACTCGGATACAGGGGCCGGCAAGTACAGAATATATTTGCGGGTGAAGGACAGTAACGGAATGTGGAGTGACGAAGGTACAGACAGCACTTACAATCTGAATGGCTTTTATGCCATGGATTTTATAGTACAGGAAAGCTTCAAAATGAGCAATTTCAGAGTGGTTTTGATAAGAGACCTTCATCTGGAACCTTACTATAATGTCAATGGGGAATACCGGGACAAACCTTTTTATGCAGACTCCATGGCAATAGACCCGTCAAACTTCATGATAGGCGGAGTAAGCCTTGTACCGGGCTTCAGCAGTCTGACCAAAGGCTATCGTTTCGAGTTTGAAATCGACACCACCAACTTCAATGAAGCCGATGATACTCTGGAGGTTGTACCGGCGTTTTATCCTTATACCAAGGGGATACCGGGATTCAGAGGGGCTGAGACGGACTTGTACTGGGAGGATTCGGACAAAAGGTTACACAAATCCGGTGAGGGGGGACATTCAAAATGGGAGACTGTTGTACTGGACAGCAGCAACAGGATAATAACCGGAGAGAATGAAGCAACCTGGCGGGGAGAGTACTTCATTCCCGCAACATCCTGGCTTGTGCCGCAGGGGACCTCCGCGGCCGATGCAAAAGCCAACAGAATTAATGAAGACATCATTGTGAATTTCACAATAAGAGGATATAGGGATGGTGAAATGAAGTACGACTACAACGAAAAGCAGTGGCCCGCGGAAAGAACAGAAATAAAACACCCCTATGAAATAGGGGATGTGATAAGATACGACCACACTAAGAGCAGCCTGGACGATATAGATATTATAATAAACAGACCGTGAGACGCGGGGACGTTTCACGTGTCTTACTTCTCATTGTCCTCGGAATCGGTATCCGGCGGCGGCAGATCAAGCTTCGGCAGTACTTCTACAAGTATCTTGGCCGGTTCGCTTACTGCGCCATGGGTATCGGCTACCACAAGAGTGACTTCAAATTCGCCGGGATCAACGAAGGTATAGGCTATACCCTGAAGCTTGGATTTAAATATAGAGGTCCCGGCTTTTGATATATTCCACAAAACAGATTTTATGCTGTCACCTTCATCGGGATCGGTAGATTCATTGGTGAATATAACCTTCTCACCTTCGAAAACCTGTATGCTGCTTGCGGTAAACTCAGCTACGGGTTTTGAATTGACGGCAGTCCTCTTAAAAGTAAGCATATCCCAATCCTTCATAAGCATCCAGGCCCCTCCCGCAACCAGCAGTACAAGCACCAGTGCCGCAAGCCTCTTTAAAGGGGTGAGCCTTCTTCTGACCTTGGCTTTCTGGTAGTTCGCCCTAATCTGATTATCCACGGATCCGCTGCCCATAAAAACAGAATACAGAAGCAAAGACTTAAAATCATTATAAAGCTTTGCCATGGATTCATACTTTCCTTCCAGACAGCTCTGCACTATCGGGAAAAGGGCAGGGGGCATGTTGTCCTTTGCATAGTTCAGATCAGCAGCCGCTGTGTTTGAATAAATTGCGCAGATGAGTTCCCCTACTCTTCTTGACACATCACTTCGGGTCACTGCCAATATTTCAGGAGTGAGCTTGAAATTGCAATTGAAGCAGATATTTCTTTTATTTGTAACTGCGATATTATCCATATCGCAAAGGGAATAGGCAACAAAAGGACTGAGTTTTTCAATTTCAATAAGTTGGGAAAGTAAGCTGTCGGTTAAGAACATCTTATCCGTGAGCCTGAGGCTGTTGTCTGAAAGAAAGGCTTCCATGGCGGGTCCTGAACAGATATTGCAGACTACATAGAAACAGAAATCTTCGTAGAGGGTTTCAACGATATTTCTGATATAGTGGCATTTTTCTTTTGAAAAGCTGTCTTTCATGCCGTAGATGGTGTCGGCATCCTTGAATTCGTTGATTATGAATTGCTGCGAATCTTCGGAGCCGGATAATCTGCCTAAATATATCGACTGCAGCTCATTTGAGAATAAGGTATCGATTATTTCATACTTTTCTGCAATAACACGATTGTCCATATAACCACCCCATCCTACAATATTCTACATGAAACAATATTTTCCTCTTTAAAATTACCAAAATTTAATATATTTTTTATTATATATGGAGCACAATTTCATTCTGAGCACAAAAAAAAGTGCACCTTGTTCAAGGTGCAATATGAGTGGGGTTAACGATTGTGTGTGTATCCATAAGCTATGAGTTATTCAGGGGTTAAATACAAAGTAATTATAATATATAAAGAATGAATATGCAATAGGTTTGTGAAAGAAATGTGAAGAATTTGTGAACTAATGGTAACAGATTAGACAGACATGTAATTTAACGGCTGTAATAACTAAATATTATGCATGTTCCGGGAACCTTCTGAAATATTGATTAATGCACACTTACAGATATAATGGCAGCAGCTTAAATATTTTTATATGCATAAATATACATCACTCATAATTTATTCAGACTAATATGCACTACTCTCTCATACTGCAGTATTTTTCTATTTCCATAATTAATATACACAATTTTCTCATACTGCAGCATTTTTCTATTTTCAAATTAATATGCATTATTCTCCCATTATGCAGCATTTTCTTATTTGTAAAACAAATGTAATTATTGTAATTATGAAGAATATCAGCGTATATGGTATAATTTAACTGGACTAATTTACTTCAGCCATTAGAGGAAAATGTCGATAAAATATATGTAGTATTGAGTCGAGGAGGTACGTCATGAAAAAGCTTATATCATTCTTATTGATGTTTACGATAATATTTCCTTTGTTTTCTGATGTGATTACAGTTAATGGAGCTGTTGAGATATTAGGAGTCCGTTTCGAACGAATCAAGGATCCTGCTACCGGCATTACCAGAGAAGCACTTTACATATATGGTTCTGAATTCGAGGAGCCAAGAGTAAGAGCGGGCGTGTTGGGCAATATCACCGTTACTGTGAACGAAGCTCTTTCCGATGAAAATACAATAGTTATAGATGATGAAAATTCATTGAGGGAAATGAAGGGCAAGCTGAACATAATAAGGGTCACTTCGGGGGTCGGAGCAGGAGCTGTTACGGTAACAACGAATGTGGATCTGCAGTCTCTGCCTACCATAAGCGGCGTATCCAGTGCAAAGGTGTATGTGGGCAAACCGCTTACCATAATGGGAAGCGAATTCGGCGGACTGGGTATAGCTGACGACGGCTTTATCGACACCCTGTATATCTCCAACAAGTCATATAACATGGAAACAGAGTGCACTATTACCGGAGGCTTAATCAGCATAGCAGCGGTCAAGGACCCAATTGACCAGGGAGTTTCGGACATAAGAATAGAAAGAAGGACCGGAAATAACGAAATCATAATTACATACAGCAACAGCATAACGGTAGTAAACGAGTTGACCGGAATACAGGTTGAAAGAATAGACCCCAATGCGGGGCCCAAGAATATGAGAAACACAATCAGCATATACGGGCAGCCGGGTTTCTCCAATTTTTCCGATGACATGAAGATATTTGTAGACGGTGCTGCAGGGATAAACAAAGGGACCATAAAAGACGATGGCGGACTGATAATCGGAGTGAGCTTCGAGCTGCCTACAAGAGCCACGGCGGGAGTAGTGGACCTGGTTCTGACCTCGGCGGATCTGGGAAGCGAATTCGTGATACCCGGTGCCTTTGTATACCTTGAGTTAGGAAATACCCTGCTGATAGACTCCAACGGTATAAACCCAAATTCCAAGAAGGAAACCCAACAGGTGATTACACAGATTAAAGGGCGGAACATTGGTCACTTCACCGGATCAGGCTATGACAAGCTCAGCGGAATAAACAGTGCTGCATATGAAATAATAGGATATGAGGACTACGGTGATTACACCATGTTCAAGGATACTCCCTACTATAAGGTGAAATACACCGGCTTATATCAATCCTCAACAGAGCCGGATCCGGTGGTTGTTACCATAATAAGGCAGATCAGAACCCTGATAAGCGGAGAGGCAACGGTAACAGACCAGGTGTACGGAGGCATCGATTACACACCGGCTTTTACCCCGGAGAAGGATACTATTTATGTGAAACCTCCGGATGTCACATTGCTGGTAAAGGAACCCACAAGAGTTGACGTGGAAATACAGACAATAACCACAATATTCAGGGAAACGGGAGGAGCCACCCCCGAGATAATATACAACAGGAAGGAAAAGTACGTTGTCCCCGAAGGCTTTACATACTATCCCAATGAAATATATCCGGAGATTACTTCCGTTACTCCCGCCTACGGGCCGGGCAACAAGGAAATATACATGACAATAAGGGGTAAGAACTTTCAGGTTTTGGAGGACGGCACCAAGCCAAGGGTCACAATAGGAGGCAGAGAATGTATCGTGTCCGGAGTTTACGATGCGATGGACAAGGTTGTAGACGGCAAGATAATAACCCTGGGAACAAAGATCAAATTGAGGCTGCCGGCCGGTACACCAATTTCGGGAGCGGAAGATGTGATAGTCATTAACCCGAGCAACGGGCAAATGACTTTGATTAACGGCTTTGAATTCAGGACCCCTGCGGATGAGACCAAAATGCCCTTTATCGATTCCCTGAAGGAAAGCTATGCGGACATGAAGGGCGGAGTAATAAGTGGCGAAAGGGTGCTGATCACAGGAGGGAACATATTTACCTCAGCGGATGAAACCCCCAGAGTAGTAATAACCATAGACGGAGAAAAGGCCGACATAGTGGGGAAGGTATCCTCTGACGGAAAGACTGTAACAATCATACCGCCTCCCGGCACCACACCGGGAATGACAAAGCTGCAGATCATCAACGAAGACGGTTCCATGACCGACGCTGATTTTGAATACAAGCTGATTACCACCCAGCCCAAGATCACAAGGATTGTTCCCACAAAGGGCGGCAAGGGCACAAAGCTGATAATCAAAGGTGAGGACTTTGTGTTGCCGGATCATTCCGTAGACAACAATGATCCCAAGAAAAAGGGTTCAGTCGTGCTGCTGGGCGGGATTGAGCTTAATGCGTATAAATATGATTCCAATGGTGTAATAACAAATGTTGATCCTGGTCCGGGCCCGGATCCGGGCCCCGGAGATCTGACCAGCGATATATATTTTCATAATGTTTATGACCCTGACGGGCCGGGGCCGCTGCCTTCCTATACCCTGGACGGTCATATGGTAAAGGTTCAGGATATTACAACAATTTATGTGGATTTGCCGGAAAGGTTCTACAGCTTTGTCGGAGGAGCTGCTCCTGTACCGCCGTATTTAAAATCCGAGAAGATTCCCGTAGGGTCACTTAAAGTGGAGGTCCTGAATCCTGACGGTGCCAGGAGTAAAGAGGATATACGCTTCAACTATATGGATCCTGCCACAAAACCGGTAATAGCAAGCGTTACCCCTAACAGCGGCGCTGTAGCGGGGGGTACGGTGGTGACCATAACAGGAAGCGGATTCAAAGAGAGTTTTATTGAGGTGTATTTCGGTTCCGAGAAGTCGGAGTCGGTGGAATATATAAACGGCACTCTTATAAGGGCTACGGTGCCCGATTATCCTTATGCTCTTCCTGCAGGCCAGGATTTCCTTGATGTTCCTGTTATGGTATTGAACTATGACGGAGGAGCAGCTGTTTTGGAAAATGGCTTCAGGTACAGGATACCCGGCAGCAATCCGGTTATTGTTTCTATTACACCCAATAATGGCTCATCGGCAGGGAATGACAGAGTGCTGATTGAGGGGCTGGATTTCAGAAGAACCGCTGATTTTAGTGATGATGGGCTTCCGAAAGTGTATTTCAACGGTCGGGAAGCTGAGGTGATATGGCCGGCGTTAAATACCACAACAATAGCCGAATCCCTGACGGTAATTACGCCTCCCAGCCTTACTTCAGGTGCTGCAGAGGTAATACTGGTCAATCATGATTCCGGTACCTGCATATACAGAGGCTTTACTTATGTAATGTCCAGGCCTTCCATAACCAGCGTAATGCCGGAAAGGATAAACAGAAGAGGAAATGTAAATGTACAGATAAACGGAAGCGGCTTTAGGGCAGGCAGTTTGGAGAATCTCTTTGCCAGTGCGGTTGAAAAAGCGGACAGGCATGTATCCTCAACCGTATATGAAACCGTATATGCGAAGGATGTAATAGAGACATTGGCAGCCTTCGGGGATTTTGAAACCGGAGATAAAAGGATTATTGACACAGTAGTCGGACCTACATATGCGGAAATAGGGGACTTAAGGTTTGACTGTGAAGTCATGGGAGGAGCAACGGAAAGGGTAAATGTCAGAATATCCCTGGCTTCTGACAGCACACACAGCACAATAAGAAGGTACAGGATGGACGGAGATGTGAAGACCTTTGATTCAATGGCGGAGGCGGATATAACCATTGGCTCCTCACATCTGTTTATAATAAACCATGAAATGGATTTAAACAAACCCGGCATTTATGATGAAGGAATACTTGTTGAAACATCTCCTTCATCAGTAACCATAACAAGAAGGATAGCACCTTATGCAGACATACAGTATGACGGCACGCAACTGACCGTCAAAGCGCCTCCTACGGATAGACTGGGGCAAAGAAACCTGTATGTGATAAATGACGACGGCGGCAAGGCATCAAAAGGGATTACCATTATGAGCCCCGACAGCAGCCCTTGGATATTTGCCATTACTCCGGTGAATAAGGCAAGGGATATGATTACAAACCAGATTGTGGATTTCGTACCGGAAAACATTGATGATTACTCTGAGATATTCACCTTTGTACCCCTGGACGGGGGAGCTTTCATGACTATATCAGGCTCTGACTTCAGAAGGAATGTGAAGGTTTATCTGGATGACAGGCCTGTGGAAATCTTAAGCAAGAGCATAAATGACGATCAGCTTGTTATCAAAGTGCCGCCGGGAGCAGAGACTGATCTGGGGAAGGACCTGAGGATAGTTGTTGTTAATGAGGACGGAGGCACCTATGATTCCTCAATGCTGCCGAAGCCTCATTACATAAGGTATCAGACCCAGGACAGCAATCCGGTAATTGAGCGAATAGTTCCTAACAAGTCCTCCAGCAGGGGAAGCAACTATATAGCAATACACGGGAACAACTTCAGGGCGGGGGTAAAGGTATTCATTGAAGGCGTTGAAGGAACTGCGGAGAGAGGCTACTTAAATGCACAGGGACAGCGTGTAAAGGAATCCGAGTACTTGTCTGTTTTGGTTCCCACCGGTCTCACACCGGGAAGCAAGACGGTACAGGTACTGAATACTGATTTTGGATTTACCGAGTTAAGAAACGGGCTGACAATAATAAGTACACCGGAGATAACAGCGGTATATGATGACAGGAATGAAGAGATAAGACCTTTGGTGCTTTCTGTTGAAGGGGGCGAAAAAATACGCCTTGAAGGAATACAGTTTATGGCGGGCATTAAGGTAATATTCGGAGGTACACTTAAGGCAAAGTCGGAACTGGCGGAAGGAGAATCAGGCCTGGAAGGGCTCAACATAAACAACGCCGAGATGGTCGTAATAGGAGGGACAGTTGTTACGGATGCAGTTTTGAATTCGTCCGGAGATATAATCTGCACCACTCCGAAGCTGGATATGGGACAGACAAGCATAATAGTGATAAACAGCGACGGAGGAATCAGCAATAAAGTGGAGGGAGTTTACCAGAAGCCTGTGCCGGATACACCGAGGGGCATAAAGGTGGAAGCGGTGGACGGAGACACTTTGAAGCTGGAATGGGATAAGGTTGAGGATGTCAGCTATTATGAACTGTATGCAGCGGTTAGTGAGGACGGAAAGTCAGTCACCGGAGGGTTCCGCTACCTTGGCAGCATAGTACCTGCAGAGATCGGCAACAACAGGCTCAGATATTATTTGGACGGACTTATGCCATCCACATGGTATAATATAAGGATAAGGTCGGTCAATCTGTTCGGAGCTTCGAATTATTCAACCTCCACAGGCTACACCAAGACTCTGGATGAAAAGACGGTATCCTATTATATGGATGAGACCGAATACGAAGGAGGACTTCAACAGAAGGACAGCGTAATAGTTAACGGAATGGTGGTTACTTATACAATAGGGGAAAAATCAGCGGCAAGCAGCAGCGGAGCAAAGGCAGACTTCAATCAGCCGCAATATGTGTCAGCTGATCAGAAGATAGTCAGAATAAGCTTCGGACTTTTGAAGAAATACCCCAAGAGCAGGCTGAGCATAATTGACAGGGATCTGGATCTTTCAATGAACCTCTCAACTCTTGACGTAGAAGAAGTGTCAAAGGTAGAGAACAGCCTGAGATCCGATGCCGATATGAGAGTAATACTGGACCGCTCATCGGGGCCTGAGGATGATCAGATAAGAATCAGGCTGCCCAGGGGCTACAAAATAATAATGAACCCCTTCGGCATCAACCTGAACATGCAGGTGCAGAATACCGCAACAAGAATAAAGAGCTTCAACGGGGATGCGGCACTGATGCTCAACTATGCAGGATCAAAGAAAAGCCTGTACCCGGGAGGCATATATATAGCATATTACGACAAAGAGACGGAAAAGATTCAGATAATGAATACA
>DAOLPD010000009.1:0-38546 GCA_035417425.1 Bacillota bacterium
GGTTACAAACACTGCATTTTGTCTTACAAAGTGGCATCTCACCTTTCAATTAACCTTGACAAGTTGACAGACTGGCAATGATGCAAAATATAGTTGACATTGTGCAATATATATATTACAATTGGATTAAGAGGGTGATACTTTGGGAGATAAGAACAATAAGCTGAAACTGGCAAGAATAGAGAGAGATCTGACGCAGGAGCAGTTGGCGGATAAGATAGGGGTCACCAGGCAAACCATAGGCCTTATCGAAGCCGGCAAGTATAATCCTACAATAAAACTGTGCATAGCAATATGCAAAGAGCTGAATAAGACTTTAGACGATATTTTCTGGGAGGATTAGTTTATGGGAAAAATTATTGATGAAAGAATTTTAGCCGGTAAAAGGAAGATAAACTCCAGTGCATTCGGAATCTGCTTTCTGGCATTATGGGGCATACTGCTTTACAGGCAGTTAATACTTCATCAGGATATCAGGGAATATGCGGATATATTCCTTCTTACTGTCGGTATTTCCATATATGTTGTTGTCAACAATATACTGCAGGGGTTTTACTATACCTACAGAAGCAGAAGTACACAGAAAAAAACCTTATTAATAGGCGCATTGACAGGAACTATAGTATTTTCAACAGTTCAAGTACTGATAATGAACTATGATCTGACTAATGGAAAGGATGTATCAAAGCTCATACTTCAGGCAATTATTTTCCTGGCAGTATGGATTGCCTGTCAGCATGCTTTATTTAAAATAAGTGAAAAGCAGGCGGATAAGGATATTGAGTAGTCCGGTACAAAAACCGTTATTCTTTCCCTTTAAAGAAGAACAGCTTGGATGCATGATTGTATTGGCCTTTAAACTGTGTAGGGGTAAGGCCTGTTTTCTTTTTGAAGACCTGGGAGAAATAGCTGAGGCCGCTGAAGCCGCATAAATCACAAATCTGTTCTATTGAAAAATTCGTGCTTTGCAGTAAGCCCTTTGCTTTCTCAATTTTCAAATCAAGCAGAAATTCAAAGGGTGTTTTTCCCGTATACTGTTTGAATAGCCTTAACAGATGATATTGACTGTAATGGGTTTCACAGGCTAAATCAGAAAGAGATATCTTGCTCTGAAAGTTATCGGTGATATATTCTATAACTTTCTTTATGCAATTATTGTCATAGTATTCCCGGGGGTAATAGGCTGAAAAAGACAGATTGTGATAGCTCTCCCGTAAAAGGAGAATTGCTGCCTGAACAGAAAGGCTTTCAAGCATCAGGGAACTGCCAGGCTGCTTTGCACGGCTTTCACGGATATAGGTATATATCAATTCCTTCAGCCCCGGGCTTAGCTCAAAACAATTATTTGTCAGCACCAGATTTCTGTTGCCAAACAGCTCTTCAGCCATTGTTTTAAGAAATGTATTTTCGAAATAGAGAATCAAAGCCTTGAAATCGGTAATACCCGTCTCTTCTATCTGGTGACTTTGCATAGGGTTGCAGGGGAAAACGCTCATTTCATTTAATTTGATCAGCTTTTTCTCCATTCTGACCAAGGGTGACTGACGCATGGAAATTATATAATGAAATTGATTGCATACGCATTCATCCAACGCTATAAAGGAGGTTTCAATAACCGCCAGATTCGTGCTTGGATATACTTGGGACTTAAGCATCTGCACATCAGGGAAAGTTGGTTTCAGTGCCAGCAGAAAGTCTTCCATAATCTCACTCTCTTACAAAAGATTATCTCCATAAGCTCATATCATGTTTATCGGGCAGGATTCAGGAGCAGACTATTTTTTACTTCCTTTCATTTTATCATATTTAATCAGGAAAATGTGGTATTTTATGTAAAATAAAAAATTAAAAGGGGCTAAGTTTTATTAGCCCCTTTATGTCAGACAAGTGAGTTTATTCAGTTCATGCTGTTCTTAACGCAGGATCAGCTTGTTTATCATATTATTGAGCATTACAGCTGTCTGCTCCATTGTCATTCCGGATTTCGGCTTGAAGGAAGTATCTGCAAAACCTTCGTACAATCCTATTGCAGCCATTGAACCCACTGCTTCCATGGCATCCGGAGATATGTCGGCTTTATTCGCAAAGGTTCTGCTGCTTGTGGATGCTTCATTGATTGCGGCATTACCCAACAGGATTGACATTGCATTATGGATGATTATACTTGCTCCTTCTATGGTCAGCACAGCATCAGGGTTGAACAGACTGCCTTCTTTACCGTCTATTATGCCGGCTTCATAAGCGGCTGCAATTTCATTCCTGTACTTGTAATCAGCCCTGATATCCTTATAGGCTAAAGCTTTGCCGCTGGACTCCAGCCCGAACATGCGGGACAAATATGCCACAAGCTCGCCCTTGGTAATTAATCTATCTCCGGGGAAGGTATTTCCCCTTTCTAGGTCTATGATTCCCCAGCCGGCCACTTTTTCAGCCGGACCGGCAGCCCAGTCGGACAGCTCGGACTTATTTGAAATGGCAATCTCATTATGAATATTTCCCGTATACCTTTCCTTCAGCTTGGATATATCAAGCAGTTCATTTGGATCTGTCTCAGGATGGGTAACCCAGGCATCATCCTTAGCCATCTGAATTACCTGTTCAATAAATTGTTGATCCATGACCTGTTGATGCAATTCCGGCTTATAATTGCAGCCGCCGGAGTAATTGCTTACGGTAGCTATTACAGCACCTTCATATTCAATAAATCCAAATGTAAGGAAGATGCTGTGCAATTCGTCACTGTCAGGATCAAGGGGCGGAATATCTGTATCAAACCTATAGTCCGGATCGATATCTTTCCATTGATTTCGGATCTCCTCCTCGCTGGGAGTGAGGCCGTCCATGTTATTAAGCAGAACATTTCTCATGTCAACGGATAAGTCCGTATCAGTCAATGTGGCTGCATCATTAGTACCAAGTATTAAATCCCTGCTCAAAGTCAGGCCAATATTCATGCTGCTTCCGGATGACAACCCCATATCCTTATTCAGTTTTTTCCTGTCAACGGCCGTAATGCCTGCACCGGTTGAATCGCTGCCGTTTTCTGTCTGGGGCTTTGTCCATCTGCATATATATACATCCCTGGCACTTGCTGTAGGATCCGGAAGAACAGTATTTGGAGGCAGAGGTTTCAGAGGAACCTCACGTTCTTTGATACTGTCCTTCAAGACGGGTATTATCAAAACGGACCATTCGGATATATAATGCCTAATATCTTGCTCCAATAACGGCACCGTAAGCCAATATCTCATCTTTACGCCCAGGTTCTCCAACGGTTTTGTACCATTGGTGTTTACGCCCCTTACATAAAGGAATTCGTAATTGTCATAATAGGAGCCCTCGGCTTCATCAACTACCTCAAGGGGCAGCATTGTGAAGACCAAACCATGCCATACACTAGTCTCCATACTGCGGACGGTCCAGCCGTCATACCGCAGTTCTGCAAAGACATTATGCCCGGGCTTGAAATCATAGTCATAGTTAAATTTGCCGTTCTGGCTTACACAGTGGAACTCCTTTATATCCTGGGTGTAAGGCTTTATATATTTTATATATACATCCTTGTTGTATTCTTCAAATATCGGCCTTCCATCTTCCTGAACCCCTATTTGGACAGGGCTTACTGTGCCTTGCAGCGTATCATTGAAAAAGTCTGCATAGTCTATTGCAATATGCTTAAATGGATTTGTAGGATTCACATATTCGCTTTCGGCATTCTTCTCAGGCACCCTGATACTAATCTTATCATCCTTTATAAGGTTGATTCTGCTGTAGCCGGGTGTTATGGCATCATTCTGAAGGTCTACACTGAATACTCCGTCATTGCAGAAGGAGGGCCATTCAAATACCTGGCTGTCACCTCGGCGGACAACAACCGTAATGTTACCGGTATAATTCTCAAGGACTCCCGTATGCTGCGCTTCAGTTCCCTTATCTTCCTGAATGGTGCCGGAGATATAATCCCTGTAGCCGCAGGCGGTGTTGATTTTAATATCAAATCCTTTAGTATCCTTTTTTCTCTTCTCCAAAAAGCTCCAGCGCTTATTTATCAAATCCGTATCAAACCCAAGGATATTAAGGTATAACCGGACCCATCCGTCAATATCGATATTCATATAGCCTTCGTCTATTGTGGTATCTATGATGCCTGCAAGCCTTAGCTCCAAATCCGCAAGGGTGATTCCGAATATCCTGGCATAAACCTTAGGCCCGATACCAAGGCTGGCACTGACCTTACCGAAGAAGTCGGCATCACATCTTACATAGCAGTCACTGACAAGATAGGGATGAAAGGACACTGGAACACCAAAAAAGGTGGAACCGCGGATTCCGGCTCCGATACTGAGGCCTTCGTTGAAGGACACGACTAAAGAAAATTCACCGTTAATATTGCCCATGAGATATATGCCTGCGCCGGCTGCAAGGCTCCCGTCGTCGGTAGGTGTACCAAGTCCAAATAACAGAATAGCAAACTCCTCGGTTATATCGACCGAAGCCTTTGCTGTCAGGTTAATTTCCTCACCGCTGGTAATGCAAAAATCATAGCCGTCAAAGAAGTCATATTCGGCGGTAAGCTGAACAGCTGCGACTTTGACACTCCCGTCCAATGTAATTTTAACACTGCCGCCGGATAGAGGAAAATCAATTTCATAATTATCAAAGGGAAACTCCATTACACCAAAGCTTGATGCGCTTCTATTTCCGCTTAAGGGTGTTTGCACCATCGGTGCCATTTTATTTTCTTTGACCAAGGACTCCAGGTAGGGGGTGGCAGGTACTATATTATAAGGAACAATAGATCCAATAATATTTGCCGTGGTAAAATTGACGGTCTGTCTAGGTATTTCAAGGTCTTCAAAAACCTCATAAATCTGAGGCTCATCATATGCAAAGTCTCCTTGATCATCAACCCCGATAATTTTAACGGCCTTCCCCGCTTTTTTGTCAAGGATGACCTCACCTTTCTGCAGCTTCGTTACATCCACTGCATTTGCAAGGCTGGATTTTTTTATTAAACCCTTCCGTTCCGGTGCTATAGCACTTAAAGCGTTAGGTAGAGTTAGATGAACATTTTCCTTAAGCACTGCCTTTGTATTCGTAAGCTTTCCTATGGGCCCGCTTCTGTCCCCTACATAAGGCAGCTTCTCTGAGTTAAACTCATTAAGCATGTTGTCAAGCTCTATGAGGGGTTTGCTATCCTGAACCAAAACTGCTTGATTTGGAGCATCAGCGTTAGGAACAGCAGCATTGGGAGGAGCAGGAGTATCGGCATGAAGGACTGCTGCGGGCTGTATCGGCGCAAACATCAAAGCAAAGATGAGAAGCACCGAAACAAGAGTTTTTGTTTGTTTGTACACATTTACACCTCCAACTATACAGTTTAATCAGATATTTCCTATTAACAGTATAGGGCTTGCCAGAACAATCGATATTATTCAGATTGCTGATTTATTTATGATATATTGCGGAATAGTTGAATTACAGAAATAAGAAACACCTGACCGAAGTCAGGTGCCAGAAATTCAATCAAAGCCTTTTATATTTTACTTTCGAATGCGCAGTACAAGTTCACTGCTGTTCTTATATCCGCGCAGCTCTTTTGCCATGCCGAGAACTGCACCCTTCAAAAAGTCCTGAACAAAAGGAACCATAGGCAGCGGTTTTCCATCCAGGAGCAGCTCCACTTTGGATTCATATATTGCACAATCAGTACGCTTTGCTTTTCCTTGTGCAATTAATCCGGCCATTTCTCTGCAATCCTTACAGCCGCATTTGCCGCAGTGGAAATCATTCAAAGGTTCAAAGGCATGCTCTATTACAAATTCAACCAATGCTTCAGGGTTGGAAAGTGCGTTAATTACCGGCAAACCTTTGATTTCTTTAATACCTGTATTTGCAATAACACCTGAGACTGCAATCACACGGTCGTCCATTCGCCTGTCCAGTTCCCCCTCTGTATGTGCGGTGAGTATTCTCGCACAGTTACAGTCATTTACACCTTCCAGGACAACATAATCATAATCGAAGAACGAAAGAATTTTCATAATCGGCATCTTGTTTTGATAAAATAAACATGTTTCATTATCTCCCCTTGCCGCTATCAATTCTGAGCCTGCAGCCCGATGCCGGTTGGTGTTGGATCGCTCTACGGGGTCAAACTTAAAGCTTCTGTCATGGATCTCTTTGACAGAACCAACTGAATAGCCGTATTCGTGCAGCCCTTTAATTAAAATCTCACACAATGTGGTTTTGCCTGAACGGCTGTTCCCACTGATAGCTATGGCTTTCATAGATTATTACTCCTTATAAACAGCTTTCATGAATATTTTTAATATCTCGTTTACCAGGAATGGAATCAAAGCAAATACAATTACCAGGCTCCAATCATACAAGCTTAGAGTGTGGACTTTAAATGCCCTTGCAAAGACCGGTATTGTTATTACACCGAATTGCAGGATAAAACCTACAATAATTGCACCTATCAGCTTCATATTTGTGAAGAATCCAATTTGGAATATGGATTTTGTTGCATTTCTCATTGAAAGTGAGAAGAACAGCTGTGAAGCAACAATTACAACAAAGGACATTGTCCTGGCATAAGTCAGTACTTCTTCGGGTATTTCACCTGAACCCAGACTGTACCCGAATTCATGAAGTCCGAGATAAAAGGCTGCCAAAGTTAATATACCTATGAGTAGACCGCCGGTAATTGCTTTTACGCCTGCGCCTCTTGCAAAGAAACTTTCTTTGGAATCCCTGGGCTTTTTCTTCATGACGTCCTTGTCCCCGGGGTCCACACCAAGTGCAATAGCCGGTAATGTATCGGTAATAAGGTTCATCCAGAGAATTTGGGTCGGCAGCAACGGTACCGGCCAGAAGAACAATATGGATGCAAATATTGTAAGGACTTCTCCAAGATTGCAGGACAGCAGGAATATTACAGACTTCTTAATATTGTTATAAATATTTCTGCCTTCTTCTATTGCATGAACTATAGTAGTGAAGTTGTCATCAGTCAATATCATATCACTGGCACCCTTGGCCACATCAGTTCCGGTTATGCCCATTGCAACACCGATATCCGCATATTTCAGAGAAGGAGCGTCATTGACACCGTCACCGGTCATGGATACTATGTTGCCGTGGGATTTGAATGCTTTGACTATCTTGACCTTATGTTCCGGCGATACTCTTGCGAATACTCTGTAATTGCCTATTCTCTCTGAAAATTCCTCATCTGAAAGTTCATCAATTTCCGAGCCTGTCATGCTTTGCTCTCTTGATTCGGCAATTCCCAGTTCCTTCGCAATTGCAAACGCTGTATTTTTATGATCTCCGGTTATCATTATCGATGTAATGCCGGCAGCTTTTGCTTCCCTTATGGAATCCTTAACTTCCAGCCTCGGAGGATCTATCATTCCGACAAAACCTATTACCGTCAAGTCTTTTTCCATTTCCTCAGGTGCTATTATACATCCGGTATCTTTAAATGCCGCTCCAAGTACCCTTAAAGCTTCATCAGACATTTCTTCGGCAACTTTCATGTAATCAGCTTTCATTTCATCGGTTAAAGGCACTATTTTTCCGTTTACCAGAGCACTTGTTGATATTTTCAGTATATTATCCAATGCACCTTTTGTATGTACTCTGTAACCGTTTCCTTCCTTATTCAAGGTTGACATCAGTTTTCTGTCCGAGTCGAAGGGTTTTTCTCCCACTCTCTCATATTTTTCATTCAAGCTTGTTTTCGGCAGGTTATATTTATCACCCATTACAACCAGGGCTATTTCAGTAGGGTCTCCGGTACCAATGCCGTTTTCATAGGTGGCATCCGAGCACAAAACAAAGGATTTGATCAATTCCGCCTCATCTTCAGAAGCATTGAAATCTGTCTGCGCAGCGGGTAATTCCTTTAAATTATTCAGGGTATAGTGTTTGACAACCGTCATTTTGTTCTGCGTAAGTGTTCCTGTTTTATCGGAACATATTATATTCACGCAGCCGAGAGTTTCCACTGCCGGAAGCTTTTTGACTATGGCATTGATTTTAGACATCCGTGTAACCCCAAGAGCCAGCACTATGGCCACTATTGCCGCCAAGCCTTCCGGAATTGCAGCAACAGCAAGGCTTATTGCCGTCAGGAACATCTCGAAAAGTTCTCTTTTTTGTATAAGTGCGACTATGAAAATAAGAGCACATATTCCTATGCACAAAAAGCCAAGTATCCTTCCCAGTTCATCAAGCCTTTTCTGGAGAGGTGTCATTTCATCACTGTCTTCGTCAAGTATTTTTGCTATTTTCCCTATCTCTGTTTCCATAGCCGTAGCAACGACAACACCCTCACCTCTGCCGTAAGTGGACAGCGTGGACATGAATGCCATGTTCGACAAGTCACCAAGGGGTGCCTTGGGGTCTTCAAAAACAGCATGTGCATTTTTATCTGTCGGAACAGATTCTCCTGTAAGTGCTGACTCTTCTATCTGCAGATTTACACTTTCGAGGAGCCTGAGGTCTGCAGGAATATATCTTCCGGCGTCAATAATGACTATATCGCCGGGAACCAGTTCTTCGGAGTCGATTTCTTTCACTTCGCCGTCGCGTCTTACAAGGGCTTTGGGAGTAGTCATCTTCTGAAGTGCTTCAATTGCTTTTTCCGCTTTATATTCTTGTATAACTCCTATTACTGCATTCAATACGACAACCATAAGAATGATAATGGCATCTACATATTCACCTATGAGAATGGTAACTATTGATGCTGCCAGAAGTATGTATATCAGCATATCCTTAAGCTGTCCCAGAAACAAGGAAATCAGGCTTTTTTTCGGCTTTCCCTTTAACTTGTTCTCTCCGAATTTTTCCAGCCTTATCAAAGCTTCTTCGCTTGTAAGGCCGGTGGATTGGCTGACTTCGAATTCCCTCAGCACTTCTTCCTTTGATTTTGAAAACCACATGTTTCTTCACGCTCCGTTCGTATAAATAGTATTGGATATAATCAACATTCTTTATAAAAAGAGTGCATTGATTCAATTAGATTATTTCAAGGGTTATACTCTTCTGCTGTGCTTAAAAAAAACCTTTAGCAAAATCTTATCATTACAGATAAAATTATGCTAAAGGTCTTACTCTTTGAATCGTCAAAGGATTAAGCCAGACAGCACACCAGCTGCCGGTTGTTGACTTAAATCACCTTTATCAGGCAGTTACTCCCCTTTAACAGAAAATATTTATACAGCCTACTTTTATTATAGAATACCATATCCGGTATTTTGATACAATATCTAATTTTGCGATTATTGTAAGGTTTATTGCTGTTTTGATGATGTCAAGGAGTGTACATGCTACATAATAATGATAGGGGAATGAAGTTTCTTTAATTTATATAAACAAAATAATAATAAAGGGGGTGAGGTTTTGGAGCATGTATATGATTCACAAAACAGGCTTCAGGGGTATGTTGACGGTGATGTGATTTATGACGGCTGGAACCGTGTTGCAGGTTATACAGATGGCCGGATGATTTACGATGAATATTCCAACCCTATGGCATATGTAGACGACAGGTTTGTTTACGGAATGGATGGCAGGCCTATAGGGTTTTATAGTAACGACTACAGACTATACGATATGTCAGGCAGGTATATGGGCTATGGGAATCAAGGCTTCAGAGGATTGCTTGGTACTGTGCTTCTCCTGTTGCTTCTCAGACGCTTCAGAAGGCGCAGACGAAGACGCAGGTTTGGATTCGGATTTTAGCTCTGTGTATATTTTACAATGGAACAAAAATAGCTACAAAAGAAATTCCCCGCTTACTTTCTGAAGCGATAGCCTACTCCGCTGACGGTATCAATATATTTTTTTTCATTCCCTGTGTCATCAATTTTTTTTCTTATTGACGCAATGTGCATATCTATAGTTCGTGTTTCGGGGCTGTAGTCTGCCCCGCCTATTGCATTCATTATTGCTTCCCTTGATAAAGCCACTCCTGCATTGGATGCCAAAAGGCAAAGTATTTCAAATTCTTTAAATGACAAATCAATAACCTTGTCGTTTTTCTTTAATGTTCTTTCTTTCATGTCAATATACAAGTCACCAAACAACAGGCAGGAATTCATATTTGAAGGTATCAGCTGCGTCCTTCTCAGAACTGCATTCAGTCTGGCGATAAGCTCCCTTTGGTGAAAGGGTTTTGTTATATAATCATCCGCACCTATCTCAAGTCCCAGTATAGCTTCAAGCTTATCATCATTTTCAGTGACAATGATTATTGCAACTGAATGAAAAACAGGATGATTTCTAATCTGTTTCAATATTTCTATTCCGTTCATATCCGGAAGGTTCAGATCCAATAATACTGCGTGAATATCATGACCTTTCAAATGCAGCAGGGCATCATTGCCATTTGTTGCTTTTATAGCTGAAAAACCATGCTTTTCAAGTGTTGCACATATAATTTTCAGTGTGATGGGGTCGTCTTCTACTACTAGAACATATTTCATAAAAGTCTCACCCTTTTCAGATATATATGTAATAATTGTGTTATTAAGATAAATTATAACAAAATTTGATTATGATAACAAAGTATTGATATAAATATAATATAGATTCTAACCGGGGTGAAAATGATGGATAAGAAAAAATATGATAATATTTTTGATAATGTACATACTCCTATGCTGATAATTGATAGTGATACAGGCGAAATCAAGGATGGGAATCAGGCAGCCTGCAATTTTTACGGATATACCAGGGACAAGCTTCTGAAGCTGAAAATTACGGATATCAATACCCTTAGTCAGGAAGAAGTATTTGAAGAAATGAACAAAGCCAGGAAAGAGGACAGAAAATATTTCAGGTTTAAGCATAAGCTGTCCAATGGAGAAATAAAAGAAGTGGAAGTATACAGCGGGCCGATATCCGGGCATATGGGATCACTTCTGTTTTCAATAATTCATGATGTTGAGGACAAGAGGGAAATGGAGCGCACCATCAGGCTTCAGGAAAGCTATTTTATGAGCTTGTATGAAAATTCTCCCGAGGCAATAGCAATTCTTGACAATGAATTCAGAGTGATTAGTATTAACAGTAGTTTTGAGAGGATATTTCAGTATTGCATTGATGAAATAAGGAATAAGAGTATTACTGATGTTCTGTGTGAAAAGAAGTCTTATGATGAGTCCGCTTATTTCAAAGACAGTATAAACAGAGGTGAATTTGTAAGAAAGGATACTGTTCGAAGGAGAAAGGACGGAGAGCCGGTAGAGGTATCTTTCCTTGGATATCCGATAATATCCCATGGGGAGCAGATAGGAGTATATGTTCTGTATTCGGATTTAAGCAAGATTAATGAGGAGAAAAGAGAGCAAGAGAAAAAGATTCAAATGTACATAAATATGCTGGAGGATGCCAGGCTTAAGGCGGAAGAGGCCAGTAAGTTCAAAACGCAATTCATTGCGAGTATGACACATGAAATACGGACTCCCGTGAATGGAATAGCAGGAATATTAGAGCTTTTGAAGGATGAGCAGCTTCCTGACGAGCAAAGAGAATATTTTCATATGCTGGATTACTCTGTGAACAGGCTGTCTTCAATCATCAATGATGTAACGGATATATCAAGGATTGAAGCAGGCAAGCTGGAGCTTAGAAATATCAAGTTTAATACAAGGCAGCTTATAAATGACGCAGCGGCGTACTATAAGGTGCAAGCGAGCAGAAAGGGGCTTGACCTGAGGTGCAGCATCGATCCTGAACTGCCGGATTTTTTGATTGGTGATCCGGATAAACTGAATCAGGTATTGTTCAATCTGCTGTCAAATGCCGTTAAGTTCACCGAAATAGGGCATATTGGCATTGAAGTCAGGGCAGCCGGCAAAGCTGCAGACAATGTAAGCGTCAATTTCAGCGTTAGTGATACCGGAATAGGTATTCCGAAAGAAAAGGCTAAACATATATTTGAAGATTTCTTTCAGCTGGAAACAATAAATAACAGAAAGTACGGCGGAACAGGTCTTGGGCTTTCAATATCAAAGAAACTGATCCAACTAATGGGCAGCGATATTACAGTTGAAACAAAAATTGAGGGAGGCTGTATTTTTTCCTTTACGGTTGAATTTCCCGTACCTGAACCCCGGGAAGAGGAAAGGAGCAGCTTTAAGAGCACCGGGTGCTGCAAAGGGATGCTTCCTGAACTGAATATACTTGTTGTTGAGGATGACAGCGTTAACCAAAAGGTAATAAAAGGGCTTTTGGAAAGGGCAAAGTGCAGCGTCACTATAGCCGCAAACGGAAAAGAAGCGCTTAAAATATTGGATAAGAGATTGTTTGATGTTATTCTGATGGATATATATATGCCTGAATTGAATGGCCTTGAAACGGCAAAGCTTATCCGCAAAAGAGAAGCACTGAAGGACAGGTATACGCCGATTATTGCATTAACAGCAGCTGTGCAGAATGAAGATAGGGAGAATTACATAAGTGCAGGATTTGATGATTATATTGCAAAGCCTTGCGGGAGAGAGCAATTATTTGACAAAATTGTAGAGGCGCTGAAAGTTGGATGCAGAAAAAAGGTATTTAACATGGAGCCGCTTATTCAAAGGCTGGAAGGCGATTATAACCTCTTGAATGATATTATTGATGAGGTTACAAGCAGCGAATACGAAAGAGAATTCTTCGTAGGGATTGAGGACTGCATTAAGAAAAAGGATCTGGAAAGGCTGAGCAGTTATATTCATAAGTTCAGGGGCAGCATTTCTCATTTTCAAGCCGGTGCAATTAATGAAGTACTGAGTGAAATAAAAGTAAAGTGTAAAGAACGGGACTTTTCCGGTATAGAAAAACTATGCGGAAGACTAAGGCTTGAATATATACGATTGAAGGAATGCCTTACGTTGTACAATAACAAATGAGGAGGAACTTGGAACCAACAAGTTCCTTTTATTTTACAATATTTTTACAATATCCGTCATGTTTTTTACACGAGTATTATATACTAAAATTTAAACATTTAACATTAATCAGCGAAGCTTTTCAGATTAATGCATTGGAGGATCAGGGAGGGAAGTACAATGAGGGACAAGCATATATACGACAGCATTTTTAACAATAGCCATACTCCTATGCTCATTATTGATTGTGAAAGCGGAGAGATTAAGGACGGAAATCTTGCTGCATGCAGATATTATGGATATACAATTGAAGAACTTCTGAGAATGAAAATTACAGATATTAATACCTTGAGCCATGAGGAAGTATTCGAGGAAATGAATAAAGCCAGAAAAGAGAACAGAAGGTATTTTAGATTCAGACACAGGCTTTCCAGCGGTGAAATAAGAGATGTAGAGGTTTATAGCGGCCCATTGCCGTCTGGTTATGAACCGTTATTGCTTTCAATAATACATGATGTTCATGAAAAGAAAGAGATGGAGCACATGATCAATATGCAGGAAAGCTATTTTTTGAGCTTATATGAGAACTCGCCGGAAGCCATAGCAGTACTTGACAATGAGTTTAAAATCATAAGTATAAATAAAAGCTTTGAAAAGGTATTCCAATATAATATTAAAGAGATAAAGCATCAGAATATAACCGATGTTTTGTGCGATGAGAAGTTCTATGATGAATCCGAATATTTTAAGAATTGCATAGCCAAAGGGGAATTTGTGAGGGAGGATACGCTGAGAAAGAGAAAGGACGGGACTCTGGTGAACGTATCCTTGCTTGGATATCCAATAACATTAAAAGGGGAACAGATCGGGGTATATGTTATTTACACTGATTTAAGCAATGTAAAGGAAATAGAAAGTAAAAAGCGGCTGTTTTCAGAGATATTCAGGAACAATACAGTAGGTGTTGTTATTACTGATATTGATGGGAAAATTCAATGGATAAACAATGCCTTCACAGAGATAACCGGTTTTACAGAGAATGAAGTCAATGGAAAGAAGCCGAGCATTTTAAAATCGGGGATTCAGGATCAGGAGTATTACAGCAATATGTGGAATTCCATATTGAAAACAGGAAAATGGCAGGGAGAGGTTTTCAACAAGCGTAAGGACGGAGAACTGTATCAAATAAGCCTGAACATTTTTGCTATCAGGGACAATAAGGGCATCATAGAGCATCTTGTCGGAATGCTCAGTGATATTACTGATGCAAAACAGAAAGAAATCAAGATAGAGGCACTTACCAACAAGGACAGTCTTACGGATTTGTTCAGCCGGGATTATTTTGTTAATAAGCTTAATAACGAGATTTCAAGAAGGATTAAAAATAAAGATTTAGACCGGAAACTGGCAATCATATTTCTGGACATAGACGATTTTAAAGAAATAAATGATACCTTGGGACATACTGTAGGAGATATCATTTTGAAAGAGTTTGCAAAAAGGCTTAAATCAAGCATCAGAGAGAATGATATTGCAGCAAGGTTCGGCGGTGATGAGTTTATAATTATGCTGCTGTTAGCAAAAGAGAATTATGAGATACTTCATATTGCAAACAGGATACTGGAGGAGATAAGCAAGCCCTTTGTCCTGGATAGCATTGAACTTCATATAACAGCCAGCCTGGGTATTGCAAAATATCCCGACGATGGATCGGATTCCACTGTTTTAATCAGAAATGCAGACATTGCAATGTATAGGTCAAAAGAGAACAAAAACAGGAAAATTACCATGTTTGAATCAGAATTGGACGAGGAAGTAAGGGAATACTTCAAAATCAAGAACAATTTAAGAAATGCAGTAACGAATAATGAACTATTTTTGGAATATCAGCCCATAATTGACGCAGTAGAAAATAAAATAATCGGAGCGGAAGCATTATTAAGATGGAATTACGAGGGGAGAAAGGTTATTCAGCCAATGAAGTTTATTCCTGTGGCAGAAAAGAACGGTTATATGCAATCCATAGGGGAATGGGTAATGCTTGAAGCATGCATGCAGAATAAGCTATGGCAGAATAAAGGTTACAGCCCGATATATGTTTCGGTCAATGTATCTATAATCCAGCTTGAGCAGCCGAAATTCTATGAAACTGTGGGAAAAGTGCTGTATGATTCACAACTGAAACCTGAGTATTTACAGTTGGAGATAACCGAAACAATTTTCACCAAGAACTACGAAAAGATTGCGGACACAATCAGAAGAATAAATGAACTAGGAGTCAAAATAGCGATTGATGACTTTGGGACAGGCTATTCCTCCATGGGACAGCTAAGCAGACTTGAGATATCCAAACTGAAAATTGACAAGTCCTTCATATGGGAGATACATCGAAGTGAAAATAAGAACAAAATTGTAAAAGCTATTATTTCTTTAGCAAAAAGCCTGAACCTTGATCTGACTGCAGAGGGGGTGGAGGCAAGCGACCAGTTGGATTTCCTGATTGAAAACGGGTGCAATATTGTTCAGGGATATTTATACAGTAAACCTTTGAACTCATGTGATATTGAGAAGCTTTTCCAAATGAGGTGAAACAGTATGGCAGATATTGATGCAATTAATTCTGATATTGAAGTACTAAGGGATATGCTGATGAGCTTGATTCATAGCAAGGGAGATTTGTTGAATGCAGAAGTACTTGAAGCCAGTATCCGACTTGATAATGCGCTTTATGAACATAATAGATTGTTGTATAGAGGGAGCAGCTGTAATAATAATCGCTAAAAAGCCACTGGAATATTCTTGATTGCCATACTGCTTTACTATAAAGAGACGGGGGTGTCGTAAACTGCGGCACTCCTTTTTCGTATGTTGCCATTTTTTCTGAAAATTTGTATAATAATTACAACAGTCATCGAAGGAGGGAACATATTGGGAAGAAGCAGAATCAGCAGAGTTGAAATGCATTATTTCTCCGACAGGCTGAAGCAAAAATTAAGAGACATGTTTTATGCGCCGGCCACTGTTGTGGAAGCTCCCTCCGGTTATGGCAAAACCACAGCAATACGGGATTTTTTGAAAGCGGAGCTTTCTCCGGGTATCCCTGTTTATTGGTTTACTGCTGCTGATGAAGCTCCTGCCGCAGGCTTTCGGCGTTTATGCCGTGAAATTGACAAAATAGACAGCTGGGCTGGCGAACGCCTTTTAAAAATTGAATTTCCAAATGCCGTTACCACAGGGGAGGCCTGCGATGCAATCCGAAGCATACAATGCAGGCATGAAACCTACCTTGTTATAGATAACTTTCAATTCCTGCATACCTCCTTACCTTCCTCATTCTTTACCGCGCTTTTGGAGCATGGGGGTGAAGGACTGCATATCATCATTGTGACCCAGATGCTCAAACGCAATATGCTTTCGGCAATTGCGGGCCGAGGGTTCCTTCATATCACCGCTTCTGACCTGAGGCTGGATGCAGAGGAAATAAGACGTTACTATTCACTTGCGGGATTAAGGATCACCTGTGAGGATGCCCTGGCTGTTGAACGCTACACTGAGGGATGGATCATAGCGGTATATTTGCAGCTCTGTGCTTACCCGGATACGGGAGTTTTATACGGTACATCCGGTATACTGACCCTTATGGAGCATCTTGTATGGGATACCCTGACCGAAGAGCAGCAGGTATTTCTTCTGCGGCTGTCTCCCTTTGAGATGATTACCGTGCAGCAGGCCTGTGCACTTAACGGCTTCGACAAACTGCCGGAATACGCTCTGGATGCTCTTGAAAGCCCATTTATCCGTCATGAGGCTTATGAAGGACGATATGAGCTTCACAGTATTCTGAGCCAGCTGCTTACTCAGAAGTGCAGTGAACGCGGGAGTACTTTTGAACGGGAGTGCTTTCTGACCGCGGGGGATTTATGCAGGGATGAGGGCAAAATCTCAAACGCCCTGGGCTTTTATTGGAAAGCCGGGGATTTTGAGCGGATACTTTCCATGGATTTTTCCAATAATATTTTAGAAAATATAGGCGATTCGCATTTTGCTGAGCTGGCTCTGGATATCGAAAGCTGTCCGGTTGATATAAAGAGAAGGCATGTACTTTCAATGCTCAGAGTTGCCTGGGCACTGTATATGAACGGGAAAAAAGCTCAGTATGAGCTGCTGCTGGAGGAACTGAGAGAACTGCCGGAGCTGGCAGAGGATTCCGACCTCATGGGGGAATGGCTTCTTCTGGCTTCCTACAGAAGCTATCCGAATATTGCCGAAATGACTGCAGTACTCAGGCAGGCGGCGGTGTTTTTTAAGGGCAGATGCTCCCGGGTTATACTGTCTTCAGCCCCCTGGTGCCGGGGCAATTACTGTGCCCTTGTGGAGCTGCATACTGTGCCGGGACAAGCTGAAAGAGAAGCAGAGGAACTGGAGGAGTACATCGGGTTGTATTCACAGCTTACGGGAGGCCACGGCAGCGGGGCGGATGTATTGTTTCGGGCAGAGCTGGCCTATTACAGGGGAAACCTGAGTGAAGCTGAGATACTTGCATACAAAGCTGCTTTTCTGGCTGAGAGCAGGCAGCAAAGTATTATACTATTGGGGGCTACGATGCTGCTGGCCGAGATAGCACTGCACAAGGCCGATACGGCAGGCTGGCAGAATGCCATCAGCTCCATGGAGCGTGCGGCGTCCTTTACCTCTCAGGATTCCTTCATACTCAGACAAGCCCTGGATATCAGCCGGGGGGCGCTTTTCAGCGAGCTGCAGCAGATTGAGAGAATAGCCGATTGGCTTAAAAAGGGGGACTTTTCGGATCAGAGGCTCAATCCCGCAATGATTTACAACGGTATGTACGTGCATATAAGCTATCTGATGCACAGGGGAGAATTCCCGCGGCTGCTGGGAATGCTTGAGGCCATGTATCCTGAGGGTTTGAGGTTCAATCCCTTCAGGGATATGCTCCTGTCTCTGATTCTGGCTGTCGGGCATATATCGGTGGGCAACCGTGATCAAGCATGTGCCCTTGTTGCACGGGCCGGGAAAATGGCTCTGCCTGACGGACTGATATTTCCTTTCGCTGCATACTCATGGCTGCTTCAGGGTTTGTCCGATGAACTGGTCAGCAAGCAATACCCTGAACTTACCGATAAGTTTAACGAAATAAAAGACAGGTTCTCGTCGGGCTGGACAAGGCTCTATGAAGATATAACACCGGAGGAATTTCCTCCCGACCTGACGCCCCGGGAATATGAGGTGGCAAAGCTGGCGGCGGAGGGACTGCATAACAGTGAGATAGCAAAACGTTTGGTGGTTACGGAAAGCACCGTCAGGACCCATATGCGTGCTATATTCCAAAAACTGGACATAGACCGTCGGACGAAGCTTGCGGAAAAGCTTAAGTGACGGGGGTGAACTTTTGAACAAAGAGATTAAGGAATATATTAACATTGAAATAAAAGCAGCCGCAGCATTTAATTTCTTTATAAGCGGTATGATTACAGCTCTTATATACCATAAAGCTGATACAGTTCCGACGGATACCGTCAGTATTGCAATTGATTTGACCATTACCTGCCTTTTAACCTTTATTATTTCTGCATTTTTTAACAGGGCAAGCCTCAGACGGACAAAAACTGCCGGAATCCTTGATGCCCCAAATCCGGTAATTGGCCGTTTAAGCCGCCTGTTCCGGCGTCCGGTGCTGTTCGGTACTTTGCTTGGTTTTTTCACCGCAATAGTCCTGTTCGGAATAGCTGCCCCGGTTTTTGCACTTCTTGGGCTCAAGGAGCTTTCCTTCGGTGTATATATTGCACTGAAGACCATATTCTGCGCACTGTTGGGCAGCGGTGTCACTTTTGTCGGACTGTATGCGGGAATGTGCAGGGCGGAATAAAACTTTAAATAGAGTAAAAATATCGTCGGTTTGGACGATGTGGAATAAAAAATCCTATTTTAGAATATATTAGTAAGATAGGGTTTTTTTGCATATTTCTACTGGATTCCGGAAGGAGGATTGCTTATGAGCTATATAAAAACTGTACTGCCCATGAAGGACTATCGGCTGTTCATGGAAATGGAGGGAGGCAGTACGGCAATCGTTGACCTGTCCGGCAAGCTTCAGACGGCGAAATACGCTGAGCTTGCGGATGAGGCACTTTTCAGAACCGCCGTAACTGACGGGGATTATGTCCTATGGGGGAACGGAAGGGTTCGGCTTACCGTAGGAGAGCTTATGGAAGTTATTTTGCTTGGCTGAATATAAAATTATAAATGGAAGAGGGTGGTTTTATGCGGAACTTGACAGTCAAAGGTATGGTATCGGTAATGTTGACGTTGGTATTGCTTATATCGCAGATTGTCCCGGTTGCGGGGTCAGGTACCGATGTACGCTTTGACAACGGAGCATATTTTGCATCCAAGGGGATAATAAACTGTTATCCTGACAAGGGAAAATGGAGCACAAACGAGACAAACAGTTTTTATATTGAGCCTCATCCCAAGACAGGGGATGAAATCAAGCCTACTAATATAAACAATAGTTTTAAATACTTTTGGACCATGCCCCTTAAGGGCACCAGCGCCCAGACCGGGCTAAAATACAGGATAAAGCTGCAGGTTTACGGACAAGCTTTGGATAGTGATGTTGCAGGTATATTCCTGGACTTCTGGGCTCCGTTGGGTGACGGGAGGAGCGGTTCAATAACGGTGGAATGGACGTTTAATGATTTCAGCGGCTGGAATGATGTAAGCTTTTCAGGCTATGTTCCGGAGGGTGCGACCAGTATGCAGCTTACCCTTACCGGGGAGAAGGGCACCACTATATTTGATGATAACAAATGCGAAATATATTTCAGGAATATAGAAGTATATATAACCGATGATGTGGCCCCTATACCCAAATATGTGGAATTCGGAGAAAGGCGGGAGCTGGGGACTCCTGAGGAAAGGCAGATGAAGGATTATTACGGCATAGGGGACGATGTATATTGGGACCTTGAGTTTAGTGAGCCCATATTCGTGAACGATCCGGATTACCTGGCTTATGTGAGGGGCTTGAGCGCCACAGAGAGGGCTTCATTTCTAAGTAACCAGCTGACCCCTAAATACCCTGATGAAAAGCTGCTGTTGGATCATGTGCTGCACAATATCGGAAGGGGCATGTCGGATCAATTCGGCGAGCTTAAGATAAAGTTCAAATACAGGAACGCCGACGGAAGGGATATGGAGGGGTATGCCTACCCGGTTGACAAGTCCAGGTATAATAAGGAGACTTACGGAAATGATTACAGCAAGCAGATAAAGTTCAAATATTCAGTGCGGCCGGGAGATGAGTTCAGGGCTTCGGACATATATGAAATGGTGCTGGAGGGAGGAGTCATCACCGACAATGCTTTCAATCCGATGCCTAATGAATACAGGACCATATCCTTTGCCTCAGACGCCGCAAGCGGAGTCAGCAAAATATACAGGACCTTTACCCGGGATTTCAGGGTGGAAACTACAGCTCCGGTTCTGCTGGAAATAAACGGCGGACTGCCCGAGGGAACGTTAGACCGTTTTCAAACATTACCTTTGTATTTCAAATTTTCGGAGCCTGTATATATAACAGTATCCGATGAAGCCTTAATCAGGCATAACATAAACAAGCTGCAGTTTGAGAACTATCAGAGGGCAGGCATGTTTTCAAGCTACGATGCGAAGCTGTTTCTGAATGCATTGAACCGGGACTGGAAAGGGGACCTGGATCCTTACCGCTCCGGTACCCCTGATGCATACTATGCGGGGGGGAACGGCACAACAATGCTGGAATTCCGTTTTGACAACCTGGAGAACAGCTTTGATCCCCTTGAGATAACAGGCAGTATATTCAGCGATTGGAAAGATAAAGAAAGTGGGTCGACAGAACGAGTTTCCTACGGTGAAGTGTATGTGATGGACGCCGCCGGAAACAAGGCGCCGCTGCTTCCCAAAGGAGGAGTGAAGCTTTCGGATAGTAAAAGATATGTGGGAGATACCGAGCCTCCGGTAATTACCGTCCACACCAAGGAAGCGGAAAAGGAAAAGGGAGGCTTTTACCTAAAAATAAATGTTACGGACGAGGTTTCGGGAGTGGATTATGATACTTTGGAGTTCAGCATCGGGTATACCAACGCGGACTTCGGAGGTATTATGAGAGCTGCAAAGCCCCTGGTCCCGGGCAGATGGTACCATTCCCACGAGCTGGCCGGAATGTTCGGGATCGATCCGGGAAGCACAAATAACTACAGGTTATTTGTACATGCAAAGGACAAAAAGGGCAATATGTTCTACGGCTCGACTCATGGTTTTAGAGGATACGGATGGTCGACAGACATAAATGTGACCAGAACGGATATTGACATATCCTCCATTATAGAACAGGAGGAAATAAGCGTCAGCCTGGAGACTAACCTGGGGGGCGCCGCTGAAGGAAGGGTCTATTTATGCTCAGCAGACTGGGTAAGGGAAGACGGAGTGAATTGGCGTTGCAAGGGGCTCTGGTACTGCATGACCCGGGAAGCTGCAATGCCTGAGTTTTCAGAGAACTCAGGGATATGGAGGTACAAGGAGAGCCACAGGATCAATACTTCGGAAGATTTTGAAGGAGATCCCAGGGAGAGGGACGGCTATTATTATCTGCACATTATTGCGGCAGACGGGGATAAGAAGCCTATAGGAAGCAAAACGGTTCCTCAGCCGCTGCTTTTCGACTTCAAGCCTCCCCAGGTGAATGCAAATGCGGAAACGCAGGCGGACGGATCCATAAAGGTCATGATCCATGTATCCGATAATTATACTCCCCGGAAGGATATCGCAGTAAAGTACATTTTAGGTAATTCCAACTGGCAGCAGCTTCCGGAGAACGGGGAAATAATAATAAGCAAGGATGAACTGAAGCCGGGTACATATGTGACTGTAATGGCGACAGATGCGTACCAGAACTACACAGCTCCGAATTTCGGGCCGTACGGCAATGCCGAATCAAAGCCCTCAGCCTCAGCTCCATATGTTAATTTTTACAAAGGGAACAAATATACCAATGAGGATTTTGCGGAGCTCCATATTTTCAACCCTGTGGAGGAATTCTCCTGGTCCATGGACGGAGAAAGCTGGAGCGGCTGGATACCTCTTGAAAAAGGGGCTACTTCCTTTGGAACTGAGGGTTACAGCCCTTGTATTCCTTTGCCTGACAAAGAAGGTTCCATAACCTTCTACACAAAATACAGGGATAGTGCAGGAAAAGAGTCGGACACTGCTGCATCCACGGTTGTAAGGGATGTAACTCCTCCTACGGCAAGGGTTAAGTACAGCAGCTACTATGATTCGAACGTTTTCTATACTGCGGAGCTTGTCGACATCAGTGACAACCTGTGCCCTTCCGAGGATATAAAGGTAATAGGATATGTTCCCGGATATTACAATGAAATCATTACCGCAGGAGAACCCCATTACTTCATATTGGAGGATGCGGCCGGAAATAAGGGAGTGGTAGAGGCTTATAAAGAGCCTGTACCTGTAATAGTAAAACCGCCGGTCATATATCAGGATCATGACGATGATGATGATGACGACTATGAACCGGAACCGGAGCTTACGGACACCGAGGCGCCGGAAATAGATGTCATTCCCAACGGCAGCGCAAGTGATGCACCAATAGTTTCGCCCCAAATAATAGTCAGCGACAATGGCAGCATAGCAATAATAGAATACGCCTTTAGTATGAACGAGGATATAGAATCGGTAACAAGCTGGAGCTCTGCAGTTAACGGAAGTTATGTAAATCTTACATGTGAAGATGCGGCAGATGAAGGTTTATGGTATCTGCATGTATATGCCATGGATGCAGCAGGCAATACTGCATACTTTACCTCAGATCCTTTTCATATGGTCATGGCCGATGAGGAGTCTGATATTGATATTGTGTACTCAGGGGAGCATGAGGGAGTTATGAGAGCCTTCATTGTATCGCAGGAGCCGATTACGGTAAGCGAAGCAGTATTCGATCTTAGTATGGATGATGAGGTGCATACCTTCGTTTATACCTACGATTCCGACGGGACCGAGGGATCGATAACTGCCGTCAGGAAATATGGCAGCGGAGTTGATGAATGCGGTACTAAAGGCACGGTAACAATGGACCCATACGACAGTGTGACTTCGGAGCCTGTAAAGGTGACTATAGAAGCCGGTTGGGACGAAGATGAAGATGAGTACAATACTACTATAGAGCTCAGACCCGAAATGTTTGATTTCGATCCTGATTTTGATCCTGACTCCGATCCTGATTTCAATCCTGATTCCGTTCCTGGTATACTGGGCCTCATGAAGAATGAGGAAATGATCTCTGAGGGCAAAATAAAGATAATGATAGGTCGTATTATACAGGATTTTAATCCGGAACCAATAAGGGTATTTGATGCCGTATATGGCGAGGGTTATCTTGATGACGAATTGCTGAGCGAGCTTGAGGAAAATGATGATTACTACCTGAGAGTATATAAAGCCGAAATAACTTTTGATGAAAACGGTTATATAATGTACCTGGCAGGGGGTGAAATGCATACCGTAAGAGTAGGCCATATTGTAGAAGAAGACTGGGTGGACAATGTAACGGTTACCATGACGGAGGGGGGCCGGTGGGCATATGTCCCTGGGTCATTGCTGGCATCCGCCGGTAAATACTCCGGTATGCTGAAAGCCCCGGACAGTCTCTACGAAGAGGATATTTCACCCCCTTCGGGACGGGTAAGCTACACATGGGCTGATCCCAAGAAAGGGCCCGTTACAGCCAAACTGAAGCTTTCGGACGACAGCGGGGGAAAGGTTACTATAACAAACAACGGCGGAAGCAGCAGCTATGTGTTCAAAACCAACGGCCAGTTCGTATTTGAATTTGAAGATGAGGCGGGCAATAAGGGCAGAGCTCTTGCACAGTTAACCACTATACCGGCAGAAGGCCCAAGGGTGGCGGTCTCTTACAGTTCCGTACATCCCACCAGGGAAGCGGTGAAGGTTACAATTACGCCGGAGCCGGGGTCAGTGTTAAAAAGCGGCGATATTCAAACAGTGCAGGAAAACGGGAGCTATATCTTCAGCACCGAAGTAAACGGCAGTTGGAATTTCACTTTCGCAAATGAGTACGGCATAGAAAAAGTAGTCAAGCCTTCTGTGGAGAACATAGACAGGATTCCTCCGAAGCTTTGGCTGGATTATGTTTATGATTCTTACAAAAATACTATTACTGCAATAGTAAGGTCAGATGAACTGATAATCCCGGCGGAGGGAAGCACTATCAGCCAGGTGTACCCTTGTACGGATAAGGAACGATATACCATGAGAGCCCTGGACGAACTGGGGAACGAGGCGGTTGTAACAGCCTCGGCGGCTTATCTTGACGAACCGGGAGCCGGGGATGTCAAGATAAACTTCAGCACTGCCGAACTGACAAAAAATCCGGTAACAATTACTCTCACCTCCGATAAAGAGTTTGCAGTTCTGAACAACGGCGGCAAGAAAGAGCTTACCGTCCCGGAGAACGGGCAGTACAGCTTCGTGATTAGGGACAGCCTGGGGAAGATAAAGGTTCTTACGGCAGAGGTAAAGAATATTGTCCTGGATGCCCCTGTGATTACCCTGGGATACCCGGATTATATAGAGATTAACCGAAGGGGTTCTATAGACCTGATGAAATTTACGGCTGTTGACAGTATAGACGGAGATGTGAAAAACAAGGTAAAAATAACCGGTACTGTAAACACCCTGAAGCCGGGGATATACACCGTAACCTACAGCGTTGTGAACAGTTTAGGAAGTGAGGCGGTAAAAACTCTCACTGTGAAGGTCAGAAGTGACGAGGAGCAGATAGTTTGGATAAACGGAGTAAAGTACGAAGGGGAACCGATTCCCCTTGCAGCAAGCAAGCTGCAGGTGACCGCAGAGGGCTTCTCGGGGCAGGTCAGCCTCAAATTGGCGGAGGGATTCGTGAACGCCTCCTACTTTAAGAACGGAGGTACTGCAGGGTCTCTTGATAATATACCCGTGAGCAAGAAGGGCTGGCTGACCCTGTATGTATATGACAATGAGAGGAACAACAGGCTGATTAATGTATTAATAACAGATTTGGGGGGTGAACAGTAATGAGAATACTGAAAAGAGCCATCGCCTTTGCGCTGATTCTTGCGTTCTTTATTTCATCCACCGGTTTTACTCAGCTTGTATATGCGGCAGCGGAAGAGGATACCCTGAGGGTTCATAATCAGTTTGTGAGCTTTGTGGTGGATAAGGATACCGGAAGGTTCGGAATAAGTACCGTTGAAGGCGCTCCAATGAGGCTTAAGGATCAGGATGCACCATTGCTTTTTGAAGGGTCAGAGCCCGATACATCCTTCACTACCTTCCGCATAGACGGAGAGGATTATATATTCGGGAACAGTTATGGTTTTCTGGGAATAAAGGGCGGCATGGTGAAAGCTCCGAAAACCGACCAAATGGTAAATACTTCCCTTTGGACCCTCGGGGATCTGGAGGTGGAGCAGCGGCTGACCTTGGTCTCAGACAGCGGAAATCCTGATTTGGGTAACGTAAGGGTTACCTATACGGTATCCAATAAAGGAAAGACAGAAAAAAGCGTGGGCTCAAGGCTGCTGTTCGACACAAAGCTGGGGGCAAATGACGGTTCTCCTATTATAATACCCGGTATAGACAAGCCGGTTGAGCATGAAATAAGCCTTGAAGGAGAGGAAGTGCCCGCATTCTGGCAGTCGGCGGATGCGGATATAAGTCCTTCGGTGGTGTCCTACGGATTGATAAGCGGCTGGGAAAACAAAGCCCCGGACAGGATGACCGTCGCTCATTGGGGTGGTATTGGCTCCACCAAATGGAATTATCAACCGGACAGCACCGTGAAATTTACTTCCCCCTTCAATAAGCACAATAAGAGCGACAGTGCGGTAGCCCTTTATTGGGATCCGGAGGCGTTGGCCCCAGGGGAAACCAGGGTGTATGAAACCTTCTATGGCCTGGGAGTATTTGCTACGGCAGACGGGCATACCTTCCTGGCAAACATGAGCGGACCCGACAGCCTTGAGCTTAAAGAGGACAAAACAGGCTATATTCAGGAGGAATTCGAGATATCCCTGTCACTGGACAACGGCCTTCCTGTTTCGGTACCCATGGAGAATGTCAGGGCTGTGCTGGAGCTTTCAGGCGGCCTGGAACTGGCCCCGGGGCAGTCTAAGGAGATAAACCTGGGACTGCTGCAAAGGGATTCCAGGGCAAACCTGGCCTGGAAGGTAAAGGGTGTGTTTGCCGAGACCTACAGGATAGGCCAGGCAACTGTATATCTCCATTCCGATTCCCTTTATGAGCCCCAGGCATACGGCAGATATGTGATACTGCCGGGAAGCTCAGGCAAAGTGCCGGATATACAATATACCGGAATAACTCCCCAAAACCAATACTATGAGGATTTGAAGAAATCCTTCAATATTAACGGAACAGGCTTCAGCCTGATGAAGGACAGGAGCAGGTGGGAGCTGAAGCTGATAAAGGAAGGACAGAACCCAAGGGTATACAATATAAACCACAAGCAGATAAACCTGGCAGGGGATACGACGATACAGGTCACCCTGGGAGATATGCTGAGAGATATAAGTGATGCAGGAACCTATACGGTGAAGCTGGAGCATAAGGACTTCCGGGGGTGCAGCTTTGAGAAGGGGTTAAACATCTCTACGGATAGTCAATACATGAGCCGGAAATACGGTATACTTGCGGTCAGTGACGAAGGCAACAAAACATACAAGATTAAGGTTTTTAATAATGAAGATGATTTAAAAAAGCAGCCGGATAGCGTCAAAAACAAACTGCTGCTGATCGTAAGGGGAGACATACAGCAGAAGGAAATAGGGATATATGAGGCCTATTCCGGAACCGAAACGCCTGTGGAGATGAACGAAGTACTGCTTTACAACAGCACGACGCCGATAAGCATAAGCGAAAGCAATGGGTCGGTAAAGCTGGCAGGAAACGGAGGCCTTTCGGTATCCGGTTCCATTACCTTCTGGAAATGGGATTTTGAGATCAACCTGAAAAAAGGCAGCCAATATACTCTAAAACCTCCCGAGGATGGTGACCTTGTAAACAAAAAGATAGAAATAGCTCTGACCGGTGCGGCAGGAGGCCTGCAAAACATACTGGCCGGATTCAACCTGAAATTCAATAACGCATACTTCTATAAGGACACGGATGGCTACGGCCTCATATTCGGGGGCTCTTTGAAGCTTTCCTTAGGCAGCCGCGACGAGGACAAAAATAACAGCAATAATAACAGCAATAATAACAGCAACAGTAACAGCAACAGCAACGACAAAAAAGACGAGAAAGAAGACAAAGATCCTTTCAAGATTGAGGCTATAGTGGACAAGGTGGCTATGGGGCAGAAAGCCGACAAAACAGTAGGGTTCAAGGGCATAGCAGCCGAAGCCACCGTAGGCTTCCCCAAGGACTATTTCCCGCCTCCTGTGGATATAGGAGCTGAGGCCACCCTGAAGGTGAATACCTTCGATGATCCGGGTGAAGTGGGATTGGCCCTTGATGTGGATCTTAAGGTGATAAAGGTCAAGGGAGAAATAGAGTTCATACTTTATCCCTATCCTTTCCCGGACAAGCTGTACCTTTATGTAGGAACCGACGTGGGAGTAGACATAATACCCGCGATACCCGTGGCTACACTGTACGGAGTGGGCGGCGGACTGGATAACATTTCCAACCTGGTGAACTGGGATGCCTCGGCACCGCCTCTTACCATAATGCTGACGGCAACTGCGGAAATAGGCAAGATACTGAAGATGGACAAGGTGACCCTCAGCGTCTCCTGGCAGCATGCCGAGCTAAAAGGCAATATCGGGATAAAAGGCTATAATATAATAAAGGATGCCACCCTGAGGCTCAGGTGGTATAACCCCATAGGCTTCCATGCATCTGCCACCATAGAGGCCTTAGACTGTATCGAAGGGAAGGTGCTGCTTAATATATACAAGGACAGTTTCATTGGTATGGCTTCGGTAAGGCTCTTTATACCCACTAAAGTTCCCGTAGTAGGAGGAGCGACAATTGTGGGAGCCGAAGTGGGGGTTGACATGGATAAATTATGGGGAAAGCTTATTGTAATAGGTGTCTCTATGGGGATAACTTATATCTTTGATGAAGAAAAGGTGGAATTCGAAGTAGGTGAAAACGGAAAGCTGCCCGAGGGCATGATTGCAGCCTTGGACGGTTCGGAGGGGCTTTATGCAATAAATTACAGGGATGAAGAAACCGGCGAGGAAGGCAGGATGATATTTGGCACCAATATGAAGCTTGTGGGTTCTTCAAGGCAGCCTGAAAGGGTGTATGCAAAGGATAGCAGATATCTGGCGGCAGCAGGGGAGGACAGGAGATTTTTATTCATGGATATGCCTGTCGTCACTGCACTGGATGACACCACATACCGGTTGAATGTCCAGAGCAGGGAAGCCGCCCTGTTCGAAATAGAATATGAAGGTTCAAAGCCCAATGTGAGAGTCTACAGGCCGGATGGGACAGAGTATATGCTGGTGGAGGACGACATAAACGGAAATATGAGATACCAGACCATTCCTGCAAAGGACAGCGACAGCGGAAGGGATGAGCAGAAGCTGTGGATATCCGTTGTGGGGCCCCAGCCGGGTATTTGGACGGTAGTATCGGATAAGCCCCTTACGGCAGCACAGCTGTACGATATAAAAATGGCTCCCGAATATACATCCTTGGACGCTGCAAAAATAGGAACCGGCAGTGTTAAGGTTGATTGGTCAGGAAAGTATCTGGACGGGGCAAAGGTAAATCTTTACCTGCTTGAGGAAGGAAGCAGCGAAGTGGGAAGACTGCTGGCTCAGGATATTGACGCAGCGGCGGGGACTTATACCATGACGCTTCCGGATGATGTAATGACCGGCAGCTATGTGATACGGGCGGAGCTTTCCAAGGAAAATTACGGGTATAGCAGCAGTACCACAGGGCCGTTTACGGTAACCGACCTCAAGGCCCCGGGTAAGCCCAGGAATCTGAAGGCGGCCCCGGCAGGCAACGGCTGCCTTAGGGTGGAGTGGGAAGAAGGAACTGAGGTCAGATACCCGGCCCAGGGCTATATATTGAATGTCCTGAATGATGACGGTTCATCGGTGCAGGGTTATCCAGAGTCCTACGTATCCGGAAGAGCCGAAACAATAATAGGCGGAGAGGTGACTCAGCAGGACGGAACCACCTTGAGGCTTGAAACAGGCAAAAGCTATAAAATCTCGGCGATAGCCCACAGGGAAGAGGCACTGATTGAAGGAGAAGACGTACCCAGGCAGCATTATAGTGAAGCAGTTTTGTCGGACACTGTATTCCTTCCGGAACCTCATCCGCCTGCGCTAAAGCTTTCACTGGCCCGGGAAGGGAGTATGCTTCCCCTTAATACGTCGGAGTCGGGTATAGACGAATACTATTCCACAGGGAAGGAAGCAGTGCTGTCGATAGAGGCGGACACGGCTGTTGGCGCAGATATTGTTTTGAACAACGAAACAGTGTACTCGCTTAGCCCGGCGGTGAGCCACCTGCAGCAGCTTGCCCTGAATGAAGGGGAGAACATGGTTGAAATAAGAGCTGAAAACAGCTCCGGAGACTTCACCGATAAAGTAATAAGGATAATATGCGATACCATACCGCCTCTGCTGCTTATTGATTCCACAGAGGTCACGGAAAGCAACGGCACAGCAGCCGCATTGATAAAGGGAAAATGCGAGCCGGGAAGCAAGCTTACCATTAACGGCGGCGATGTGTTATCAGACGGGAATGGGTTATTCGAATACACCCTGGACATGGGCAATAATATGAGCATGGAAATTTTTGCAGTTGCGGAGGACCCAATAGGAAATATCACCGAATACAGGGGTACGGTGTATAATAATATGCTGAAGGCCATACAGCGGGTGGCGATTACCCCCGGAGGGGCTACCATCGAACTGGGAGAAAGCCTGGAGTTGGGCCTTAATGCAGTGGACTCCGAGGGAAAGTATCTTAGCATAAAGCCGGAACTTGTAAAATGGAGCCTGATGGCAGATACCGGAGCTGCAGTCTTAGACAGCGGAGCCAGGTTAAGAGCACAAAATCCTGGTAAGGCATATATCATGGCTGAGTACAAAGTAACGGAGGATTATTCCCACACCGATGCCATAGTTGTCAATGTAGTGGAAGGTTCAGGATCTAAGCCAAAAGCGGCAAGCAGAAGATATTCAGGCCCTGCTGGTGTTCTGGGAAGGATAGTGGAGGCTGAAAGAGGGAAAAAGGATATTTACTCAGCCAGGTTACAGCCGGGAGCAGCAGCAAGACTTGCAGCGGATGACAATCTGACCCTTGACATACCGGCCGGCTTTGCAGTAAATACTGCTGACATAAAAATAAGCAGGTATGACAATCAGGGTGAGCTTATGAAAAAGTTCCCGGGGATGAAGCTCTTAAGCTCCATTTATGATATAAGCTACACGGCTGCCGGCAGGGGAGAACCTGTAAATCTCAGCTTCAGGTATGAGGCGGATCAGGCCGCAGACCTCAGAAGGGTTGCAGTATACAGGCTTGATGAGCAGCGAGGCAGATGGGACTATATAGGAGGCACCATAGACAATGAAGGGGGTACCATAACAGTAAGACTGTCAAGCTTCAGTAAGTATGCAGTACTGGAAAACAGCAGCTTGAGGCTGTTGGATGACGTAGAAGGTACCAGGTGGTCAAAGGATGTGATTTACTCCCTTGTTCATATGAATATTGCAGAAGGTATAAAAGTGGGCGAAAGATACTATTACATGCCTGACAAATACATTACAAGGGCGGAGTTCATAAAAATGCTTTCAGCAGGCTTGGAAGCGGGGGATACCGAAATTGATAATGTCCAACTGCCCTTTGCGGATAAAAAAGAGATACCCGATTGGGCACTTTACCACATAAAGGCAGCCTATGCAAACGGATGGGTAAACGGAAGGATTGCAGGAGACAAGAGACTTTTAGGCCCAAAGGAGCAGATAACCCGTGAAGAAGCCTGTGCCATTCTCGGAAGAATGCTGGGAGACGGAGTAAAGCCTAAGGGAGTATATTTCACAGACAGGAACCAGGTGGCAAAATACGCAATCAACTATCTGGACATACTTGCAGATATGGGGGTATTAAGCGGTTATGGGGACGATACCTTCAGGCCCAAGAACTTCATTACACGTGAGGAAGCAGCATCAATTATAGATAAGTATCTGAAGAATGCGTCATAGGCGCATTCTTCAGACATGAAACAAGATATGCGGGATTAAGGTAGGGCTGTGTATAACCATTGGTTTTACACAGCCCTTGCTATGATTTTTATTCAAAAAGTGCTATAATGTAATCAATGCGGAAGAGATGATTAATACCAATGAGAGGGAGATATTATGGATAAAAAACCTTCCTTCAAACCATACAATCAAGGGCAGATTACCTTTCTTCCTCCAAGCCTGGAGGATTTGATACCCGAGAACCATATAGTAAGAGTAATTGACAGCGCGATAGAAAACATTGACACAAAACCTTTGTATGAGAAATATGAAGGGGTTGGAGCAAGCAGCTACAACCCTGTCATGATGCTGAAAATAATAATATATGCCTATACCCAGAAGATTTTCTCATGCAGAAGCATTGCTAAGAATTGCAGGGAAAATATAATGTTTATGTGGCTTAGCGGAATGAATATGCCCGACTATAAAACCATTGACAGATTCCGAATCGAACGTATGAAAGATGTAATTCCCGATATTTTTACAGAAGTCATAGCTCTGCTTCACAGTAAGGGATATATAAAGCTGGAAAGGTATTTCCCTGATGCAGGCAAGGACAGCTGGGCATGGGTGAAAAATCCCAGGAGGTTCCGCGAAGTACTAAGGGAGAAGTGTGAGGAGCTCCTTAAATCAATAGATGAAATTGAACGTCAGGACACCCAGGAATATGGGGAAGAGGATTTGCCGGAGCTTAATGCAGGAAAGGACATTGATGTACAATCAATCAGAGATACAACTGATAAAATTAATGAGAAGCTTGGTCAGAGGCTTGGAGACAGGACGAGCAGATGGGACGGCTTAAAAAAGCTGTGGAAAGGATTCTCAAGAATAAAGTGATACAAGGAATGGAATTTACATAAATCAGGCTGGAGAATACCCATGCAGCTTGATTTTTTGATTGAACCCATTACATTATCAATATTTGTGGACTATAATGAATATATATAGAAAAACATATATTATCAGGCATCTACCATACTATTGCCTATTGAATTATTTGGTATACCCATATAAAATGTTACTAAGCTTCAATTATAGGGCCATGGAGGTGGGCACAGCTTGTATGCTGTGGGGTTATGAGTAATTTATTTCATGTTGGTATTGATATCGGGTCTACTACAGTTAAAGTAGTTGTTTTAAATGAAAATTGCGATATGATATACAGCAGGTATGAGAGGCACTATGCTGATATTAAGAAAAAGCTTCAGCAGATACTTCATGATGCCTTCAGAAAGCTGAAAAACAGTCAATTGACTGTAGTGATTACGGGCTCCGGAGGAATAAATATTGCGAACAGTTTGGGGGTTTCTTTTACACAGGAGGTTGTTGCTTCTACGAAAGCAATCAGAACCTATTATCCAGAAACCGATGTTGCGATAGAACTGGGCGGAGAAGATGCAAAGATCACTTATTTTACCGACGGAGTAGAACAGAGAATGAACGGTACTTGTGCAGGGGGCACAGGTTCTTTTATAGATCAAATGGCCTCTTTGCTCAGAGTGGATGCAGAGGGGCTAAATGAGCTGGCTAAGAATTACAAGGTTATTTATCCCATAGCGGCAAGATGCGGTGTTTTTGCAAAGACTGATGTGCAGCCTCTTCTGAATGAGGGGGTTGCAAAGGAAGATATTGCAGTCTCCGTACTTCAGGCTGTTGTAATTCAAACTATAAGCGGACTGGCATGCGGAAGGCCTATCAGGGGGAATGTGGCTTTTTTAGGTGGCCCGTTATATTTCCTTTCGGAGTTGAGGGAAAGATTTATTGATACGCTGAAGCTGAAAGAGGATCAGGTGGTCTTTCCTGAAAACTCGCAGCTTTTTGTAGCAATAGGTGCGGCATTATCTTCTTTTAATGAAAGGCCTGTATCTTTCGGATCATTGATAAGCAGCCTGGATAGCCATGAAAGTATCTCCGGAGGGGAATCAAAAAGATTGGAGCGCCTGTTTTATGATGAGAAGGAGTATGAAGAGTTCAGATCCAGACATCAAAAAAGCTCTGTCAGACGACGTGAATTATCATCCTTTGAAGGTGAATGCTTCTTAGGGATTGACGCAGGTTCTACCACCACAAAAATAGCTCTTATAGACGGTGAAGGAGCGATACTTTACACCTATTACGGCAGTAATGAGGGAAGCCCGTTAAAGTCAACCGTTAAAGCACTGAAAGAGCTGTATCGGCTTATGCCAGAGAAGGCCAGGATAGCTAATTCAACTGTCACGGGCTATGGGGAAGGGCTGCTGAAGGCGGCATTAAGTGTAGACATAGGTGAAATTGAAACGATTGCACATTATAAAGCAGCGGAATTTTTCTGCCCCGGAGTTGATTTCATATTGGATATAGGCGGCCAGGATATGAAATGTTTGAAAATAAAGGATGGAGTTATTGAGAGCATAATGCTGAATGAAGCTTGCTCCTCAGGCTGTGGTTCATTCCTGGATACTTTTGCAAGCTCTTTGGGCATGAGTATTGAAGAATTTGCTAAGGAAGCACTGGCTGCAGAGAATCCGGTAGATCTGGGCTCCAGGTGCACCGTATTCATGAATTCTAAAGTAAAGCAGGCACAAAAGGAAGGCGCGACAGTAGGGGATATTTCAGCAGGATTATCTTATTCGGTAATAAAGAATGCATTGTTTAAGGTAATAAAAGTTAGAAATCTGAACGAACTGGGAGAAAAAATAGTTGTCCAGGGGGGCACCTTTTATAATGATTCGGTGTTAAGGAGCTTCGAGCTCCTGTCGGGCAGAGAGGCAATAAGACCTGACATAGCAGGAATAATGGGTGCTTTTGGATCTGCCCTGATTGCAAGAGAAAGATATCAAGAAAGCGTACATACAAGCTTGCTGGGTGAGCATCAGCTCAATGAATTCAATCTTGAAACGGTAGTATCAAGATGCGGGTTATGCTCAAACAACTGTTTGCTTACAATAAACAAGTTTGGGAATGGGCAGAGCTTTATATCAGGGAACAGATGTGAAAGAGGAACCGGCAAGGTAAAAGAGCAGAGCTCACTGCCGAACCTGTATAAGTATAAATATGACAGACTATTCAGATACAAGCCCTTAGACAGCTCATTAGCAAGAAGGGGTACGGTTGGCATTCCAAGGGTTCTGAACATTTACGAAAACTATCCTTTCTGGTTTACTTTGTTTACAGAACTGGGCTTCAGAGTGGAATTATCAGACAGGTCTTCAAACAAGCTTTATGAAAAAGGAATTGAAACAATACCTTCAGAGTCGGTATGCTATCCGGGCAAATTGGTTCATGGGCATATCATGAATCTTGTTGAGAAGGGTATTAAGTTCATTTTTTATCCGTCCATAACCCATGAGCGGAAAGAGCAAAAGAAAGCAGACAATCATTTTAATTGTCCTATTGTGGTTTCATACCCCGAAGTCATTAAAAACAATATAGATGTGCTGAGGGAAAAGGGTATACTGCTTATGAAGCCCTTCCTGCCTCTCGACGATGAAGACAGGCTTGTTGACAGACTGCACAAAGAGTTTAAGATGTTCAAAATAAGTAAGTTGGAAATCAAGGAAAGTGTATATACTGCTTACATGGAGCAGCAAGCTTTTAAGAAGGATGTCCAAAAAGCCGGAGAAGAAGCCTTAAGTTTTATCAGGGCTAAAGGATTAAAGGGGATAGTGCTTGCCGGGAGGCCGTACCACATAGATCCTCAGATAAACCACGGCATACCGGAGATGATAAATTCCCTTGGCATGGCTGTATTGACGGAAGACTCCGTAGCCCACCTTGGAAGGGTTGAAAGACCCCTTAGAGTAGTGGATCAATGGGCATACCACTCCAGGCTGTATGCTGCGGCAAGCTTTACTGCAAAGCAGGAGGACGTTGAACTGGTCCAGTTGAATTCCTTCGGCTGCGGATTGGATGCTGTTACAACAGACCAGGTGCAGGAAATACTTAATGAGAATTCCAAGATTTATACAACCTTGAAAATAGATGAGGGTAATAATCTTGGTGCAGCTAAGATAAGGCTTCGGTCACTTAAAGCTACAATTTTGGAGAGAGATAAGAACGGGTTTGAACTTAAGAAAGTTGACAACAGATATAAGAAAATTGAATTCACAGAGGATATGAGGAAGAAACATACTATATTAGTGCCTCAAATGTCTCCGATACACTTTCAGTTCCTGGAGAAGGCGTTCAGACTGTCGGGTTATAATATGGTTGTTTTGGCATCAATGGATAAAGGAGCTGTGGATGAAGGCTTGAAGTATGTGAATAATGATGCCTGCTATCCTGCCATTATTGTAATAGGACAGCTTATAGAAGCACTGAAGTCCGGCAAATATGATTTGAATAGTACCTCGGTAATGATATCTCAAACAGGCGGAGGCTGCAGGGCTACCAATTATATAGGCTTCTTGAGAAAAGCCCTTAAAGATGCAGGTTTTGAGAAAGTTCCCATAATATCGTTGAATGCTGTAGGCATGGAGAAAAATTCAGGCTTTAAGTTCACAATGGAGCTCTTGAACAGAGCCATGATGGCACTTGTATACGGTGATTTGCTAATGAATGTATTGTACAGAGTCAGACCCTACGAAAGGATTAAAGGCTCCGCCAATATGCTGTATGAAAAGTGGGCTGAAATTTGTACGGAATCCCTGGAATATGCCAATAGAAAAGTATTCAAGCAGATTATCAGAGAAATAGTTAAAGAGTTTGACGAATTGGAAGTGATTAGCCAGACTAAGCCAAAGGTGGGACTGGTTGGGGAAATACTTGTAAAGTTCCATCCTACGGCAAACAATAATGTTGTCAGTTTAGTTGAAGCCGAGGGAGCAGAAGCAGTAGTGCCCGGACTAACGGACTTCCTGCTGTATAGTGCCTATGGTTTGGAGTATAGATATAAATATTTATCAGGAAGTAAAAAATCCCAGCTCTTAGGACGCACAGTCATTATGCTTATTGAGTTCTACAGGAAGGCATACAGGGAGGCTCTGTCTGCCAGCAAAAGATTTTATGCTCCCCAAACAATAGAAGAGATTGCAGAAGGGGCTTCATCAGTTGTGTCTTTAGGCCACCAGACCGGGGAAGGATGGCTTTTGACAGGAGAAATGGTTGAGCTTATTAATAACGGAGTCAAAAATATAATATGCATGCAGCCCTTTGCATGCCTTCCGAATCATGTCACGGGGAAAGGAATGATGAAGGAGCTGAAACGGGTTTACCCCGGAACCAATATAGTAGCTATTGATTACGACCCGGGTGCAAGTGAAGTGAATCAGCTGAACAGGATAAAACTTATGATATCAACCGCATTTGAAAATATGGACGAGTTTGAGACTCATAAAGTAAAGACCTATGTCATGAAAGACTACAGGCGAGCGAGGGGAATTCTCAGCATGAGAACCAAGCTCTAGGTCACGATATTCATGGAGTGAGGTGCAGAATTGGAAAAGGTGAAGACAAATGCAATGCGGATTCTTGAAAAGGCAGGAATCAAGTATAATACATATGCTTATGATAACAGTGACGGCTTGATAGATGGGATTTCGGTTGCCTGCAAAATCGGCTGCCCTGTTGAAAAAGTATACAAAACCCTTGTTGTCCAAGGGGCAAGCAGGGAATTCTACGTTTTCATAATCCCAGTTGCCGCTGAGCTTGATTTGAAAGCAGCGGCAAGGTCTGTAGGTGAGAAAGCCGTTGAGATGATAAAAGTCGCGGACATCAATAAAGTTACCGGATATATCCGCGGGGGGTGCTCTCCCATAGGTATGAAAAAGGAGTACAAGACAGTGCTTGACAGCTCCTGTAAAGCCATGGATACAATAATCGTAAGCGCAGGAAAGATAGGGCATCAGATTGAATTAGCCCCGGATGATTTAATTAAGCTGACCGGCTGCAGGACAGAGGCTGTTTGTGTACATAGAAATTAGCAGCTGAAATCAAATGGCAGGTTAATACTAAAATATAGGATTAAAAGGAGAGGTTTATTGTGCCCAATTTTGCACAGCGTATGACTGCAATGGAAAAATCCGCAAATATTATCCGAAATCTTTTTGGTTCTATGAATGATCCCGGCATCATTTCCTTTGGGGGCGGTGCTCCGGCAAAAGAGGCGCTTCCCATAGATATTGTCCGTGAAATAACTAATGAAGTGATAAGAGCTGACAAAAGAGGTGTGGAGGCTCTTCAGTACGGTCCCGTCATGGGTGCGGCGGATCTCCGGGAGGTTGTTGTTAATTATTTACTGGCACCAAAGGGGGTTGCAGCAAGTGTTGACAATGTGCTGATTACCAGCGGCGGACTGGAAACCATGAACCTGTTGTGCCAGCTTTTTATTGATTCAGGTGATGTGATTCTGGTTGAATCACCTTCCTTTGTGCATTGTGTTGAAATATTCGAGATGTTCCAGGCAAATTGCATTGCTGTGGATATGGATGATAACGGTATGGTTCCTGAAGACCTGGAAGCAAAAATATTAAAGCATAAGCCCAAGATGGTGTATGTTATTCCATCATTCCAAAACCCAACCGGCAGGACCCTGTCCTTGGACAGAAGGCAGAAAATCGCTGAAATGGGGAGCCGTTATGATGTGATTATTCTGGAAGATGATCCCTATCGAGACATTCGCTACAGCGGAAGCGATTTACTGCCGATAAAGGCCTTTGACCAGACCGGTCACACTGTATTGGCAAACAGCTTTTCCAAGATCTTCTCGCCGGGCAGCAGGCTGGGCTATGTTCTTGCAAATGATGAAATAATATCAAGATTGTTTGATGCCAAAACAGCAACCAATTCCCATACATCCATGCTGCCTCAGGTAATATGCGCCGAATTCTTCAAACGAGGATATTATCCGGCCCATCACAGGATGATATGTGATTTGTACCGTGAAAGAAGAGACATCATGATTGAATGCATCGACAAGTACTTTCCGGAAGGGACCAGGAGGACTTACCCGGACGGAGGACTGTTCACATGGGCGGAGCTGCCGGAAGGCATCAATACCACTGAGCTATTGGTTGAAGCCGTTACTAACCCTGATGTCAAGGTTGCCTACGTGGCAGGGGAAGGCTTTTTTACCGAAGGTAATGGTGCAGGCAGCAACTGTATGAGAATCAGTTTCGGCAATGCTGCTCCGGAAAGAATCAGAACAGGCATTGAAAGGCTAGGCAGGCTGATCTGCTCCAAACTGAAATAGCTGCAGAAAGTCGGACTGCTGCACATAAGAATTATAATGCGACATATATGGAGTTTGCATAGCCCTCCGCAAGAGACAGTATAGTATATCGACGCACACGGATTATGATTTTGACAG
>DAOLPD010000010.1:0-34479 GCA_035417425.1 Bacillota bacterium
AGGCCGGAAAAGGTCATTGTAAGGGCTCAGAACAGAAAAGGCGAGACTTTTGAAATGACAGGAACAGAACTCTTGGCAATTGCTTTTTGCCATGAAATTGATCATCTGAACGGTATTCTTTTTACTGATAAAGCAATAATAACCGATAAGGAAGATTAGGCTTCGAAAGGGAAGAAGAAGTATGAGAATAGTTTTTATGGGAACGCCGGACTTTGCAGTTCCCTGTCTCAGAGAGCTGATTGCTCATAAGCATGAAATAGCCGCTGTTGTAACTCAGCCTGACAGGCCAAAAGGAAGGGGCAACAAGCTGGCGGAATCTGCGGTAAAAATCCTTGCAAAAGAATCAGGAATAGCAATTTTCCAGCCAGAGAAAATAAAGACCGGGGAATTTGTTCAGATACTAAGGGATCTGGCACCAGAGGCCATTATTGTAGTTGCCTTCGGACAGATACTGTCTCAGGAAATATTGGATATTCCACCCCTTGGATGCATTAATGTACATGCATCTCTTCTTCCGAAATACAGAGGAGCAGCACCCATTAACTGGTGCATAATAAACGGGGATAAAACCACCGGTGTCACTACCATGTATATGGATAAGGGGATGGACACAGGTGATATTATATTAAAAAAGGAAATTGAAATAGGAGAAGATGAGAATGCGGGAGAACTGCATGACAGATTATCAGAGCTTGGAGCTTCAGCTTTGTCCGAGACGATAGAGCTTCTGATTGAAGGCAAAATCGAGAGGACTCCCCAGAATAACGAGGAAGCTACTTATGCCCCGATAATGACAAAAGAACTTGGCAGGATAGACTGGTCAAGGGGTGCGAAAGATATCAGGAATCTGATTAGGGGAACATATCCATGGCCCGGTGCTTTTTCGTCATATAACGGAAAGATGTTTAAGATATTAAGAGCTCAAGCTTTGGACGATAATACGGACAGCAGAGATTACGGCTATATTGGCAGTGTCCGTAAAGACAGCATAGTTGTAAGCTGCGGCAGCGGAAGCCTTAAAATATTGGAACTGCAGTTTGAAAACGAAAAACCTATGAGTGTAGAGGCATATCTCAGGGGACATACTATTACTGCAGGCACAATACTGGGAAAATAGACACGGGATAAGAGGCTGCGGGATTCCGGAAAGTGACGGACAACGAATAATGAACAATAAGCTAATACTATTTAAACTAATTATGGAGGGAAAAATATGTTTTATGGTTATGGTTTTGATCCGACTTTTATTTTGATATTACCGGCAATAATACTTGCCGCATATGCGCAGTCCAAGGTATCTTCTACATTTAATAAATACCTCAGAATCAGGAATAGCTATGGGCATACGGGATATGCGGTTGCCAGAAGGATACTGGATATTAACGGGCTTCAGGATGTTCCCGTGGAGATTGTCCGGGGAAGGCTTTCTGATCATTATGATCCAAGAACGAGAGTGCTCAGATTGTCCCAGGATGTATACAGCAGTAATTCTCTTGCTTCTGTTGGTGTAGCTGCTCATGAGTGCGGCCATGCAATACAGCATTCGGAAGGATATGCACCCCTTGTTATAAGAAATGCAATTGCCCCTGTGGCTTCTATTGGATCCCAGGCAGCGTGGCTTTTTATATTAGCCGGATTTATTTTTAGCTGGGTGAACCTTATAGACATAGGAATACTTCTGTTTTCAGCAGCGGTGGCATTTCAGGTTATAACACTTCCGGTAGAATTCAACGCAAGCAGCAGGGCAATAGCCCTTTTGGAAGGCAACGGATTGGTACCGTCAGACGAAATAGGGCCTGCAAAAGAAGTTCTGAATGCTGCGGCACTTACATATGTAGCAGCAACTTTTGCGGCTGTCATGCAGTTGGTGAGGCTTTTGGTTCTGAGAGGCAGAAGGGATTAATGGCATGTTATCCGGAGCTACAGGTAGGAATATAACTATCTGTAGCTTTTACACAGTATAGGAGAGTATTGCTTATGAAAAAAACAGACATGGCCAGAGACGCGGCAGTAAGGACAGTATACAGAGTGCTGAGGGAAGGTGCCTATTCCAACATTGCCCTGAAGGAGGAACTGGATAAAGACAGGCTTTTAAGGGTTGACAAAGCTCTTGTCACGGAAATAGTAAACGGCACTTTGAGAAATCTTACCCGTATTGACTGGATAATATCCCGTTTCATAAAAATGAAAAGCATAGACCCGTGGATTGAAGATATTATCAGGTGCGGAATATACCAGATACTTTTTCTGGACAGAATACCCGATTCTGCAGTATGCAACGAAAGTGCAGAACTTGCTAGGAAATATGGGCATGAAGGAACCGTCAGGCTTGTAAACGGAGTACTTAGAAACATAAGCAGAAATAAGGAAAAGCTGGAATATCCGGATAAAAGCAAGAATGCCGCCTCATACCTGTCGGTATTTTATTCTCATCCCGAGTGGATAGTAAAAAAGTGGATAAAGGATTACGGAATGAAATTCACTGAGGCCTTGCTGAAGGCAAATAATGAAAAACCTCCTTTCACAATACGCTGCAACAGGCTTAAGATTGAAAAAAAGGAGCTTTTGGCAATACTTGCGGAAGAAGGAATTGAATGCATTGACGGCAGCTATAATGCGGAAGCAATTCACATAAGGGGAACCTCCTCCATAGAAGCAAAGGAATCCTTCAAGAAGGGGTATTATCAGGTGCAGGATGAAAGCTCCATGCTGGTGGCTCATATTGTTGATCCGAAGCCGGGGGATAAAGTCCTTGACATATGCAGTGCACCCGGAGGAAAGACTACCCACATGGCGGAGTTAATGGACAATAAAGGGGAGATTGTGGCCAGGGATGTATACAGGCATAAACTCAGGCTTGTGGAGGAAAATTGCGCCAGGCTCGGAGTAAGCATTGTAAGAACTGAAATTTTTGATGCAATGGTAAATGACCAGGATTCCATCGGGAAATATGACAGGGTTTTGCTGGACGCGCCCTGCAGCGGTTTTGGCGTAATACGAAGGAAACCCGATCTTAGATGGAAGAAGGACCCGAAAAATTTCAAGGATTTGGTCGATATGCAGAAGAGGATACTGGAGCTGGCTTCCGGATACGTAAAGCCGGGAGGGAAATTGATATACAGCACATGTACCGTAAACAGAGCGGAAAATCTTGATGTGGTAAGGGATTTTCTGTCAAGTAACCCGCAGTTTCAGATGGAGAGTATTATAGGGCAAGTACCGGAAAAGCTGGAGAATGACAGCGCTCATATGGGATATCTGGAGCTGTATCCGAACGTCCACGGTACAGATGGATTTTTTATAGCTAAAATGGGAAAGAGGTAGTTGAATTTGCTGGATAAGAAGAATATAAAAGACCTGGGATTTGATGAGCTTGAAATATATATTAAAGAGAACCGGCTGCCCAGATTCAGAGCTGCTCAGGTTTTCGAATGGATTTATAAGGATGCGGCTTCATTTCGGGAAATGACCAATCTGCCTAAGAACCTGATTGAACAGCTGGAAGGTGACTTCTATATCGGCAGGGCATATATCGCCGCGATGCAGCACTCAAAAACAGACAATACCAGAAAGTACCTGATTTGCTTTGAAGATGGTAATGCTGTAGAGTGTGTGCTCATGGACTACAGCTACGGAAAAACCCTCTGTATATCAACGCAATTTGGCTGCAGAATGTCCTGTGAGTTCTGTGCTTCAACAACGGGGGGGCTTATCAGGTCCATGACCAGCGGAGAAATGCTTGAGGAGGTAATGGCTGTATCCCGGGATATCGGAGAAAGAATAGGCAATATTGTACTTATGGGTACGGGGGAACCCTTTGACAACTATGATCAGGTTATGAAGTTCATAAGGACAATTAATCATCCCAAGGGGCTGAATATAGGTCAAAGGCATATTACTCTTTCAACCTCAGGAATTGTTCCGAGGATATATGATTTTGCCGATGAAAAGCTTCAGTGCACACTGGCGATATCCCTGCACGCAGCTGATGATGAGGCCAGGAGCAGAATAATGCCTGTGAATAGGAAATACAACATTGAGAAGCTTATGGAAGCATGCAGGTATTATATAAATATGACAAATAAGCGGATTACCTTTGAATATGCATTGATAAAAGATGTCAACGACAGTATTAAGGATGCCCATAAATTGGGAACACTGTTAAAAGGAATGCTCTGCCACGTGAATCTTATTCCGGTGAATAAGGTGGAGGGCAAGAATTTTTTAAAAGCTTCCAAAGAGAAGATAAATTCATTTAAGACAGCTCTTGAGGGCTTCGGAATTGAAACAACCGTCAGGAGGGAGCTTGGCAGTGAAATTGATGCAGCCTGCGGGCAGCTGAGACAGAAGCATATAAGCCGGCAGTGAGTCACAAATATTTGATTTTGTTAGAGGTTTTTTATATGTTTTGTCGAAATATTTTTTATTGTAATGAAAACCGAAAGTTATTTTTTAATTCGGTTAACAGTTTATTTGAGGTGATTTAATGAGGTCAGCCGGAAGGACGGACATTGGTCTGGTCAGAAAAGTAAATGAGGACAGATTTCTATGTGAAAAACTTGAAAACATCGATGGTACATATTTATACATTGTAGCTGACGGCATGGGAGGACATAATGCAGGAGAGGTAGCAAGTTCAATGGCGGTACAGGAGGTAGCTGCTTACATAAGAAACAGTATTGAGACCCTTATGCGGGGAGATGAAGAGATCAAGGAACTGGTAAGAAATGCAATTATATATGCCAACGAAATGGTTTACAAGACATCTATACTTAACAGCAACTGCCTTGGTATGGGAACAACACTTTCAATGGTGCTTGCAAAGGACAGCAGCATATATATAGGACACGTTGGGGACAGCAGAATATACCGCATCAGGGGGAAAGACATATCAAGGCTTACTGAGGACCATTCCCTGGTTGCAGAGCTGGTAAAGAGAGGTACCATAAAACCTGAGGATGCATTCAATCATCCACAGAAAAATGTCATTACAAGAGCTCTTGGAACGGAATATTCAATTGAACCGGACGTGTACCAGTATGATATGAAGTACGGCGATCTTATACTGATTTGCACTGACGGGTTGACAAATGCGGTGTGTGAAGAGGATATAACCCGTGTAATGGATGACGCTTCAGATTTAAACGGGGCTTGTGAGCTTCTGATAGAAAAAGCCAAGGAAAAGGGCGGCTATGATAACATAACAGCCGTGGTTATTCAGATGTGTAAGGGTGGTGAAGATGATGATAGGTAGGGTATTGGGAGATAGATATGAAGTATTGGAAAAAATCGGCGGCGGCGGAATGGCTTTGGTTTATAAAGCAAAATGCAGACTACTGAATAGATTTGTAGCTATAAAGGTTTTAAGGCCGGAATTCACCGAAGATGAGGAATTTGTCAAGAAGTTCAGGAGAGAAGCACAATCGGCAGCCAGTCTTTCTCATCCGAATATAGTCGGGATTTATGATGTGGGAACTGAAAACAACAGCTATTATATAGTTATGGAGTACGTCAAGGGGCAGACACTTAAAGAGCTTATAAAGAGCAAGGGGACCTTGGGGGTGGAATATTCCACCAATATCGCAATTCAGATATGTTACGCATTGGATCAAGCCCACAAAAACAATATAGTTCACCGTGATATAAAATCTCACAATATACTGATCCGGGAAGACAACTCTGTGAAAGTCACGGATTTTGGAATAGCCAGAGCCGTGTCTTCAAGTACCATAACAAATACAGGCAACGTAATCGGCTCTGTGCATTATTTCTCACCCGAACAGGCAAGGGGAGGATATGTCGACGAGAAGTCGGATATTTATTCACTTGGAGTCGTAATGTATGAAATGCTTACGGGAAGACTTCCGTTTGAAGGTGAATCTCCTATTGCTGTAGCTCTGAAGCATATACAGGAAGAGCCGGAGCTTCCTTCCAGGATTAACTCCAGGATACCGAAGGCCATAGAAGCAATAATAATGAAGTGTATGGAAAAGGAAGTATCTAAAAGGTATAACAGCGCGTCAGAGATAATAAATGACCTTAGACAGTCATTGGTAATGCCTAATGGAGACTTTGTTAAGAAAAACAGGTATAGCGATGAAAGTACCAGGGTCCTTGAGCCTATTAAAATAATTGACAGGGAAGTAGCAGCCGAGATTAATGAGGAACCGGAAAGCAAGGAATCGAATGAAGTAAAGGAAGAAAAAATCGTAATCGATGATTATTCAGTTGATCCAATCCCAAAAGTACCTGAAGGAAAGGATAAGCCTGTACAGAATAAGAGGAGCATTAAATTTACTATTGTTGCTATTTTTGGGGGATTGCTGCTGGCTTTGCTGCTGGGCGGAGGAATATTGTTCGTTAACAGTCTCTTTACCGTAAAGGAAGTGGAGGTTCCTGACATAAGGAACAATAGCGAAGAAGAGGCAAGGGAAAAGCTCAGTGCTCTCAGCCTTATACTTGAAGTAACCGAAAGAGTGTTTAACAAGGATATTCCCGAAGGAAGCATTATCAGCCAAAATCCTAAGCCCAACGAGAAGAACAAGATAACCAATCCCGTAAAAGTAGTTGTAAGCAAAGGGCCAAGGAAGGTTACAGTCCCGAAGCTTGAAGGTGAAAGCTATGACAAGGTTAAGCTCATACTTGAAGGCGAGGGGCTGGTTGAGGGTACCTTTGACCAGGAATACAGCGAATATCCCAATGGTTTTGTCATCAGGCAGAGTATAGCTCCGGGAATCAGTGTGGATGAAGGGACTACAATAGACTATGTAATAAGTATAGGGCCTGAAAAATTCATAATGCCCTCTTATCTTGGAGCTGATATTGAAGATGTTAAGACGGATCTTATTATCAAAGACCTGATATTGGGAAACATATCCTATGAAAGCAATAGTGATAAGCCTGCAGATACGGTGCTGGAACAGAGCATAAGACCGGGCACCGAGGTCAGCAGGAAGAGTGTAGTTGATTTTGTCGTCAATAACTATAAGCCGGAGCCTGCACCCTCCAGCTTCAAGCTTCATTTCTCACTGCCGCCGGAGCTTATGAGTATGAAGGTAACAGTATATAAAGTACAGAATGAAATAAGCAGCAAAATATATGAAAGTATCCACAAATCAACAGACAGTCCTCTGGAAATACCGGTAAGCGGTGAAGGGAATGTAATTTTTGAAGTTTATATAAATGACAGCTTGCATGAAAGCGTAGCGCACAACTTTTAACGAGGAGGAAGGGTATGCAAAAAGGTGTTATAGTAAAAGGCATCGGCGGATTCTACTATGTTGAAACAGCAGAAGGGGTATACGAATGCCGCGCCAGAGGTAAATTCAGGTTGGAGAGCATAACACCTTTAATAGGGGACCATGTTGAAATTGAAGTTGATGCAGGAAGTCTCCAGGGTTATATAATCAACATTCTGGAGAGGAAAAACCAGCTGATACGGCCGACTGTTGCCAATATTGACCAGGCAGTGATAGTGTTTGCGGCAAAAAAGCCTGATATAAACATGGTGCTCATGCAAAAATTCCTGGTTTATTCGGAGTTTAAGAATCTGAATGCTGTAGTTTGTATAAACAAAATTGATTTGGACCCGGAGGGTCACTATCTTGATGTGGTCAGGATGCTTGAGAGTGTTCCTTATAAGGTTATAACCACAAGTGCGAAGGCTAATTTCGGGATAGAACAGCTGCAGGAAATGCTTAAAGATAAGGTTTCGGTTTTCGCAGGCCCCTCAGGTGCAGGAAAGTCATCGCTGCTGAACTGCATTCAACCGGGGCTTAGGCTCAAGACCGGAGACCTGAGCAAAAAAATAGACAGAGGTACGCATACTACGAGGCATGCGGAGCTTATTAAGCTTGAAGAGGGCGGAATGGTAGCGGATACTCCGGGGTTTACCTCTCTTGATATAGGTGAACTGGAGCTTACAAAGCTTGAAAGCTGCTTCCCGGAATTTGAAAGCTACAAGAATTGCCATTTCATAAATTGCAGCCATGATAAGGAACCCCAATGCGGGATAAAAGAAGCAGTACTCGAGGGTAAGATACACAAAATAAGATATGATTTCTATATATCTCTGTTAAATGAATTAAAGAGTACTGGGGGGAGGAAGTATAAATGATTAAGATTGCGCCATCTATTTTATCTGCAGATTTTGCGAATCTGGAGAGGGATATAGGGATAGTGGAGAGGGCAGGTGCTGACTGGCTTCACGTTGATGTCATGGACGGGCATTTTGTTCCGAATATAACCATAGGCCCGGCTGTTGTAAAAAGCTTGAGAGCAAAAAGCAGCCTGTTTTTTGATGTACATCTTATGATTGAAAATCCTGAGTTATACATAAATGATTTTGCGGAAGCCGGTGCCGATATCATTACAGTTCATGCAGAGGCTTCCGTACACCTGCACAGGCTGGTACAAATGATAAAGGCAAAGGGCCTGAAAGCGGGTATGGCATTGAATCCGGCTACTCCTGTCAATGTACTGGAGCATATCATAGAGGATTTGGACATGGTGTTGATTATGAGTGTAAACCCCGGCTTTGGAGGACAAAGATTCATTAATTCTGCTTATGAAAAGATATCCACGGTAAGAAGCCTCATCGAGAATAAGAATCTTTCCGTTGATTTGCAGGTTGACGGAGGAATAGGCCCTGACAATGTCAGACAGGTTGTCGGGAGCGGAGCTAATATAATTGTTGCAGGTTCGGCAATTTTCAACTCGTCGAACATACCTGAAACAATAAGAATTATGAAGGAAGCAGGCATAAGGAAATAATGAAAACTGTGATAATAAGCGGCGGTGAAATAAAGGATTATGAATTCTGCAGAGGGATTGTCAGGTCTGCAGACAGGATTATATGTGCAGACAGCGGTACAAGGCACGCAATGAATATGAAGCTGATTCCTGATGTAATAATAGGAGACATGGATTCATCGTCAGATAAATATATAGATTTTTTCAGAAAAAAAGGCGTTGAAGTCATACAATACCCCAAGGAGAAGGATAAGACCGACACACAAATATGTGTGGAATACGCACTGGACTTCTCGACAGAAATAATAATGCTGGGAGCAACAGGGTACCGGATTGACCACATGCTGGCAAATATCTCCCTGCTGATGCTTGGAATCCGGCGGAACATACCCATAAGCATTATAGACAGCAAGAATCTTATCAGGATGATTGTGGATTCCATTACGCTGAAGGGAAAGAAAGGTGAATTATTCTCTCTTATACCCTATACCGAGAAAGTAGAAGGACTGAGTACCAGGGGAGCTCATTATGAGCTTGAGGATGCGGTTATGGAGCTGGGGAATCCGTACGGTATCAGCAATTACTTTGAAGAAGAAACCGTAAGGATAACCATTAAAAAGGGCTGTCTGCTGGTAATTAAGTCGGAAGATTAGGGAATTAAGGCCGGGAGAACAAAAAATCAGCTTGTCGGCATGAAAAATCCGTATCAAATATGACTCTGCATTAGTATTATATAATGTAGGGTTTTATATTTTTTTTGTCATTATTCCGTCAGGAGGATTTATCGATGAGGTATACATATAAGAGATATGCCGGTTGCTTGTGTATCATACTGTCTGTCTTCCTTGTTTCAAGATTCATGCCGCTGTTTCTATGGTATTTGGCCGTGGCTGCAGTTATTGCAATGATTGGATTTCTGCTGTACAATTGCTTTTTTATATAGCTTCATATATAGAATAGGAGGAATGGCATCATGAGTTTATTAAAAAGAAAAAAACTGATTGGCTTCCTTGCATTCTGCATAGGGCTGGGAATACTCTTTGCCGTCCTGGTTCCTACAATAGGCTGGGTAACGTTCTCGGCAATCTGTCTTATTGGCATCGGAATATTTCTTATAAAATATTGAAAAGATGTTATTTCAAAAAAGACAAAAAGCGCTGAATCGCGCTTTTATTTACGATTATATTGCTCTCTGTACTTTACCCGATCTTAAACATCTGGTGCATACATGCAATCTTTGTGGAGTACCGTTTACAACGGCTTTTACAGTTCTGACGTTAGGCAGCCAGATCCTGCGGCTATGTCTGTTTGAGTGGCTTACCTTGTTTCCGGAAATCATGCCTTTTCCGCAAACCTCGCAATGTCTCGCCATGGAATACACCTCCTTATAAAAACAAATATATTTTAACACAACCCGTTATAAATGGCAACAGTATGTTTTTTGAGAATGCAAGACTAATGGTACTTTACTTATACAGGCAAATTATAGTATTATTTATAATGTCACAATTTGATAATATTATTTGCTCCACATTATATACTTATAACGAGGCAAAGATAAGAAAATTTTTCTAAATTCGAAAAATTTACTGCTGATGCGTTATAATATATAATAATAATAAAAAGCGGGAGGAGATTACATGTCTGCCATATACAAAACTCAGTATGGTGAAGTTAATATATCAGATGATGTCCTGGCAACCATTTCAGGACTTGCAGCTACTGAATGCTACGGTTTGGTAGGAATGGCAAGCAAGAATGCTAAAGATGGCTTGGTTGAGCTTCTTAAGAGAGAAAACCTAGCAAAAGGTGTAAAGGTTACAACAGAAGGTGAAGAGATAATTGTAGATTTATATATTGTTGTTGAATTTGGTACGAAGATATCCACTATTGCAGATAATATAATCAGTAAGGTAAAATACACTGTAGAAAACCTGACGGGCTTGAAAGTAAAAAAAGTAAATATAAATGTGCAGGGCGTCAGAGTATAACTCGGGAAAGGAGGTACATATCTTGTCAACAAAAAATATTGATGGTATACAGTTAAGAAACATGTTTTTATCCGGCGCAAATAACCTGGAAAACAATAAAGGAATTGTAAACTCTCTAAATGTATTTCCTGTGCCCGACGGCGACACCGGAACAAATATGTCACTTACAATGCAGCTGGCCGTGAAGGAAATCATAGCTGTCAAGAATATTGAAATTCAAAGCGTGGCCAATGCCGCTGCCAATGGTTCCCTTATGGGAGCAAGGGGCAATTCGGGAGTTATACTTTCACAAATATGGAGAGGCTTTGCAAAGGCATTGAAGAATCAAAAAAGCATGGATGCAAGTATATTGGCCAATGCACTTATGGAAGGCTCCAATACAGCCTATAAAGCAATAATGAAGCCTACTGAAGGGACTATACTTACAGTCATTCGGGAAACAGCAGAGTATGCTGTGAAGGTTTCAGACAACTTTGAGGATAATGCATTATTTTTGGAAGAAATAATAGAAAAGGCAAACAGTGTGCTGCGCAGAACTCCGGAAATGCTTCCGGTGCTTAAGAATGCCGGGGTAGTTGATGCTGGCGGAAAAGGACTTATATATATATTTGAAGGGATGTATCAGTACCTGAAGACAGGTGAAATGATAGAACTGAAAGCTGCAGCGGAAGCTGAAGAGCATGATAGGCCGGTATTTAAAGAAGAGGAAATTGTGTTCGGCTATTGTACCGAATTTTTTATAAAAGGAAGAAAACTCAGGCTGGAAAAGTTCAGAGACGAAGTATTGCCGATGGGAGACTCACTGCTTGTTGTTGGAGATGAGAATCTTTTGAAGGTTCATATACATACCAACAATCCGGGCAGGGTGCTGGAGCTGGCGATTGCCCATGGTGATCTTTCCAGCATAAAGATAGATAATATGAGGGAACAACACAGTGAACTGCTGTTTAATGAGGAGGAGTACAAAGCTGCGGAAGAAACTGAACATGCTCCAAAACCTATGGAGAGGTATGGAACCATAGCTGTTGCAATGGGAGAAGGCATATCTTCCATATTCAAGGACTTGGGTGCAAATGAAATAATAGAAGGCGGGCAGACCATGAATCCAAGTACTGAGGATATATTAAACAGTGTGAATAAAATCAATGCGGAAACGATATATATATTCCCTAATAACAGCAATATCATTCTTGCAGCAAATCAAGCAAAGTCAATGTCTGATAAAAATGTAATAGTTGCTGCAACAAAATCCATCCCTCAGGGAATATCCGCACTTATGGCGCTTAATCATGATAAGGGAATTGAGGAAAATAATAAAAAGATTGAAAAGGCAATAGCAAATGTAAAGTCAGGCTTGGTTACCTATGCAGTGAGGAATTCCAATTATGACGGAATAAATATAGAAGAGGGCAATGTGCTTGGTATGGTTGAAGGAAAAATCAGCGGAGTAGGCAATGATATTCTTGAAGTCAGCCATAAGGTTCTTGATGATATGGTAGATGAAGAATCTTCTTTGATATCCATTTATTACGGAAGCGAAGTGAAAGAAGAGGAAGCCATTAAGCTGAAGGAAGAAATCGGTGAACTGTACAATAACTGCGAAATAGAGCTGCACTTCGGCGGACAGCCTCTGTATTATTATATACTCTCAGTAGAATAAAAATTATTGAGGTGTACAAATGAATTATACTGATGATCCCATAACGAAGTTAAAGGGAATAGGACCGGCAAAGGCCAAGCTATTTAATAAGCTTGGCCTCTACACTATTGGGGATTTGTTGGAGTACTTTCCAAGGGGTTATAAAGATAAAAGCGAGATTACAAAAATCAGGGATATAAGGCCCGATGAAAGCTATACCGTAAGGGTGCGTGCCGCGGGAAAGGCCCAGGAGGGCAGAACCAGGAGCAGGCTTATTATTACAAAGCTGACGGTATTTGATGATACAGGCAGGTTGAATGCAGTGTGGTTCAACAACAGATTCATTAAAAATGCTTTCAGGGAAGGGGAAGAAGTACTGATGCACGGCAAGGTAAAGCGCATTGGGAAGGACCTAGTCATGGAGGTCCCCGAGTATGAGAGGTTGTCCGACAGTGAAAGCATAAACCTGATGAGAATATCGCCGTATTATTCCCTTACTGAAGGCCTGTCACAAAAGGATATAAGAAAGGCGGTATACGCAGCATTAAAATATTCTGATGAAAAGCAGGCGGATTTATTTCCGGAGGAACTGCGAAGAAAATACGGACTTGCAGAGATAAATTTCTGCATAAGCAATATTCATTTTCCGGAGTCTATGGAAAAGCTGGGGCTGGCAAGGAAAAGGCTGATATTTGAAGAGTTTTTTATGCTGCAGTCCGGATTGATTCATATAAAAAAGCTGAACAGCGCCGGGCAAAAGGGCATCAGTTTTAGAAAGACAAGTGAAATAAAGGAGTTTATTGAAGATTTGCCTTTCAAGCTTACTTCAGCACAGGCAAGAGTTTTTGAGGAAGTCAGCAAAGACATGGAAGGTTCGGGCATTATGAACAGGCTTGTACAGGGGGATGTGGGCTCAGGGAAGACGGTCATTGCCGCTCTTGCACTGTTCAAGTGTGTAAGAAGCGGATATCAGGGCACAATGATAGTACCCACGGAAATACTTGCAGAACAGCATATGGAGACTTTAACAAATTTACTTAAAAACAGCGGTATTGTAATTGCGCTGCTGAAGGGCGGAATGACGGGGAAGGAAAAACAAAAAGTGCTGGACGGAATAAAAGAAGGAAAAATAGACGTGGTTGTGGGAACACATGCACTCATTCAAGACAGTGTAAGCTTTAACAAGCTGGGGCTTGTTATTACCGATGAACAGCACAGGTTCGGTGTAAGACAGAGAGCTTTGCTTTCGGCAAAGGGAGAAAATCCGGACATGCTGGTGATGACTGCAACTCCCATACCAAGGACCCTTTCACTTATAGTATATGGCGACCTTGATGTGTCAATAATAGATGAAATGCCTCCGGGCAGAAAAAAAACAGAGACTTATTTCATAGATTCCGCCAAAAAAGAAAGGCTTATGAATTTTGTCAAAAAAGGCCTTGATGAAGGGCGGCAAGCATATTTTGTATGCCCGCTTGTTGAGGAGTCTGACAAGCTTGAGCTTAAATCAGCGATAGAGTACAGTGAAGAATTAAAAAATAAATACTTCCGGAACTATAATGTAGGCTTACTTCACGGAAGAATGAAGACCGACCAAAAGAACGAGGTAATGTACAGGTTCAGGGAAAAAGAAGTTCAGATACTTGTATCAACAACTGTAATTGAAGTGGGAGTAAATATCCCCAATGCCACTTACATGGTAATAGAAGACGCCGACAGATATGGAATGGCTCAGCTGCACCAACTGAGGGGAAGGGTAGGAAGAGGCGAACACCAGTCCTATTGTATATTAATATCTGATACCAAAAATGAGATAGCGCGTGAAAGGCTTAAGTATATGACAAAAACAGAAAATGGCTTTGAGGTAGCTGAGAAGGACATGGAGTTCCGCGGAAGCGGAGAGGTGCTTGGGCAAAGACAGCACGGACTTCCCGGCTTCAAGCTTGCTGATGTGTTCCGCGATGCGAAGCTCCTTAAGCTGTCGAAGGAAGCAGTAGAATACATATATGAAAATGATAAGCTTTCAAATGAGGATTACAAGAAGATGAAAGCAATACTGGATTGCAGGTTCCAGAAGATGCTGGATGAAATAACTCTTAACTAGCCTCGAATATTTTCCTAAGTTAACATAATTTACAGTGTTTAAAAAAGTGTAAACGGAGTAAATTAATAATACATAAACCGCATCAAGCATTTATGCTGCATTGGGATCACATTCGACAGGAATACTGCGGTTTATACATGTAATACAAACAGGAGGTGCTACATATGCCAAGAAACACCACATCAAACAGGACTTTGATACCGGAAGCAAAGGCTGCTTTGAAGACTTTCAGAGATCAGATAGCTACTGAATTAGGAACAGATCTTACAGGCTATAACGGCGATAAGACGTCCTGGGAGTGCGGAAAAGTAGGCGGAGAAATGGTAAGAAGGATGATTGAACAGGCAGAAAGAAGCATGTCAGGAAGAAGATAAGAAATAAAGAAAGGCGCTGGCTATATAGGTCAGCGTCATTTTTTTTAATAAAAAATACTGATGACAACACTCTAATTCAAGTTAAAGCATTGACATCAGTATCGGGAGAGGAGAAATTGAAGGAAGAGCTCTATGGGGAAATTTAGTTACAAATAACTAACGTCCCTGATATATATGTTGTTCAAATAAGTTTTTTTTATTCAATTAAAAATTATTTTACATATCTTCCGTAAAATACATTTCATAAAAGGCTTCAATTATTATTAAACTGTTAATGGAGGCTTTTTTCACAAAAACACATTAGGCTATATTGCAGAATCTGCCGAAAACGTGCATGGCACAATCATAAATCCTTGCGGATTTATGACAATATTAATAAATTTTTGTATAAAAATAGTATTTATGTTAAAATGTAATTGGAATGTGCAAAATCAATCGGTGTTTTTACAATAAAAGACTTGGAGGTAATCTTTTGCGGGTTATTGCAGGAGAGTATAAGGGAAGACGACTTGATCCCATTGAGGGCAGGGACATCCGCCCTACCTCTGATATGGTTAAGGAATCTCTTTTTAATATACTTGGTGATGCTGTAATTGACAGCGTTTTTCTGGATTTGTTCGGCGGTACCGGGGGAATAGGCATTGAAGCATTGAGCCGCGGGGCAAAACATGTGGTTTTTATTGATTCCAGCATCAAAAGTATAAAGGTACTTAGGGGAAACCTGAACCGGCTGAATATCAAGGATTGTGCTGAAGTCTATAATGCAGACTTTGTGACGGCAATCAACAAATTGCATGAACACGGGAAGAGGTTTGATATAATTTTCATCGATCCTCCTTACAATATGGGAATGGCTGAGAAAGCCTTGAAGGAGATTGATAATAAAAATATTCTTACACAATCCGGTTTGATTATAGTTGAGCATGATTCAAAGGAGGATATGCCGCAAAGAGTTGGGAAACTATTCTTATACCGTTTCAAGAAATATGGAAATACAATACTATCATTTTATTCTATTGACGAACAGTCGCAGCAAAAGGAGGAGTAATTTTGAAAATAGCAGTGTATCCCGGAAGCTTTGATCCTGCTACTAACGGACATATTGATATTATTAAGAGATCCGGAGCACTTTTTGACAAGGTTATTGTAGCAGTATTGATCAATCCAAATAAAAGTCCGCTTTTTTCTGTTGAGGAACGGGTGGACATACTCAGAAGGACATGCGGAGATATAAAGAATGTAGAAATTGATAGCTTCTCGGGGCTTTTGATTGATTATTGCAAGAGCAAAAACGCAAATGTAATAGTAAAAGGGTTAAGGGCAGTTTCAGACTTTGAATATGAGCTGCAAATGGCTCATATGAATAAGAAGCTCAATCAGGAAATTGAAACGGTGTTCATAATGACAAGCAGCCGATACTCATATCTGAGTTCCAGTTTGGTAAAGGAAGTAGCACAATTTGGAGGCTGCATACGAGGGCTGGTACCGGAAATCATAGAGAAGGAGATTTATGAAAGGCTGAATAGCATTTCAGGCACGGACTAAAAGGCGCGTTAACTAAATTATCATATATGAATAATAACAGGGAGGTTGGTATTATGGAGGTTATGCTGCTGCTTGACGCCCTTGAAGATATACTGGACAAGGCGCCGAATCTGCCCTTGTCGAGTAAGTCAATGATTAATAAGGAAGAATTGCAGGAGATAATAAAGGAAATAAGAATAAAGCTGCCCGATGAGATAAAGCAGGCTCAGTGGATTAAGGAAGAAAGACAGAAAATACTGATAGAAGCAAAAAAAGAAGCAGAAAATCTGAGAAAAGAATGTGAAGAGAAACTGAACAAGGTTAAGGAAGAGCGTCAAAGAGTTCTTGCTGAAGCTGAAAAAGAAGCTGAAATCCTTAAGAAGGAAGCTGACAAAAAGGTTCAGGAGCTTATTGATGAAAGTGATATAATAAAAAAGGCAAATGAACAGGCAAAAGAGCTTATTATTGCTGCTCAAATAGACGCCAAAAAAATCAGACTGGGTTCTAAAGCATACGCAGACGAGCTGCTGGCAGAGCTTGAAAAGCACACGGAAAAAATAATAGAAACAATAAGGAACAACAGGGATGAGCTTAAGAATTACAAGAGCTGATGCAAAATAAACTTAGAGCATTTAAATATATTAAAGAGTACTCAAAGAGTTAAAAAGACACAAAGAGTTAAAAAGACTTAAAAAGTAAAAATACTTAAAGAGGTTAAAGAGACTTAAAGCTGAGTCTCTTTTTACTTTGCACAATATAAACTGAAGACATGAAAAGCAATATGATCAGCATATTAGCTGCAGAGTTAACCAATACCTGCAAAAAGCCGTATTCTAAGAATAAATTATGCACAGCGGACTCTGCCGGCGGGTTAAAATTAAAAACCTGAAGATCAGAAAACCAGGCAACCAGCACATATGAGTAGACGGCAGCAGCAATCCCCTGAAACAGTTTGGAAATGAAATAAATACCGAGCTTCAGATCAGTTCCTGATATTATGCTCATCACCTGGGCATTTACCGAAAGCCCTCCAAATCCTATCATGAAGCTTGTTAAGGCAGCCTTGTATATCAGGGGCACCTGGAGGGAGGCACATGCCTTCGCCCCGTTGGTTACTTCCAGTAAGCCGATAAGCAGGCTGGATATAATATCAGGAGTTATGCACTTTAAGGGAATTGCTTTTGACAGGCAAAGGGAAAACCATTCAAGAAAGCCTGATACTCTGAGCATACCTGTTATTACGGAAAAGAAGATAATGAAGCCGCCTATCATTAGTATCAAGTCGATTCCGTTATTTACAGCATCTCTCATCAGCATACCGAAATTGCGTCCGTCTCTTCTTCTTTGCTCCATCATTTCTGCTATAGGATTTGATACATATTTTTTATTGGCGGATTTTTCTTTTCCATAAAAACGCATTACAAACCCCGTTGTGATGGCTGACAGATAGTGAGCAATTGCAATAAAGGAGCCTAAAGCCGGATTGTTCAGTATTCCGGTGGCAACTGCACCTATTATGAACAAAGGCCCTGAGGTGCTGCACAAGCTCAGCAGCCTCTGACCTTCCACGGGAGAACATAGATTTTTGCTGTACAGTTCAGCGGTAATTTTTGCACCTACAGGGTATCCGGAGGATATACTCATAAAAAAATCAAAGGAGCCTTCCCCGGGCACATTGAATACCGGAACCATAAGGGGACGGAAGGCAGAACCGAACAGCCTGACAATACCCAGTCCTATGAGGATTTCAACGCAGATAAAGAAAGGCAGAAGTGCAGGACAGACCACATTGAACCACAGCTTCAAACCATCTAAGGAAGAGGCAAAAGCCTCCCCCGGATATATGATTATGAATACCACAAGGATACAAAAAATAATGGAATATGTTATGGTGGAAATATTGCCTTTTTTCATGAGGAACCTCTAAGTATAAGTATTTGCATTAATATATTTATATTTAGAGGGATATGATATTATGAATGATCAGAATGTATTACTCCCTGTGATAATAGGGAGAGGTAAGATAATCCTCCGCAGCTATCCTGAATCCAGGTGTCCTGTATGCCAGATTGTAAATGTCTGTGGCCTGTACATCATATGCAAACATTCTTGATATCCTTTTATCTGTGCATCTGAAATCGGCCACCTTTGATATTACCGGGTAGGGGCAGCAGTCCATTATCTTTTTGATCAGTTTCTTTCCGTTATTGTTGAAAGCAAGAACTCTTACATAAGACGGGCATTCACGGCTTTTGAACATAGATATGTCCGCACTCTTGATATCAAGAAGCACGTGACACAGAAGGCGCTGGATGTAGGTCCTTGTGTAACGCTTTGTTTTGACAGCTTCAATCAGTTCTTCACAATTGGTGCTGGCTACCGCATATTTCTTCAGCCTGTTTTCTATTCCTTCCTTAACATACGGGTATTTCAAGAGCTCCGATTTTTCTATTGTCCTAAGCTTGTAGAGCAGTATATCCGAAAAGTCGTCCATAAAAACAGGGTGCCTGTTCAGCCTCAGGTTAGAGCTTATAATCCCTATGGAGTTTTCGGGCAGGGACATTCTCACCTTTTCTGAGATTCCGCTGTCCTTTATTTCATTTCTTATTGCAGTGGCACTTGCGATGCATCCTGTTATTCTTTCATCATTATGACCGCTAGCGATGCGTTTTACGGCAACAGGCGTAATAGAGCTCTGCAAAGACATGAGAGCTTTTATATACTCAATACCCAGTACATTATTGGGATTCTTCAAAATATCATCGGCAGCATTATGAATATCATCAGTTGCATAATGAGACAATGCGTTGGAAACAGCTTTGGGATAAGAAACGCCCTGCTCAAGCTGCTCTTTCACAAGAAGTCTGAAGGCTTCCGGCTCATTCTGAAGCAAATTGGCTAATCGGTGCAATGCACTGGTATCTCCCAGCTCGCTTCCGAAACAGATATGGTCAACAATCCCCAGGGAGTTTAATATCTTTACCGCCCCGAATGCAAATATTTCCGCCGGCTGGCAGGCGTACACAACGGGAAGCTCTATTACCAGATCGGCTCCGTTCATAACTGCCGATTTTGAGCGGGACCATTTGTCAAAAATTGACGGTTCACCCCTTTGTACAAAGCTGCCGCTCATAATGCAGACGGTATAATCTGCACCGCAGGCTTCTTTTGCGGCCTGGATGTGGTATTTGTGCCCGTTATGAAAAGGATTATACTCGGATATGATCCCTACGGTTTTCATCATTATAACCTCCCAACCCCGGAACCTCATATTCATTTTACCATATTATCCGCAGACAATTGAATATTTATCGTATTAGACCAACATTATGGGAATAATAATCTTTGTTAATATTTTTACAAAAAAGCAGGGAAAACGATAATTAGTATAGAAATTCTTACATGCACATTATATAACGGGAGGTACGTAAAAGAATGAAAATTTTGGTTATTAACTGCGGCAGCTCGTCATTGAAGTATCAGTTTATAGATATGGAGAATGAAGAAGTTATCGCCAAAGGTCTTGCAGAAAGAATCGGAATTGACGGATCAGTTCTTAATCACCAGCCAAAGGGCTTCGACAAAGTGAAAATAGAAAGGCCTATGCCGACACACAAAGAAGCAATGCAGACAGTAGTTGATGCCCTTAGGGACAAAGATTACGGTGTAATAAAGGATATGGGAGAGATAACTGCAGTTGGACATAGAGTCGTACACGCAGGTGAGAAATTTGCATATTCCGTACTTCTTAATGAAGAAGTTATGGATGCACTGAAGGAATGCATAAGCTTAGCTCCTTTGCATAACCCGCCAAACATAATGGGTATAGAGGCATGCAGGCAGATTATGCCGGATGTGCCTATGGTTGGAGTGTTTGATACGGCCTTTCATCAGACTATGCCGAAACAGTCTTACATATACCCCATTCCTTATGAATACTATGAAAAGTACAGGATAAGACGATACGGCTTCCACGGAACATCCCACAAATATGTGGCTGAGAGGGCAGCGGCAATGCTTGGCAAGCCTATTGAGGAGCTTAAGATCATTACTTGTCATTTAGGAAATGGTGCAAGCATTACAGCAGTGAAGAACGGAGTGTCGGTGGATACCAGCATGGGCTTTACACCTCTTGAAGGGCTTGCAATGGGAACAAGATCAGGCAACATAGATGCTGCTATAATTAAATTCCTTATGGAAAAAGAAAATATCAGCATTGCCAAGGCCGATGAAATTTTAAATAAAAAATCCGGTGTTTTGGGTATATCAGGTGTCAGCAGTGATTTCAGGGATATTGAAGAAGCCGCCAATAAAGGCAATGAAAGAGCACAGCTTGCACTTGATGTGTATGCTCATTATGTAAAGAAATTTATCGGAGCATATGCAGCCGTAATGAACGGTGTTGATGCAATCGTATTTACAGCGGGCCTCGGAGAAAACTCCGCATCCATGAGAAGCAGTATATGCAAAGACATGTCATACCTTGGTGTTGAACTGGATGAGACGAAAAACAATGTCAGAGGAAAAGAAACTGATGTGTCGAAGGATGGCTCAAAGGTGAGGGTACTGCTTATTCCCACCAATGAAGAACTTGTGATTGCAAGGGATACTGCAGAACTTGCAGGGAAAGACAGGAAATAAAAATAATGCGGCGCAAGCCGCTTATTTTTTTCAATGCATTGTAAATACTAACATAAACGGTGTGAAGTGTTTTTGCTTGACAAAATATATATTGATTTGTATAATAAAATTTGTTAATCAGAGAGAAAAATCACAGGTGGTTAAATGGAGCTTAATTTTGCAGGGATATCTAAATCCGAAGGTATTAAAGAGAAATTCGAAATTATAGAATATCCTATTGACAGTACTATAGTATTCTGCGGTGAGAATTTGAATATAGTTTCTCCAATTACGGTTAAAGGCAGTGCAGTCAACTATGAAGGCAAGATAAATGTTGATCTCACGATTACCGCAATAGTTGAGAGGACATGTTCAAGATGTTTGGAAATCTTCACTGAAGAAGTTCAGGTGGATTCAAATTATGTATTTGTCAAAGATATAGCGGATGACAAGGAAGACTATTATATATACAGAGGAGACAAGGCGGATATAACAGACCTTGTTATTGGAGATATAGCAGCCAAGCTTGCCATGAAGCCACTTTGTAAGGCCGACTGCAAAGGACTGTGTACTGTATGCGGAAAAAATAAGAACAGTATCGACTGCCAATGCAAAAGCGAAGAAGTTGATCCAAGGATGCAAGCTTTAAGCAAGCTGCTGGACAGAAAGTAAGGAGGTGTTTATATTGGGTTTACCGAAGAGAAGACACTCACAAGCGAGAAGAGATAAGAGGAGAGCTAATTGGAAATTGGCTTTGCCGGGACTGGTTGCATGTCCGCAGTGTCATGAGCCGAAGCTTCCACACAGGGTATGCAAATCTTGCGGTTATTATAGGAACAGAACGGTTATAAAGGTAGAAGAGTAATAAAAAGTTTATGATAAGACAAGGGACTTTCCCCTGTCTTATTTATTTTATTTTAAAAAAACTATTGCGTATTTAATGTCAAGTATTATATATTAGTATTAGAACCAGGTACTAAATCATAGTAGCATATCAGAGTATTGGAGGTTTGCATATGAAGCAGGGGGGCATTAGCAAGAAAGAACGACAGACGAATTTGCTGAACAGAATCAAGACAGACCCTTTTCTTACTGATGAAGAACTTGCGGAATACTTCAATGTGAGCATACAGACTATAAGGCTTGACAGGCTTGAGCTTGGTGTACCGGAGCTGAGAGAAAGAATAAAAAGCGTTGCTGAGGATAACTATACCAAGGTCAGATCCCTTCACGGAAAAGAAATATTCGGAGAGCTGGTTGATCTGAATCTTGGAGTAAGCGGAATCTCTATACTTGAAACTGATAATCATCTTGCATTTGAAAAGACAAATGTGGTGAAAGGCCAGTACATATTTGCACAGGCTGAATCTCTTGCTATTGCGGTAATTGATGCAAATGTCGCTCTTATAGGAGTTGCAAATATCAAGTACAAGAATCCTGTTTTTGCCGGTGACAAGCTGATAGCAAAGGCTGAAGTCGTAAGGACCAGAGGCAACAAGTATTTTGTGTGGGTTTTCATAAAAGTAAAACAGGCTGAAGTGTTCAGAGGAAAATTTATCCTGGTGTCCTTCAGCAATAAGACTATATAGTAAAATATGGGAGGTTTGAATATGCGGATAGCTGTTGATGTAATGGGAGGCGACAATGCTCCCGGGGCAATAATCGACGGAGCTGTTCTGGCACTGAAAGAATACGGAGCCGAGCTTTATCTGGTCGGTTTAAGGGATGAGATATTGAAATATCTCGGAGAGGAATACAAAAACCACCCAAAGGTTAACATAGTTGAAGCTTCGGAAATAATCAACGCGGATGAAGCACCTGTAAATGCCATTAAGCAGAAAAAGGATTCTTCCATGGTAGTCGGACTTAAGCTTGTGAAGGACGGACAATGCGATGCTTTTGTATCCGCGGGAAGTACCGGAGCATTTCTTGCAGGATCACTCCTCAAGGTGGGAAGGATAAAAGGAATAGACAGGCCGGCACTTTCACCGCTGCTGCCAACATTAAGGGGGAACTGTATGATTATTGATGCAGGGGCAAATGTGGACAGTAAGCCGAAAAACCTTCAGCAATATGCGGTAATGGGCTCTATATACATGGAAAAGGTAATGGGAATCAAAAACCCAAGAGTCGGCCTCTTGAATATTGGTGCCGAAGCATCCAAAGGGAATGAACTGACAAAGCAAAGCTATGATCTGATAAGAAATACAGGTGTAAATTTCATCGGGAATGCTGAAGCCAGGGATATTATAAGCGGAGTCTGCGATGTATGCGTATGCGACGGCTTTGCCGGCAATGTGCTTTTAAAGACCACAGAAGGCGTAGCTATGACATTATTCAAGCTTCTTAAGGATGAGTTTATGAAAAGCTTGAAAACAAAGCTTGGGGCTATGCTGCTTATGGACAGCTTGAAGAATATAAAGAAAAGTTTTGATTACACTGAAGTAGGAGGAGCGCCATTTCTGGGCATTAACGGTATTATGATAAAAGCCCATGGCAGCTCGGATGCAAAAGCAATAAAAAATGCCATAAGACAGGCAAAATTGCTATATGATAACAAATGCCTTGATACAATAATGGAAGAAATTATCAAATTAGGAGTTGAAAACACTAATGAACAAACTTAGGAATGCAGGAATAATAGGAACAGGCAGCTGTCTTCCGGATAAAATAGTGACAAACCGGGATATGGAGAAAATAGTTGATACCACAGATGAATGGATAAATACACGTACAGGGATTTCAGAGAGAAGGATGACGGATGAAAACACTGCTACCTCTGATCTTGCAACTGTTGCGGCTCGGAGGGCCTTGGAAAATGCCGGCCTTAGCCCCGAAGAAATTGACCTTATTTTGGTAGCAACAGTAACTCCTGATGTTATGTTTCCTTCCACAGCGTGCATAGTACAGGACAATATCGGAGCAATTAATGCAGCCGCCTTCGATCTTGAGGCGGCATGTTCGGGTTTCCTGTACGGACTCGCAGTTGCGGAAAATTTTATAAAGACAGGTTATTACAGAAACATAATGGTTATTGGAGCCGAGGCTTTAACAAAAATAATTGATTTTACTGACAGGAACACGTGTGTACTGTTTGGAGATGGTGCCGGTGCTGCAATAGTATCGGAGGTTCCTGAGGGATATGGAATATTGTCCACGTATATAGGTGCTGACGGAAAAGGAGGGAAGCTTCTGACCGTTCCTGCGGGCGGTTCAAGGATTCCGTCCAGTGTGGAGAGCGTTCAGAACAGATTGCATTATGTAAAAATGGATGGCAAAGAGGTATTTAAATTTGCGGTAAAAATCATGGGGGATGCGGCAGAAAAGGCTTTGGAAAAGTGCGGCTTGGATAAGGAGGATATTGACTTCCTGATACCTCATCAGGCAAATAGAAGAATTATTGATGCTTCGGTAAAAAGACTGAAAATGCCAAATGAAAAAGTATACATAAACCTTGATAAATACGGCAATATGTCGTCTGCATCAGTGGCAGTCGCAATTGACGAAGCAAGCAGGAAAGGTTTGTTGAAGGACGGAGATACCATTGTCCTTGTAGGTTTCGGCGGAGGCCTTACCTGGGGATCAGCCGTATTAAAATGGAAAAGCATCGGGAGGAATTAATATGTTTAAGACTTCAATCTGTGAGATATTAGGAATAAAATACCCCATACTACAGGGAGGAATGGCCTGGGTTGCTACTGCAGAGCTTGCTGCAGCCGTATCCAATGCAGGAGGCCTGGGTATAATCGGCGCGGGTAATGCACCGGGAAGCTATGTGAGAGATGAGATAAGTAAGGTGAAGAAGCTTACGGACAAACCCTTCGGAGTTAATGTAATGCTTTTATCGCCCTTTGTGGACGAGGTTATAGATATCGTTTATGAAGAAAAAGTTCCGGTTATTACAACAGGAGCCGGAAATCCGGGAAAATACATTGCCCGGTTCAAAAAAATCGGAACAAAGGTAATACCGGTAGTTCCGGCTGTAGCTCTGGCAAAAAAAATGGAGCAGGAGGGTGTTGATGCAGTAATAGCGGAAGGCACAGAATCAGGAGGACATGTGGGAGAATTGACCACAATGGCATTGGTACCTCAGGTAATTGATGCGGTAAAAATTCCTGTTATAGCAGCCGGCGGAATAGCTGACGGAAGAGGCCTGGTTTCGGCATTGGCTCTTGGAGCTCAAGGGATTCAGATGGGTACTGTATTTGTATGCGCTGCCGAGTGTACAGCTCATGAAAACTACAAAAAGGCAATAATAAAAGCCGGAGACAGGGGAACAGTAGTAACAGGTAAAGCAACAGGACATCCGGTAAGAATTCTGAAGAATAAGCTGGCACGGGAATTTGAAAAGCTTGAAAAAGCCTCTGCCGCCGCTGAGGAATATGAAAAATTGGGAGTGGGACGTCTGAGGGCCGCTGTTGTAGATGGTGATGCCGACCATGGTTCGGTGATGTCAGGACAGATTGCAGGCCTCATAAAGGAGATAAAGCCTGCAAAGGATATTATTGAAGGTATAATGAACGAGGCAAATGAAGTGATCAACTCAATTAGTGCATTGGTGAAGGAGGAGTAAAATGCCGAAAATAGCTTGTATTTTTCCGGGGCAAGGAGCACAATACCCGGGTATGGGGAAGGAATTGGCAGAGAATTATAAGGAAGCAATGAATATATTTGACCTTGCCAGTGAGAGGCTTGGAATTGATATGAAAAAGCTTTGCTTCGAGGGTGATGAAGAAGAACTGAAGAAAACAGAAAATACACAACCCTCAATTCTTACTGCGAGTATAGCAATGCTGGAAGTGCTGAAGCTCAAGGGTATTGAACCTCAAATGGCAGCCGGGTTAAGTCTTGGAGAATACTCTGCCCTGGTTGCATCTAAGGCCATAAGCTTCACAGATGCAGTCGCATTAGTGAAAAAGAGAGGGAAGTATATGCAGGAGGCAGTTCCTGCCGGAGAAGGCACAATGGCTGCAATAATGGGTATCGAAAGGGAATCGGTGATAGAGTGCCTTAAGATGGCAAGCGGTTATGGTGTTGTTGAAGCAGCAAATTTCAACTGTCCGGGACAGGTTGTCATAGCCGGGCATACAAGAGCTGTCGAAAAGGCATGCTCAATGCTAAAGGAAAGAGGAGCAAAGAAGGCGATAATGCTTCCGGTCAGCGCACCTTTTCATTCAAGCCTGTTAAAGCCGGCAGGTGAAAAACTTGCAGCTGAACTTGAAACTGTGAATATCTCGGATAATGAGCTTCCTGTCGTCTCCAATGTAAATGCCCGGATAATAATGAACAAATATGAAATAAAAAGATGCCTTATAGAACAGGTAAGCAGTTCTGTGCTTTGGGAGGACAGCATAAGACGGATGATTGATCTGGGAGCGGATACGTTTATTGAAGTTGGGCCCGGAAGGACACTGTCCGCTTTCGTAAAAAAAATTGACAAGAATCTTTATGTCCATAATGTGGAGAACATCGAAACCCTGGAGAATACCATAGTAAGCATAAGGGAGAGATTGGAATGCAATTAAAAGGCAAAACCGCAGTTGTTACCGGCGGCTCAAGAGGAATTGGCAGGGCAATAGCGCTTGAACTTGCATCCTGCGGAGCAAACGTAGCGGTGAACTACACAAGTAATTCAAAAGCAGCCGATGAGACAGTCGCGGAAATTGAAGCAATGGGTGTGTCGGCGATGGCTGTAAAGGCTGATGTTTCCATAGCTTCCGAGGTAGAAAATTTAGTAAATGAAGTATTAAAAACTTTCGGCAGCATAGATATATTAGTAAACAATGCAGGGATTACAAGGGATAACCTGATAATCCGCATGACGGAAAAAGAATTCGATGATGTTATCAATACGAACCTGAAAGGTGCATTCATATGCACAAAGGCTGTATCCAGAGTAATGATAAAGCAAAAGTCGGGTAAAATAATAAATGTTTCCTCAGTGGTCGGGATAGTTGGCAACGCGGGACAGTCCAACTATGCGGCAGCCAAAGCGGGACTCATTGGTTTTACAAAGTCCATGGCAAAGGAGCTTGCAAAGAGAAACATCAATGTTAATGCAGTTGCTCCGGGCTTTATCCAGACAGATATGACCTCTGTGCTTCCTGAGAATGTGAAAGAGGAGTTTATTAAAAGCATTCCTTTGATGCGTGCAGGAAAGCCTGAAGATATAGCAAAAACAGTGTTGTTTCTAGCGTCAGAATATTCTGACTATATTACCGGTCAAGTAATTAATATTGACGGTGGTATGGTTATGTAATATTATCATAATATAAAATCCTGAAGGGAGGTGAACTGGATGATATTTGAAAAAGTTCAGGAGAAAGTAGCTGAGCAGCTTGGGATTGAACCAGAAGAGATTACATTGGAGTCTTCCTTCATTGTTGATTTAGGTGCTGATTCACTTGATATAGTGGAGCTGTTAATGGCGCTTGAAGAAGAGTTTGATATAGAAATACCTGATGAAGAAGCAGAAAAGCTGTCTACAGTTGGAGATGTGGTGGAATACATAAAAAGCAATAAATAAAAAATGTCCCGGTAACGGGACATTTTAATTATTAGATATGCAATGTATTCCAGTTCATTAGTAAATATATATATCATCATATAAGGAGAGGAAACGATTGAACAAGAGAAGAGTAGTTGTAACAGGAATAGGAGTTATTTCCCCCATCGGAACCGGCAAGGAGAAATTCTTTAAGAGCTTAAAAGAAGGCATATGCGGTGTGGATTATATAACAAGATTTGATACGGAAGGCTTTGACACAAAAATAGCCGCTGAGGTAAAGGATTTTGATCCATCCGGGTACTTCGACAGGAAGGAATGCAGGAGAATGGACAGATTTTCGCAATATGCAATTGCTGCTTCCAAAATGGCTGCGGAGGATTCAAATATAAATCCTGAATCATTGGACAGCAGCAGGTTCGGTGTTTGCATCGGCTCAGGCATAGGCGGAATGGAGACCATGGAAGCACAGTATGACATATTGAAGGAAAAGGGGCCCGGAAGGGTCAGCCCTTTCATGATTCCGATGATGATATCCAATATTGCTGCAGGGAATATCTCCATTGCCTTGAATGCAAAGGGACCCAGCATTACAGTCGTAACAGCATGCGCATCCGCTACCAATGCTATCGGTGAAGCCTTCAAGATTATTCAGAGAGGCGACGCTGACATAATGGTTACAGGCGGGACTGAAGCCTCCATCACGCCTTTATCCCTGGCAGGCTTCTGTTCTATGAAAGCCTTATCAACGAGAAATGATGATCCAAAAGCAGCGTCAAGGCCCTTTGATAAGGATAGAGACGGTTTTGTCATGGGAGAAGGAGCAGGGATGCTTATTATTGAGGAACTTGAACATGCACTGAAAAGAGGCGCAGTGATATATGGGGAAATTGCAGGGTATGGCGCCACCGGAGATGCATATCATATTACTGCACCGGCTCCTGACGCTGACGGAGCATACAGGGCCATGCTGATGGCTGTCAATGATGCGGGAATTAATGCCTGCGAACTGGAATATATAAATGCCCATGGAACTTCAACCGACTTGAATGATAAACTGGAGACCCTGGCAATAAAAAGGCTTCTCGGAAAGGATGCAAAAAGAGTTGCAATAAGCTCTACAAAGTCAATGACGGGACATCTCCTTGGGGCTGCAGGAGCAGTCGAGGCAATAGCATGCTTAATGGCAATAAATGAAGGAGTGATTCCTCCGACAATTAACTATACAACACCTGATGAGGAGTGTGATTTGGACTATGTTCCAAATAAGGCTGTCAACAGAAAGGTAGATTGGGCAATGTCGAATTCCTTGGGCTTTGGCGGTCATAATGCCAGCATTATATTGAAAAAATACCAATAAGTGATATCATAGGGATTGGGGACCAATCCCTATTTTAATTGTAAAAGCGGATATGCTTTTGCCTGTTAAACAGAAAGGCAGTTGGGAGGAGTGGAAATGTCCGTTATTGATGAAAAGCGGCTGAAGCAGCTGAATGAATTTGAGAGTATAATAGGATATTCATTCAAGAATATCAGTATATTAAACAATGCCCTCACTCATAGCTCTTACGTGGCTTCAAAGTCAGACCATCTTGATCACAATGAGAGGCTTGAATTTATTGGAGACGCTATTCTCGACATGATAATAAGCCTTTATTTGTATAAGAAATGCAAGAGCCTGACCGAAGGAAGCCTAACAAGGTTCAGGGCGGGGATTGTGTGTGAGCAGTCGCTGTATAATGCTTCAAATAGCCTGAACCTTGGGGAATACCTGCTATTAAGCAAAGGTGAAGAAAATACCGGAGGCAGGAAGAGGGTTTCAATACTGGCAGACGCATTTGAGGCAGTTATAGCAGCTATCTACCTGGACGGCGGCATAAAAAAGGCAAAGGATTTTATATTAAAAAATCTTGAGGATACTATCAAGAATGCGGTTGAGCATAAGATATTCAGTGATTATAAGTCTTTCCTGCAGGAGCATATCCAGAAAAACAATTCGGGTAAGCTGAGTTATAAACTGGTCAGGGAGGAAGGGCCGGATCATGATAAAACCTTTGAAGTAGAATTGTATTTAAACAACAGGATTATAGGAAGAGGAGAGGGCCGCAGCAAGAAGGATGCGCAGCAGTCTGCCGCAAGAGATGCTATTGCCGGCCTGGGTGTAAGGAATGTTTAAGAAGCATTATATCATTCCGATTTTCGTACCTCATAAAGGCTGCCCCCATGACTGCATATTCTGCAACCAGAAAAAAATTACAGGCCAGATTGAAGAAGTGACGGCAAAGGATGTAAAGGCTAAGATTGAAGATTATCTTAGTATGATGCATGAAGGCAGCAGCCAAATTGAAGTCGCATTTTACGGCGGAAGCTTTACGGCAATCCCCCTTGAATACCAGGAGCAGCTGTTGGATGCGGCTTTTATGTATGTTAAAGCCGGAAGAATAGCAGGCATAAGAGTCTCAACAAGGCCTGACTGCATAGATGAAAGGATTTCGGAGAATCTGAGAAAATATGGAGTACGGACAGTGGAGCTTGGAGTTCAGTCAATGGATGAGGAAGTACTTAAGCTGTGCAACCGGGGCCATTCTCCGGAGGATGTGATTAACTCAGTCGGGATTTTGAAGGAATTCGGTTTTTCAGTCGGTGTACAGATGATGATAGGCCTGCCCGGCGATACTGAGGAAAAAGCTGTGAAAACCGCAGAAGCCCTTATCGCACTTAGGCCTGATATAGCGCGAATATACCCTGCCCTGACAATAAAGAGCACATATATGGAAGAAATGTTCCTCAAGGGTGAATATCAGCCCCTGACCCTTGATGAAGCTGTTGAATTATCAAAGAAGCTGCTGATACTATTTGAGAGTAATGGGATAAATGTTATAAGGATAGGACTTCAGCCTACAGAAAATATAAATTCAGGGAAAGATATCGTAGCAGGGCCTTTTCATCCGTCAATGAGGCACCTGGTTGAATCCCTGATATACAGGGATATGTTGGTATATTTATTGGAAAAGGAAGGAGAAAAGAAAGAAATAACCTTGGTGATAAACCCGAAAAATGTTTCCGAATTGGTGGGACTTAAGAAAAGCAATATTGACTATATCAAATCAAAATTTTTTATCGACAAAATTAGAATATCTCAGGATAAGAGTGTAGAAGCCGGCACTTTGATGCTAAATATTGGAGAGAAATCCATTATTATGTCAAAGAAAGACTATTATTCCATATCGACTAAATAAAGGTATTTGGAAATTTATATAGAATAATATATATATTCAACTATACAGACAAATATAGGAGGTATTCTAAAATGGAGGTACTAAAAGTATCAGCTCATTCACAACCAAAATCAGTTGCCGGAGCTCTCGCGGCTGTACTACGGGACAGAGCGACAGCTGAAATACAGGCAGTTGGTGCAGGTGCTGTAAATCAAGCAGTTAAAGCAATAGCAATCACCAGAGGTTTTGTAGCACCAAACGGTATAGACCTGGTAGTAGTCCCGGCATTTTCAGAAATACAGATTGATGGGGAGGATAGGACTGCAATAAAGTTCATTGTAGAACCAAGATAACTTAATAAACTAATTTTCTGAAAGCCTATTATCATTATGGATATTGGGCTTTTTGTTTTGCCCGTGACCTATATACTATAGCATATGTGGACAAGGTATGTTAAAATATATTGGTAAAAATCTGTTGTTCGGGAGTGACCTGATTTGTATTTGAAACAGCTTGAGGTACATGGTTTTAAGTCCTTTGCGGAAAAAATTGAACTCAGCTTCGGTAACACTATAAATGCCATAGTCGGCCCTAACGGGAGCGGCAAAAGCAATATTTCCGATGCAATAAGATGGGTATTGGGAGAGCAAAGTGTAAAGGCCTTAAGAGGAAACAAGATGGAGGATGTTATTTTTGCCGGCAGCGACAGCGAAAAAGCTCTCGGATTTGCTGAAGTTTCCTTATGCATTGACAACAGCGACAGAAAGATACCGGTAGATTATACAGAGATTAATATTATGCGGAGAATGTATCGGTCAGGTGAAAGTGAATACTTTATAAACAAGACCGCATGCAGGCTTAAGGATATCTATGAATTGTTCATGGATACAGGAATAGGAAGAGACGGTTACTCCATAATCGGACAGGGAAGGATTGACGAGATACTCAGCAATAAATCGGAGGACAGGAGAAATGTATTTGAAGAAGCCGCAGGGATAGTAAAATACAAGACAAGAAAACACGAGGCCGAGAAAAAGCTGGAGCAGACAAATCAGAACATAGTAAGGCTGAGTGACATAATTGATGAACTGCAGTCACAGCTGGAGCCTCTCAGGGAGCAGGCAGAAGTCGCAAAACGCTATAGAAGCATTCTGGAAGAATTGAAAATAATTGAAATAAATATTATGCTGAACAGTATTGATAAATTCCGAACCAGGCTTATGAATGCAAAGCAGGAGGCAGAAAACATACAGAGCCTGATAAATGCCAAGAATTCCTCAGCCCAACAGCTGGAGCTTAAGCAAAATGAACTGAAAAGTGTCCTGAATGATATAGAGACAAGCATTGACAAGCTGAGCGAGGATATTCACCACCTGGAAAACAGCAAAGAAAAAATGGAAGGGGAATGCAATGTTCTTCAGGTAAGAATAAATAATCTTGAGGAGAACACCTTAAAGCTAGGTAAAAATGGCGAAGAGCTTGAGAATGAACTTGCAGAGTCAAGGCAGGGTATTGAACAGAACAGATTTAAACTTGTTGAACTTAACACTGCTTATACTGAGGTATATAACAAAATCAATGAAAGAACTGCTGACTTTGAATCAAACTTCAAGGCTATAAATGACCTTGAATCGGATTTAAGTGATAAACAGCAAAAATTCATAAGCCTTATTAACAATTATTCGGAACTGAAAAGCAAAATAAACAGCACAAATGTATTCATAGAAAATATAAATAAGAGGAAAAGCCAGGTAGAAGGGGATGTGAACCTGCTTGAACTGCAGCAGAAGGATAAAAAGAAGCAGTATGACAAATCCCTTGAAGAATTGGATGACTTCGGAAGGAAAATTGATGACTGCAAGGCACAGATAGAGGAAATAAAAGGGAAGAAGCAGGAATGCGAGAGCGAAGTTCTGTTGCTGGAGGATAAGGAAGGAAAGCTGAAGGCAGAGAAAGAAGCCTTGTTTTCAAGACTTAAGGCTCTTGATGATATGGAGAGGGATCACGGCGGATACAGCAGAGCAGTAAAGGTGCTCATGGCGGAACATGACAAGGTAACAAAAGGGTTCTGCGGTGTCGTAGGTGAAATGATAAAAGTTCCATCCCAGTATGTAACTGCTGTCGAAATTGCGCTCGGAGGCTCTGTGCAGAGCATAATAACAAATACAGAGGATGATGCAAAGCTTCTGATAGAATACTTAAAGGAGCATAAGACGGGGAGGGCAACCTTTCTGCCCATAAGCTCAGTAAAACCCAGGTTTTTCAATAAGGCTGAGGAAAAGCTTTTCAATATGAAGGGATTCGTGGGAGTTGCATCCGACCTTATCGGATATGACCCAAAAGTCGACAGCATTATGAAGAACCTGTTGGGAAGGGTAGCGGTTGTTGAGGATATTGATGCGGCAATAAAGCTTGCCAAAGCCGCAGGATATGAATATAAAATAGTAACCCTTTCAGGAGAGATAATAAACGCAGGAGGCTCAATAACCGGAGGAAGCCTGCAGTCTTCTTCAAGCTCGGTTTTGACCAGAAAAAGCGAAATAGAAGCACTGAAGGTTAAGCATGATGAAAAGCAGAAAGAGCTTGAGGAACTCAGCCGGAAGCTTGGAGAATTTAAAAGGCAAGCAGCGGATATGAGCGGGGATATAGAGTTCAAGACGGAAATACTTCATTCCCTGCAGATAGACATTAATAATTACAGGAACAGGTGTGACAATCTGAAAAACGATATCCAGGTTATTCAGGACAGAATATCAATAAATCTTAAAGACCTTGGGGACCTGGAGAAGGAGTATAACGAAACAAATAAGATTATTTCTGAGAACAAGGAAAAGGCTGAGGCCGTTGAAAAGGAAAAGGAAGCTGTTGAAGCACAGATATCGGAGCTTCAGGAGCAGATGAAGCAGTTCAAGGAAGTAAGGGATGAGTATAACGATGAGATAACAGAGCTGAAAATAAAACTGGCATCTGTTGAGCATAATAAAAAGACCGTAGAGCACTCCATAAAAAGCATGGAGGAGAGAGTAACAGAATTAGAGGAGGAAATAAAATCAAACAATGCTGAAATAGAAAGACAGCAAGCAGAAATAAAAGCATTGTCATATGATCTGGAAGAAAAGAAAGCTGTAATAGACAGAACTGTCAGGGAAGCTGAAGAAAAGCATAAGCTTCATAATGACAAAGAGATGGAGAAATCTTCAATATGTGAAGATTTGAGCAAGCTTGAATCAGATATGAAGGATTACAGCAATGATATAGCTGCTCTGCAGGCAGACCTTCATAAGGTTGAAATGCAGCAGGCCAGAACCGAGATAGAGCTGGAGAGCATTGAAATGAAGCTGTTGGAGACCTATGAAATGAATTACAGCAAAGCGGAAGGCTTTAGGGATTCAAGCTTGAGTCTTACATGGGCTGCAAAGCACTGTGAGGAACTGAAGAATGATATCAGGGAAATGGGCACTGTAAATGTAAATGCAATTGAGGAGTATGAGAAGCTTAAAGAGCGCCACACATTCCTCAGCGTTCAGGTGGAGGATCTCTCAAAAGCCCGGGAAAACCTTATTTCCGTTATCGCTGAAATAGAAGAAAATATGAAGCTTCAATTCATTACGGAATTCAACAAGATAAATGAAAATTTCAACCAGGTGTTCAAACAGCTTTTTGGCGGAGGACATGCGGAACTGGTACTGACGGATGAGGATGATGTACTGGGATCAGGGATAGAAATAATAGCAAAACCACCGGGAAAGAAGC
>DAOLPD010000011.1:0-13972 GCA_035417425.1 Bacillota bacterium
GTGCGGCGGAAAATAAATCCAAACAATGTTAAACTCTTGACAGGCTAATGCGTATTATGTAATATATATTGTGTGAAAATCAAGTCATAAATTTAATATATGCATCTCTCCGAGTCCATATTTCCTAAGGCACAAGGCTAAGGAGTGCGGACCGATAGGGTATTGTCGGAAACGGCAGTGCCTCCCATTTGGAAAGGAGTAGTGTAAATAAGTGTGTCCTTATTTGGGCATGCGTATTTTCGAGTTATGCTCCTGCCAGATGGCAAGGAGTTTTTTTATTGCATAGGAAAAAATGTATTGGAGGTATAAGACAATGGAAACGGTTAATATTACAATTGACGGAATTAGTGCCCAGGTTCCTGAAAACTGCACAGTGCTTGAAGCTGCAAAATCACTGGATATTAACATACCTACCCTTTGCCATCTCAAAGGGATTAATGAGGTTGGAGCCTGCAGGATGTGTGTCGTTGAAGTAAAAGGGGCGAGAACGCTTCAGGCTTCATGCGTACTGCCGGTATCTGAGGGAATGGATGTCAGGACATGTTCCCCTGCAGTTATGGACGCCAGAAGAACAATTCTTGACCTCATACTTTCAAGGCATGAGCGGGAGTGTCTCACCTGCTCAAGGAATCTTAGCTGCGAGCTTCAGAAGCTTTGCGATGAAATGGGAATAGACAAGGTTTCCTTCGAAGGGGAAAAGATAAGATACACAGTGGATGAAGCATCTCCTTCCATAGTGAGGGATCAGAATAAATGTATATTATGCGGAAGATGTATAGCCGTATGCAGGGATATACAGCATACAGAGGCCATTAATTTTGCCAATAGAGGAATAAGGACGACAGTTACCACACCATACGGAAAGGCACTTACAGAAGTAAACTGCATAAACTGCGGCCAATGCATAAAAATATGTCCTGTAGGCGCTCTAAGGGAGAAGGATGATACACAAAAGGTATGGAGCGCTTTAGGCAATCCTGATTTGCATGTCGTTGTGCAGACTGCACCGGCAGTCAGAGTCGGCCTTGGGGAGGAGTTCGGTATGCCGGCGGGAACAAATGTAGAAGGCAAGATGATAACAGCTCTGAAAAGATTGGGCTTTGATAGGGTGTTCGACACGGATTTTTCCGCAGACCTTACAATACTTGAAGAAGGCACAGAGCTGCTGAACAGGATAAAGAACGGAGGGAAGCTTCCTCTTATAACATCCTGTTCTCCGGGCTGGATAAAGTTCTGTGAACATAATTACCATGAGTTTCTCGATAATCTTTCCACATGTAAATCGCCGCAGCAGATGATGGGTGCCGTAGCAAAATCCTATTATGCGGAGAAGGCAGGAATAGATCCACAAAATATTTTTGTTGTATCGGTTATGCCGTGCACTGCCAAGAAATTTGAAGCAAACAGGGAAGAAATGACTGTCGGCGGGTTGAAGGATGTCGATGTGGTTCTTACAACAAGGGAGCTGGCAAAGATGATAAAACAGGCAAGAATTAATTTTATTGCTCTGGATGATGGTGAATATGACAGCATATTGGGTGATTCAACGGGAGCGGCTGTTATATTCGGAGCTACAGGGGGGGTCATGGAGGCAGCGCTGAGGACGGTTGCGGATATTTTGACCGGGGAAGATATCAAGAAAATAGATTATATACCTGTAAGAGGCATGGAAGGTATAAAGGAAGCGACAGTGAACATTAACGGAGTTGATGTGAAGGTTGCGGTTGCTCATGGTACGGGGAACGCTGCAAAGCTTCTGGACAGTATCAAGAGCGGTAAGGCAGACTATCATTTTATAGAAGTGATGGCTTGCCCCGGAGGATGCATCAACGGCGGAGGACAGCCGATACTGATAGACAAGGAAAAGACTGAGGAAGTTAAGAAGCTTAGGGCACAGGGCTTATATAAAATTGACAGGGAAGACAGGAAGTACAGGAAATCCCATGAGAATCCCCAGGTAAAAAAGCTCTATGAAGAGTATCTGGAGGAACCCAACAGTCATATAGCCCATCGCTTGCTGCATACAAGGTATATTGAAAGGAACAGGGCTTAGGATAAATGAAAGGGAAGCTCAATCTGCTAACAAAGGCGGCAGTATTATTGGCCATAGCAGTAGTATTTCAGCTTATGAAAATGGGCCAGTATGCAACCGGAACAGGGATCAATGCAGTACTTATTACGGCAGTTGGGGTTTGCGGGCTGCCTTGGGCAATAGCAATAGGCATAATGACACCCATGCTGGCGGTGCTTCTTGGGGTACAGCCGCCTCCGGCAATTGTGCTGGTTCCGTTTATAATGGCAGGCAATACGATATATGTTGTTTTATTCAGCCTGTTAAGAAGATACAGCGACTATGCAGGCATAATTGCGGCAGCTCCGGCAAAATTCATTTTGCTTTATACGGCAGCAAATATAATAATAGACAAGCTGCCTGCACCCATTAAGCTGGCTTTCAGCTTTCCGCAGCTGATAACTGCAATAACCGGAGGAGCAATAGCATTAGTGGTATTAAGAACAGTATCCAGGAAGCAATAAGAAAATCAGTGCTGCAAAGCAGGCGGCACTCCAGGATAAACAAAATTTTGAATTAAACGATATAAAGGCCGGTTTTGGCGGATTTAGCCAAGACAGGTCTTCTATTTTTTGTTTTTATTAATTGACGATAATTTAACAATCATGTATTATATTAATGGAAGCTTGCGAACACATTATGTAAAACTAAATAATTAACGATTTACTTATTATTATATAGGGGGAAAGTAAATGAAAATGCTCAATGTTACAATTAACGGAACCGTCACGCAAGTGCCTGAAGGCACAACAATCATGGAAGCTGCTGCCCAGCTCGGCATCGACATTCCCGCTCTTTGTTATCTTAAAGATGTTAATGAAGTCGGAGCTTGCAGAATCTGTGTTGTTGAGGTCAAAGGAGCGAGAACGCTTCAGGCATCATGTGTACTCCCCGTTTCGGAAGGTATGGAGATCCAGACTGAAAGCCCGAGTGTGGTAACTGCAAGAAAAGAAATCCTTAAGCTGATTCTTGCAAACCATCCCAACGACTGTCTCACATGTAACAAAGCGGGAGAATGTAAACTGCAGGAATATGCTTACAGATATGACGTAAAATTCGAAGAGCATCAGGGAGCGCGCAAGAACCTCGGAATCGACACTTCCAACCCATATATCTACAGAGACAACAACAAGTGCATCCTTTGCGGAAGGTGTGTCAACATGTGTGCAAAGGTTCCCGAGAGGGCGGTACTTGCGTTCGGCAACAGAGGCTTCGAGACGACAGTAGTAGCTGATAATAATAAAACAATGGGTGAATCCAATTGTGTATCCTGTGCAAGGTGTATAAGCGTTTGCCCTGTCGGAGCTCTTATGGACAGCCGGGCAATGAATATTGCCAGGTCATGGGAACTACAGAAGGAAGATGTCAAGTGTGCGGTTTGTGAACATGGCTGTGATTTCCAGCTGCTTAAAAGGAATGGCAAGGTTGTAGCTGTCAGGGCCCTAGCAGCCGGTGAAGGCAGGCCGTTATGCCTGAAGGGCAGATTGACCGTTGACCTGACTTATAATGATGATCCTAAAACTCCTCTGGTAAAGAAGGACGGAGAATTCGTAGAAGCGACCTGGGCTGAAGTACTGGGCCTTGATAAGATACTCGGGAAGATTTAAACATATTTAAATATAATGTAAAGGGTGGTTTATATGGTGAACTTAACTATTAACGGGAAACCTGTGCAGGTTGAGGATAACACCACCATACTTCAAGCAGCAGAAAGCCTGGGTATTGAAATACCTACATTTTGCTACGATAAGCGCCTTATAGGACATGGTGCCTGCCGTATCTGCGTTGTTGAAGTAAAGGGTGCCAGGGCTCTTCAGACTGCCTGTACTGTACCTGTCGCAGAGGGAATGGTAGTGGAGACTCACTCACCGAGCGTAATTGAAGCACGAAAAGAAACATTAAAGCTTATGATTGAGAATCATCCTCTTGATTGCCTTACCTGCGAAAAGTCAGGAAACTGCAAGCTTCAGGATTATTGCTATGAGTATGATGTAAAAGAAGGCGGATACAACGGGGAGAAAAAGAACTATCCCATTGATGACAGCAACCCCTTCTTCACATTAGACAGGAACAAATGTATTATGTGCGGCAAATGCATCAGGGTAGATAATGAACTGCAATGCACAGGGGCAATTAACTACAATGAAAGAGGCTTTGATACTCATGTGGGAATCCCCTATGACAGAGATTTCGAGCAGTCGACCTGTGTATCCTGCGGCAACTGTGTATCCGTTTGCCCGGTTGGAGCATTGATGCCCAAGCATCCGGAAAAGTTCAGAGCATGGGAGATAAAAAGGGTGAAAACTACCTGCCCGTACTGCGGCGTAGGCTGTCAGATGGAGCTTTTAGTCAAGGGCAACAAGGTGGTAGGTGTGGAACCGGTTAATGTTGATCCGAATAACGGACTTCTTTGCGTAAAGGGAAAATTCGGATACAGATTCATTGATCATCCGGACAGGCTCAAAACTCCATATATAAGGAAAAACGGAGAGCTGGTAGAAGCAACCTGGGATGAGGCATATCAGCTTATAGCAGATAAGATATTGGAAACAAAAGAGAAATACGGTCCCAATTCATTGGGAGGCTTCTCATCTGCAAGATGTACAAATGAGGAAAATTATTTATTCCAAAAATTATTCAGGGCGGTGATCGGCACAAATAACATTGACCACTGTGCCCGTCTCTGACATGCTCCGACGGTTGCAGGTCTTGCAGCCACATTAGGAAGCGGAGCTATGACAAACAGCATTAATGAGATAATTGATGCGGACACTATATTCATAATAGGTTCAAATACTACGGAAAACCATCCTGTTATAGGAGCTAAGATAAGGCAGGCCAAAAGAAAGGGAGCAAGCATAATTGTTGCAGACCCAAGAGATATAGAGCTTGCAAAGGATGCAGATGTATACTTACAGATAAAACCGGGAACGAATATAGCTCTTATGAACGGCATGATGAATGTAATACTTGAAGAAGGCCTGCAGGATAAGGAATTCATAGCTGAGAGGACAGAAAACTTCGAAGAGATGGAAAAGGTAGTGAAGAACTACACTCCTGAAAAGGCAGCTTCAATATGCGGTGTCGATGCGGAGGACATCAGAAAGGCAGCCAGGCTGTATGCAAAGGCTGACAAAGCAAGCATAGTATACTGCATGGGCATAACACAGCATACCACCGGAACAAATAATGTAATGTCAACTGCCAACCTTGCTCTGCTTTGCGGTAATTTCGGCAAGGATTCCGTTGGCGTTAATCCTTTAAGAGGGCAGAACAATGTTCAGGGCGCTTGTGATATGGGCGCATTGCCGGTATCATATCCTGCATATCAGCCGGTTACAAAACCGGAAGTAAGAGAAAAATTTGAGAAAGCCTGGGGTGTTGAACTCTCACCGAATAACGGAATGACAATACCTGAAATGATGGATGCAGCGGGAAGGGGCGATATCAAATTCCTGTACATTATGGGAGAAAACCCGATGGTCTCCGATCCGGACATCAATCACGTGAAGCACGCTCTGGAACATACGGACTTCGTGGTAGTGCAGGATATATTCATGACAGAGACGGCAGCCTTCGCAGATGTAATACTTCCGGCAGCAGTATTTGCTGAAAAGGACGGTACCTTCTCCAATACTGAAAGAAGAGTACAAAGGGTTAGAAAGGCTGTTGAGGCACCGGGAAAAGCAAAAGCTGACTGGGTAATACTATACGAATTGATGAAAAAGTTAGGCTATTACAGGCGCTACAAGAGTCCGGCCGATATTATGGCAGAGATTGCAACTGTTGCACCTTCCTATGCAGGAATAGACTATGACAGGCTGGAGGAAGCAGGAATACAGTGGCCGTGCCCGACGAAGGACCATCCCGGTACCAAGTATCTGCACAAGGGCACCTTCTCAAGAGGAAAGGGCCTGTTCAGCGGTATCGAACACAAGGGTGCGGAAGAGCAGCCTGATGAAGAATATCCGTTTGTGCTTACGACAGGCCGTGTGCTTTATCATTATCATACAGGCACAATGTCCAGAAAAGTTAAGGGCCTGAATGAAAAGGTTCCGGGAGCATATGTGGAAATAAGCCCGACAACAGCAGAAAAGCTTGGAGTCAGCGATGGCGAAATGATACAGGTGTCTTCACGCAGAGGCAGTATCAAACTAAAAGCAAAATTAAGCAGCAGAGTAAAAGGAAATGTCGTATTCGTACCTTTCCACTTTGCTGAAGCAGCTGCAAATACATTGACAAACTCAGTCCTTGATCCCAAGAGCAAGATTCCGGAGTTCAAGGTCTGCGCAGTGGCAATAAACAAATAAGCCAAAAGAATAATATAGAGGTTGCTGTAAAACACATTTTACAGCAACCTTTTTGTTTCCGTCCCCTCATTGAAATCTTGTTATAAATCCGTTAAAGCGTAAGTATATTTATATAAACGCTATATATGCAGGGCAGATTGATATAAGGGGTAGTTCTATGAAAGAAATTATGGCAGACAAGTTGACGAAAGCAGTAACAGGGCTAATGTTATTGGTGATGCTGCTGTTCGTATGCCTGGAGAAGCCTGCAGTGGTAAGGAAGGTTTTTTCGGGATTAAATGAAACAGAGGACATGACTGATTCCATACATCAGATATTCCGCAACAGGAATAATGCGATAATAAACGGAGACCTTAAGCTGATTCAATCCCTATATGACACAAGCACCAAGTACGGCACATGGGCGCATCAGCATGAGCTGACCAAGGTCAAGTACATCCACAACTGGGAGAAGAAGCAGGGGGTGAAATTCACCGAAATCATACCGACGGTGAAGGTAAGAAGCATCAAGCCCAAGGGCGAAAAGTACACAATTAATCTGATGTGTTCAACGGAGTACAAGTATATATATGAGAATGAGCCCGGCGTTGTAAACAGCTTCAGGATAGGAACCTACCATGTGCTAGACCTTTTATACAAGGATGAGGTATGGATAATAACAAGGGAGTGGTACAAGGACCCTTTTGAGGATTCTTTGAATTTAGGAAAGATTGATGTTGATTCAGTACATCAGTATATAAGCACTCATGCGGCAAGGGATCTTTCCAATATAGGCGACAGGAGAAAAAATGCAGTGACGTATGCAGATAAATACTGCGGCGCTGCAAGCGAAGAAAAGTATGGCTACAAGTACAACAAGAAATACAGGAACTACAACTCCCAGGGAGGAGACTGCGCAAATTTCGCGTCACAAATACTGCATGAGGGGGGAAAGTTCAGAAAGACCCACTCATGGAATTACAACAGTAAAGGTGCTACCCGGGCATGGGTAAATGCAGACGGCTTCAAGAGCTATATGCTGTACAGCGGCAGGGCTTCGCTCATTGCCTACGGCAATTATGAAAAGGTGTATAAGGCATCCTACAAGCTGCTGCCCGGGGACTTCATTGCGTATGAGAAAAAGGGAGATATCACGCATATATCAGTAGTTACAGGCGCTGACTCAAAGGGATACGCCCTGGTGACCTGCCATAATACCGACAGAAACAGAGTGCCCTGGGACCTGGGCTGGAGCAACGGCAAGATCAAGTTCTGGCTGATTCGTGTGCATTTTTAGGAGTGTCGAAAAAGCACGAGCGAAAGTTGCTGAAAATGCTTGCAAATCTGTTGAAACAGATATGGGACAAGCTTATAATATTGGTAAGGCAACCCAATGAAAAGGCAAACCCGGCGAAAGCCGGGGACGCAAAGCCAACGGATCTAAGGCAGAAATGCTATGACGGCCGGGCTCCCAAAGGGGGTATTTTTATGAAAAAATGCTTTGTCAGTATATTGATGGCGATATCTATTATTGTAAATTTAAGTATCATACCTGTATTTGCATATAGTACAAGCTATATCAAGAACGGCGTTAAGCTGGACAAGCCCGGGAAAAGCCGGGTGGAGGGATATATCAGGATCAGCGGCAGCACTGATAACAATAAGATAAAACTGCTGGTATCCGGCGGGGACAAGCAGGTATGGTATGATGTAAAGCTGAATAACGGGGAATTTGATGAGGAAATCTGGTTCGACAAAAAAGGGAAGTATACCATAAAAGTAATGGTCCACGAATATGACAGGAAATACAGCTATGGGCCGGGATTTACCTTAGAAAACACTGAAGAATCGGATGAATACCTGATTCCGGCAAAGCACATAGAAAGCAATGATGCCGTAATAATTGACACTGCAAGGGAAATAACCAAGGCCTGCAGCAGTGATCTTGAAAAGGCAAGGGCAATATATGATTGGGTGACTGACAACATAAGATTTGACTATAATAAGCTCGAAATGCATAAAAGAGGCCAGTACGACAATAAGTACGGAGCTTTAAATACAATAAAAACAAGAAGGGGAGTCTGCTACGACTACGCAACTCTCGCAGCGGCACTAAGCCGTTCCCTGGGGCTCCGGGCAAAGGTCGCGGAAGGGGATTTGAATAAGGGTCCATTGAAGGGCTTACATGCATGGAATGAGATATACATTGAGGAATCGGGCAGCTGGATCAGAATAGACACAACCTTGGGGGCAACCACCGGAGAAGATTATTTCGATTTTGAGAATAATGACGAAAGCTATGTAGCATTTGAATTTAAATAGGACACAACAGAAGGACAGTTCGAAGCTGTCCTTTTTATTTTGAAAAATTTGTATATATAGATTAAAAAAGGAAATAATACCAATATAAATGTATAAAAGTTTTCTTTTGGACATACATGGTTCTACAACCTTTTTATACTAACTAAATTATAATCTAATTTGAAAAGCGTGTACACATGGGGAACGATGAACTGCGCTCTTTAACTGGGCATCTGGAGCGTGTGGAGTTATCGATGCAACCGACCCAATCTTATTTTAAGATTGGGTTTTGTTATTTCATAGCCGCATATCTCCATTAATAATAAAAATTATGCAGTTCTGGATACAAATGTATATTGTGAATCAAAATGGAAAATAATATATACTGATTGGGCGTTGTCTGCAAGGGAAAAGGGGGTAGCCGTATGGCTGGAAAAGTCATGAAGGTTATTGGAAATGTATTTACTGTAATCATAATCCTTATTGTCTCAATGTCATTGTTTTCATTAATACAATACCGGAAGAATCCGAACAGGCCGCCTTCAGTGTTTGGCTACAGTGCGATGTCGGTATTGACAGGCAGTATGAGGCCTTACCTGGAGCCGGGGGACATGATAATTGACAAGGCAATAGATGCAGATGAGGTTAAGGTCGGAGATGTACTGACCTACAGGCTTGGAAGTTCTATAGTCACCCATAGGGTAACAGAGATCATAGCTAAAGATGGCAATTTACTTTTTGAGACCAGAGGAGATGCCAATAACACGGATGACAGCAGGCCGGTAACGGAAGATCAGCTTATAGGCAAGGTGATACTGAGGGTCCCATATGGGGGATATGTTGCAAGGTTTATCAGGAGCCCGATTGGGTTGATGATTTTTATAGTAATTCCTGTTGCGATGATGCTCATAGGTGAATTAATGAAAGGCATACTGTCCGGGGGGAAAAATGAAAAGCAGGAGAATTTAAAGTCCGAGGACAGTGTGAATATAGATTAAACTTATACAGTATCTGCAGCTGAACTTATTTGAAGAAATGATGGAAGCAAAAGAAAGGGGTGGGATATGAAAATCAGAAATAAAAAAGGAATACCTTGACGGGGCATTCCGAAAAAGAAACAAAAAAATTACTCTTGGTACTATTATAACAGAAAAAAGGATTTTAATGAAGAAAAATGTTTAGGAGGCAAAGTGGAATGAACAAGAAGTTAGTAATCAGTTTGGTTTTGATAGGTGCATTGGCATTCAGCTTAGGACTTGGATCCTACGCGTGGTTTACCAGCACAGCAACCAGCAGTAACAACCTCTTTGAAACGGGAACATTGGCAATAGGTGTTGAAAGCCCATTAATTGCAGAAACAGAGTTCAAAAATATATATCCTTCATGGAACTCTGGTGTGAAGACTTATGATATTAAGAATGAAGGTACATTAGCTCTCAAATACAGGATGACAGTTCAAGGGGAAGTTGGGGAACTGCTTTATGACGGTCCTACCCCCCTCCAGGTAAAAATCAATAACAATGATTTTGTTGACATAAATCAGGTTGGAACAGTTTATATTGGAGAAATAGAAGCCGGCCAGACGGGGGAACTGAATCTTCAGTTCAGGCTGCCTGAAGAAGCAGACAATGATTATCAGAATGAAATTGCAAGCTTCACCTTTGTTTTTGAAGCAACTCAGGTTGACAATCCCGGCTGGAATGAAGCAGGCGAATAGAATAAACTTAAAGAAATATGCGGAGGGATAGGATATGAATAAAAGATTATTAGCCGTAGCAATGGCAGTGGTGCTTATCTGTGCTGCTGCAGGTGCAGGCACAATGGCCTGGTTTACCAGTTCGGCAACAAGCTCCGGAAACGTATTCCAAGCGGGAACCTTGATACTTGGATCGGAAGTTGACGGCGAGGATGTATATGAAAAATTCGCAACACTGGAATTCAAGGCTATGGAGCCTGGTGAGCCACCTGTAAAGGTGTTGGAAACCGAACTTAAAAATGTCGGTTCACTCCCATTCTACCTATATAGGATGACTGCTTCAGGTATAGTAGACAATAACAGCGAAAACAACATAGATGACATGATACTAAACGAAGTATTGAAGCTTAAGATATTCATAGGAGGCGAGCAGGTCTATTATGGCAAGCTCAGCCAGATGGTAGAGGAGAACGGAGGATTCTTCGATCCAATATACGGTATACAGCCCGGAGAGGAAAGGACACTCACGATAGAAGCTGAGCTTCCGGCTTCAACAGGCAATGCATATCAGGGCTTGAGCATGAAATGCGATCTCAACATATTCGCAGCTCAGGAAGAGATGCCTGTACCAGGAGAGCCGCCTTTGGGAACACGTTATGACTTGGGCGGCAACGACAGATTCAGTGTAGAAGGATACAATACAAATAATTATGTAAATTTTGATTGGGATTGGACACCCAATGACACGCTTCTTGGTGAGTATTATGAAATAAGGATAAAGCACGAAACCGGTGATACAACGACAGAAATACAGGAATTGCGGATATTAATATTCCCATTCGAGCAGGTAATTACAGCAGATGGTATAGATCCAGACGATGTATCGGTAGATTGGGGCGACGACATAGTGAGAATCAGGAGAAGTGCTTTCCCATCAGATTGGGATGGATTTGAGGTTGAACTGAGTGGTACACAGGGGGATGGTTCTGTGCTGACAATCCCATATCAATACTTCTCGCTGGCAAGAGAGTAGTAAAGGAATAAGACATTCAGCTATCCGTACTGCCTTTTTGGCAGTACGGATGCTGCCTTATTTAATAATATAACTGCCAATCTTATAAGAAAAGGTGGTGAGGGGAACATTGAAGAAAAAAAGATTATCAAGAATCGCAGCCTTGGTATTGCTGGCTTTTGTGACGAGCCTGTGTTTCCAAGGCATATTGCAGCCTGTATTTGCCCGAGCCGGCCCTGAAGATGCAGATATTGAATTATTTATCCATGGAGAAAAGTCTAACGGCGGCGCTATATTCAATACCTCCGGGAATATAGGCGATGCATTGTGGGCACCGGGAGTATCGGACAGTGGTATCATGAGGATTTACAATAATTACTCCAACAGGGTAAGTATCCACAATCTGGGCATTAAGCTGAAGCTTCACAATACCATTACCGATAAGGCAGTAACAGATTCTGCCCTAATTGAAGAATATGCAGAAGCTATGCAACTTACCATAAAAAAAGGACAGTTTCTGATATTCGAAAAAACCATATACGATAAGAGCTTTTATGAGATGCTTTATAACAAAGATAATCCCAGCCAAAGAGGTTATGAACTGGGTGTCACGGACCGAATAAACATAGGTAAGGATGATTCCGTTGATCTGCAGTATACGGTTAAGATGGCGGAAAGTGCAGGGAACAATCTCCAGGGGCTTAAAGCAACTGTGGATTTTATAGTGAATCTGCAGGAAAATCCTTACGAAGACCAGCCGGATGACGATGACGACGACGATGATAGGGATGACAGGGATGATAGAGATGATAGAATAGAGGAGCCTGTAATCAAAATACCTGATGTAGGCGGACACTGGGCTCACGACTGTATTATTGCACTTATTGAGAACGATGTACTTGTACCCAATCCCAACGGAAGTGTGAGGCCGGAGGATTACATAACAAGGGCAGAGGCTGCCGTGTTGATCGGAAAAGCTTTGAAACTTGAAGAATCCAAAGCTATCAGTACCGGCTATGTGGATTATGTGCCGACCTGGGCAAGGGGCTATGTTATAGCAACCACAGAAGCAAAGGTGTTCAAGGGCTATCCCGGCAGAGTATTCAAAGCCAATAACAATATTACCAGGGAAGAGATGACGGCAGTTCTCATAAGGGCTTTCAGGGAGAACTCCAACAGTGACTCGCCTTTGAATTTCACCGATAGTGACGAAATAGCAAAATGGGCACGGGGCAATGTAGCCAAATCGGTTGATGAAGGCATAGTTACAGGTTACACAGACAATACCTTCAGGCCTAAGAACTATATGACGAGGGCTGAAGCGTTTACAATAGTATGCAAGCTGTTAGGATACCATGAACAGCACAATAAAAGGTTATCATCCGGGCAAAAATATATCAGCCATGAAGGAGGTGATTTAATTGAATAATAGATCTGCAATCAAATTAATGGTGAGAACGATTGCAGTGCTTGTAATCGGCATTATGGTAAGCGTTATCTATCTTTCCAATGTAGGCTCGTACTCTTGGTTTAACAGCTCAGCAGAAAGCAGCATGAGGGTAACTGCAGCCGAAACTGAAGATATAGTTGATATAATGGAGATGGTTAGTGATGCAATAGATCCCGAAACAGGCGCTATTATAAACCCCACTAAGTTTAAGGTCAAAAGAGCGGAGGGGTTTGAAGGAAAACCCCTGATTTTCTTCTCTGTAGAGGGAGAAGCTGCAAATTATATCCTGCACATTAATCCTGTCAGGCTCGAAAGCAGCGGGTATTACATTATTCAGATAGAGACAGACATTAACCTGAACCAACTTGCGGATTTGCTGTTTAGAAGGAATAATATTGAAGGCACCTTGAGAGTTAAATACCTAAATCAATTTATTAATGAAAAATATGAATTTTACTTTACCCCCAACTACCTGATGAACAGGATAATGGAGGAAATTGACAACAAGGGTGCAATACTGGAAGAAGATAGAAAAAGTATTATAAGAGAAAGGGCTTACGTTGAATCACCTGAATCAGCCTCTGAAGACCTTTATGAACAAGATGGCAATGAGATTGTCAAAGAGGCTGTAACTTCATTGGCAGAACTGGCAGAATGGCAAGGTATCGAAGCCGGATTGGAGGGGGGAACGGGATTAGCTCTTGAACCCACTCAGGATTATCTAATGGATATAATATTCCCCGGCTTGAAGAGATACATGGAACAATTAAAAGACTATATAGGAGAACTGAGGACAGGGCTTGATGACAAAACAGCCCAATTGGCCAATCTGAATGAAGAGCTTGCAAACCTCGAAAGTCAGTACGAGGAGCTTATGGAGGTAAACGACAGGCTCACTGAGCAGATCAATAATCTGGCTGCCGCTAAGCCACCGAAAACCCCGGCAACCGGAGGCGGCCAGCCGTCTGGGTCGGGTGGCGGAGGCTCAGGTGGAGGAAGCTCAGGTGGAAGTGTTGATACCGGAAGTGGAGGTACCGGAAACATCGACACCGGAGAAGGCGGCACCATAGAAGGTGATGTTGGAGAAGGCGGTACCGGAGACATTGACGAAATACTATATGGCACACCTAACAATGGTAACGGTGATACCGGA
>DAOLPD010000011.1:14072-32433 GCA_035417425.1 Bacillota bacterium
AGACATTGACGAAATACTATATGGCACACCTAACAATGGTAACGGTGATACCGGAGGCAATGACACAGGAGGCAATGACACAGGAGAAGGCGATACCGGAGACGGTGATACTGAGGACATTGATACAGGAGACGGCGATACCGGAAGCGATGATACAGGAGACGGCGATACCGAAGGCAGTGATACTGGGGACACCGACACTGGAGGCAGTGATACTGGGGACACCGACACTGGAGGCAGTGATACCGGTAGTGGTGATACTGAAACAGATACTGGTGATGCAGATCAAGGTTCTGATGACTATGATGACGTAGATAGCGAAAACTAGATCGGGGGAACCATCGACAACAATTAAAACACAGACTGGCTGCAAGCGTTAAAAAGAAGCATTGTAAAGCTACTGAATAAGCAGTTTAAAATGCTTCTTTTTTATTTAACTGATGTGACAGGGCTGCAGAAGAATACGGCAAATACTCATATGAACAACTGCAAATCCGATTCCAGTGCATCCTTTAGATAATCCTTTGCTTCCACTATCTCAAGCTCGGGAATCATCTCTTCCTGCTTAAAGCCCATTATCTCCATTGAAAGCTTGCAGCCGTAGAATTTCACATCCTTTTTCCTTGCTCCCTTCAGGAAGTCAATTAATTGAGGAGCGCTGTCGTCATCCATCATTTCAAGCAGCATTTTCTTTCCCAGGCCTGCCATATTCATGCGTGAGAGGGGGAGCTGCTCAGGTCCCTTGGGGGTAACTGCTCCAAACATTTTTTCATAAGCTGTCTTATCTTCCGCGGAGAACTTTTCAGGATCCCTTACAAGGAAGAGCCCCCAGAAGGTAAAGAACATGGTAACCTCCACCTGGATTTCTCTTGCCGTATTGGCCAGTATAAGTGCGGCCATGGCCTTATCGTATTCGCCGCTGAACATAAGTATGTTCATTCTTTTGTTCAATTAATAACCCTCCCTGTTACCTATTCGGATATGCATATTTTATCCATAAGACAGGGAAGTGATACATATGAGCAGGCTTCTTGTGCCTCATGTCTCGTATCTCTTCCTGTACAGCTCCTTATCCGCCGATATTTCACACAGTTTATTCACAAGGACATCTATCTCATCGTAATTGTTGTAGAGCCCAAAGCTGACTCTGACCATTCCGGGATGAGGAAGAGAAGGGTTCTTTATACGCTTTCTTATATCATTTCTGGGTATTTTCATAAGCTTCTGAACATAAGGCTGCGAGCAGAAGCAGCCGTTCCTTACCGCAATACCCGACTCAGCGGATAAAGCGTCGGCTACAATCTGATGGTGCAGTCCGGCAATATTAAAAGGTATAATACCGACTCTGTCCCTTAGGTCATCATCACAATACAGCTTGATATCAGGAATCTTTGAAATCCTGTCAAGAGCATATTCAAGGAGGCTGCTCTCGTAAGCCTCCAGGTTTTCCATCCCGATAGAAGCAAGAGTACGGACTGCTTCGGCAAGAGCCACAACGCCCATTATATTCGGGGTCCCCGCTTCTTCCTTGTGGGGAGGCTCCGCCCATTTAATCAGGTCATGGGTGACTATGTTGATGGTACCGCCGCCTCTGTATTCAGGCTCCCCCTTTTCAAAATCAAACTCGGGGCCGATAAGCACTCCCGTTCCAAAGGGTGCATACATCTTATGGGCGGAGAATGCCAGATAATCAATATGCCGGCTGCTTCCGTCAGGCTTCATGTCAACACAGGAATGGCCGATAAGCTGGGCTGCATCCACCATGAGCTTTGAATCATATTTGTGCACCAATTCTGCGATATCATGTATGGGGTTTTTATAGCCTGTGACGTTGGAAGCGCCTGTTACCGTAACAAGGGCAAGGTCTTTCCGGTACTTGTGCAGTTTTCTTTCAAGGTCCCGCAGTGAGAGCCTTCCATCATCGTCCACTTTGATATAGTCTACCAAATATTTGTTTCTCCAGGGCAGGTCGTTGGAGTGATGCTCCATGTAAGTAGATAGTATCACACTCCGCCTGTTTTTGTGATAAAGCCTGTAAGACAGCTTGTTGATGGCCTCAGAGGTATTCTTCACAAAAACAACCAGGTTGTTCGGATCGGCCTTGACAAATTTTCTTATTGTTTCCCTGGAATTTTCATATATTTCTGAAGAATATTTGGATTTAAAGCCTGTTCCCCTGTGTATCGAAGAATACCAGGAGGCGAATTCCTCTATTGACTGAATTACAGATGCAAAGGGCGGAGTTGTTGCAGCGTTGTCAAAATTTATAGAAGCAGTCATTTGACCGTTGGGAAGCGGTATCTTGGTATCTGCACCAACAATAAGGTCTCTGTAATTTACATTGTTTTTTACAAGCATACAATCACCCACCCGAATAATATATATATTCATTCTATTCAATACAGGGTGATATGTGTGTATGGCACATAATTCCATTGAAAAAATGGTATTTATTATGTAAACTAAAAATATGCCGTACTGCAATGGGTGCTACATATTCACCTCGTAAGCCGGGAGAGGAGAGTAAGTGAGAAGGAGCAAGCTTTTAATTTTTTTTCTGGTCATAACTTTATCCTTAACATCGGTAACCTTTGCAGATACGTTGAAGTATGGGAGCAGAGGGGCCGAGGTGACCAAACTTCAGGAACAGCTGAAAAAAATGGGTTATTTTAGCGGCAAAGCAACGGGCTATTTTGGAAGTATGACGAAAGCAGCGGTCAGAAAGTTTCAGGCAAGTAAAGGTATCGCAGTTGACGGCATTGTAGGAAAACAAACATCCAAATTTTTGTTTGAATCTGGGACAAGCAGTAGGAGTGCAGCTTCAAGGACGGCAGCCGCATCAAGCAAAGAAGCAAAGATAGAAATGTTGGATTGGTGGAAGGAAGCCAATAAGGTTTTTAGCATCGGAACTACTGCAAAGGTTACGGACGTAGAGACAGGAAAGAGCTTTATGATTGTGAGGACCTACGGAGGCAACCATGCCGACTGCGAGGCAGCCACCCTTGAGGATTCAAAAATTATAAAAAGCATTTGGGGTGGCAGCTGGAGCTGGAGCAGAAGACCTATAATTATTGAAACAGACGGAAGAAGGCTGGCTGCTTCCATGGCAGCAATGCCCCATGCGGGAGTTGACAGTCAGCCGGCAAACAAGATTCTAGACAAGAGAAGTCAGGGATACGGGCGCGGATACAATCTTGACAAGGTTAAAAACAACGGTATGGACGGTGTATTTGATGTACATTTTCTAAACAGCAGGACCCATGGTACCAACAGGGTTGATGCAAATCATCAGAAGGCTGTTAAGAAAGCAGCTGCATCAGGAAAATAATTGGACGGGCACATATGAATATTGCAGTACGGTAAAGGGATGCCGCAAACTTCTGAATGCGTAGTTTGCGGGGTCCCTTTTTCTTAAGATGTCGAATTTGCTGTGAAAATTTATGTCGTATATTGTAGTACGAAGTTGATTGAAATAAGTTATATACTATGGAATAATAGTAGTATTGAAATGGTACAAATAAATGACAAAAATTGGCATTTTATATATAATATTTCTATTCTTCTTATCCGGGGGGTTAGAGTTGGAAAACAGATGGATTCCTTTTGCGGCAGCGGCGGTTTTAATAATTATTGCATTTCATTTATTATTAATGTACGGGATCGAACTGCAGCAGATACAAAAAAGCATGCTTTGGGTGACTGCAATTTCATTTGCACTATTATTGCTGTTTACGGCCACAGTAATTATTTCAATCAATATGGACAGAAGAAGGGATGCGGAATCATCCCTGGCGGATAACCTTAAAATACTGGATGCTACCGTTAATGCAACGGGGGACGGCATACTGGTGGTTGACGTCAACCGAAAGATTTTGAAAGTAAATGACCTGTTTTTCAAAATATGGAATATTCCTCCCGACATGCGCAGCTTGAGTGATGCCAGAGAATTCTTAAGCTTTACCAAGAAGCAGCTTAGGGATTTTGATGTTTATGAAGCCTGGACAAATTCTTTATTTGAAACCTGTGCAATAGAACACTATATTGCTTCCCTGCATGACGGAAGAATAATTGATGTGTTTTCAAATCCGCTGATGGATAAGGGAAGTCTGGTTGGAAGGGTATGGAGCTTCAGGGATATTACAATACAGGTCAACGTTGAGCATGAGCTGAAGAAGAGCTATGAAGAGGTAAAGCTCATCACAGAAGCCCTGGAATACGACAAAGTCAAAACCGAGTTCTTTGCCAACATATCCCATGAAGTCAAAACACCTCTTAATATTATCATCGGGACTCTGCAGCTTATTGAGTTTGGCTTGAACAATGACAACATTACCGCAGGCAGCGATAAGATGGCAAAATATACTGCAATTATGAGGCAGAACTGCTACAGGCTGCTGAGAACGCTTAACAATTTGATATATATAACGGAAATCGATTCGGGCTATACTGAGGTGCATCTTCATAACAACGATCTTGCAGCAATTGTAAGGAGTATTACAGCCTCCGTAGAAAAGTTCCTGCAAAGTAAAGAGATACAGCTTGATCTGAGCATTGAACCGGATAGCCTGATGATTGCCTGCGATACTGATAAAATCGAGAGAATACTGCTGAACCTTATTTCAAATTCTGTAAAATTCTCGGGAAATGGTGGTAAGATAAGTATATCATTATACGAGAAGGAGAAGTGGGCATATATATCAATAAGAGATACCGGCATCGGCATACCCGAGGAAATGAAGGAGATGATTTTCCAAAGGTTCAGACAGGTAGACAAGTCATTTACCCGTAAGTGCGAGGGGAGCGGAATAGGCCTCTACCTGGTGAAATCTCTTGTGGAAATGCATGAAGGAACAATAGAAGTAAAAAGCGAGTACGGCAAAGGCAGCGAGTTTATAGTAAAGCTGCCCATAAGGTTGGTGGAGGACGATGAAATATCGGCAGCAGCCGAAGAAACAACCGGTGTTTTTGTAGACAGGGTCAACATAGAATTTTCGGATATCTATTAGATTATCAGACAGAACATATTAGGTAAGAGGATGAAGAAAAAGTGAGCAAAACATGGGACGGGAAGAGATACCACACCCTGAACCACTTTCTCAGGGAGAAGTTTGGAGAGAAGGTGTTTAAAATATCATTGGATGCAGGTTTTACATGCCCCAATAGAGACGGGAGAGTTTCTACAGGGGGTTGTATTTTTTGCAGCCCGAGGGGATCCGGAGACTTTGCAGGGACTTCTCAAGATATTGTTGAGCAATTTCATGAAGTAAAAAGTATGATGAACAAGAAGTGGAAATCCGGCAGATACATCGCATATTTTCAGGCGTATACCAATACTTATGCAGAAGCAGATGTATTAAGGGAGAAATATTATTCGGTGCTTAATCTGGAGGATGTGGCAGGCATTGCTATTGCAACCAGGCCGGATTGCCTGCCTGCGGATGTACTGGACTTGCTTTCGGAGATCAACAGCAGAACTTATCTCTGGGTTGAACTGGGGCTGCAGACAATGCATGAGAAGACAGCCCGGCTTATCAACAGGGGCTATGGACTGGACACATATATAGCTTCCGTAAAAGAGCTTAAGAAAAGGAATATAGAGGTGGTGACCCACCAAATAATTGGTTTGCCGGGAGAGAATAAGCGGGATATGATTCAGACTGTTGATTTTATCTCCAATACCGGAACCCAGGGTATAAAGCTTCACCTGCTTCACCTCCTCAAGGATACCAGACTTGCGGAAATGTACAGGCAAGGGGAATTTCAACTGATGTCCATGGAGGATTACATTGAGGTTGTAGTTGACTGCATAGAGAGAATTCCGGAGAATATGGTGATACACAGGATAACCGGTGATGGGCCAAGAGATACGCTTATTGCTCCAAAGTGGAGCCTTAAAAAATTTGAAGTCATAAACGCCATAGAACATTTGATGATGGACAGGGACACCTGGCAGGGCAAGAAATATGCACCAAACAATGATATCAGGAATATCTTTATATAAAGGATGAGCATAATAGCAAGGCTTTGAGGTCATACTATAAGAAAATCTGCTTAGAAGCAATTGCTGAATCCAGCGGCCTGTGCCCAGTCACCGCGCCAAAAAACCTTGACACGGGCATCGAAACATGCTAACATAATTCGTAAATATTGATATATGCAAGGAACGGGAATAGTAGAAGAATGAACAGCTTTAAGAGAGCCGGAGACAGGTGGGAACCGGTGGCTTTAGTTCTTGGAACTCGCCCGGGAGCAGCTTCCTGAATTGGCAGTAAGGCAAGCCGTATTTCCTGCGTTAAAAGGATAGATGGTAATGATGCGCCGTCGAAAAAGTGGATTTATTGGCATGGTATGCCGTAAATCAAGAAGAGTGGTACCGCGAACATACTTCGTCTCTTATTGAGATGAAGTTTTTTTATTGTTAAGGAAGGAGTGTTATTAATGCCGTATTCAAAGGATATCGACAGGAAGTGGCAGAAAAGATGGGAAGAAACCGGGCTCTACAAGTTTAATCCCAAAAACGTGGATAAGAAGCTTTATTGTTTGGAGATGTTTTCATATCCCTCGGGGGCAAATCTTCATGTAGGGCATTGGTATAATTACGGCCCTACGGATTCCTGGTCGCGCATAAAGAGGATGCAGGGCTATGAGGTGTTTCATCCCATGGGGTTTGATGCTTTCGGGCTTCCTGCAGAGAACTATGCTATAAAGACCGGAATACATCCGAAGGATTCAACAATGAAGAATATTGAGACCATGGAACAGCAACTTAAGGAAATGGGAGCAACCTTTGACTGGGATTATGAAGTGGTAACCTGTGTACCCGAGTACTACAAATGGAACCAATGGCTGTTCCTGAAGCTGTACGAAAACGGACTTGCATACAGGAAGGAAGCACCGGTGAACTGGTGTCCAAGGTGCAACACTGTCCTCGCCAATGAGCAGGTAGTGGAAGGCCATTGTGAGCGGTGTGAAACTGAGGTAATCAGGAGAAACCTTACTCAGTGGTTCTTTAAAATCACGGCTTATGCCCAGGAGCTTCTGGATAAGCTGGATGTAATCGATTGGCCGGAAAAGACTAAGAAAATCCAGAGGAACTGGATCGGAAGATCGGAAGGTTCGGAGATAGTATTCAAAATATACGGAAAGGATCTTAGCTTCAAGACATTTACCACCAGGATCGATACACTGATGGGAGTCACTTATGTGGTGCTTGCCCCGGAGCAGGAGCTGGTGGATATAATTACTACTCCTGAGCAGAAGGAAGCTGTAGAAGCTTACAAGGATTTTGCCAGAAAAGCAAGCGAAATAGACAGGATGTCAACTACCAGGGAAAAGACGGGAGTATTTACAGGGGCATATGCGGTTCATCCTATATCCGGTGAAAAGATACCTGTTTGGATATCGGATTATGTCCTTGCCACCTATGGTACCGGCTGTGTAATGGGGGTTCCCGCCCATGACGAGAGGGACTTCGAGTTTGCTGAAAAGTTCGGACTGCCGATTCCCAGAGTAATTAAGGGGGTTGGGGATGCTGATGACAAGCTTCCCTTTGTTGAATACGGAGTGCTTGTCAACAGCGGAAGATTTGACGGTATGACATCGGAAGAAGCATTGGTCAAAATCACCGAAGAGCTGGCAAAGGAAGGCAAGGGAGAGCTTAAAATAAACTACAGGCTCAGGGACTGGCTGGTATCGAGGCAGAGGTATTGGGGCACTCCCATACCGATAATACACTGTGAGGAATGCGGGGTAGTGCCTGTGCCGGAAGAGGATTTGCCGGTAATGCTTCCCTATGATGTGGAGTTTACTCCCGATGGAGAATCACCTCTTAAAAAGAGCAAGGAGTTTATGAATACCGTATGTCCCAAATGCGGAAAACCCGCCCAGAGGGATCCCGATACCCTTGATACTTTCGTTTGCTCCTCCTGGTATCAGTTCAGATATCCGGACAATAAGAACAGTAAAGAACCTTTTAATAAGGAGTGGATAGATAAGTTACTTCCGGTAGACATATATGTAGGAGGGGCTGAGCACGCAGCAATGCATCTGCTTTATGCAAGATTCATCACAAAAGCCCTGAGGGATATGGGTTACCTGGAGTTTGACGAACCTTTCATGTCATTGGTGCACCAGGGAGTAATCCTTGGCTCTGACGGGGAGAAGATGAGCAAGTCCAGGGGCAATGTCGTTTCCCCCGATAAATATATAAATGAATCCGGATCCGACGTATTCAGGACTTACCTTTGCTTTGGCTTCAACTATATTGAAGGAGGGCCCTGGAGCGATGACGGAATAAAAGCAATAATAAGGTTCCTGGGAAGAACAGAAAGAATGGTTGAGAGAGTATCTGAACTGAGAGGGCAGAAAAGCAGGAATGAAGTGACTGAGAACGAAAAGGAACTCAATTATGTAAGACACATGGCAATAAAGGGCGTTACAAAGGACTCGGAGATATTCCAGTTCAACACCTCCATAGCCAAGATAATGGAGCTTTTGAATGCATTGTATAAGTATGATCAGGAAGTTGAATACAAGAACATACCATACCTTGAAGATGTCATGGCGGATCTTCTGAAGCTGCTGGCTCCCTTTGCACCTCATTTTACGGAAGAAATGTGGGAGAAGCTGGGGTATGAATACTCGGTGTTCAACCAGAAATGGCCTGTATGGGATGAAAGTGCTCTGGTAAGGGATAGTATAGAGCTGGCTATACAGGTGAACGGCAAGGTAAAGGGCAGAATAGAAGTACCCTCTGCTGCTTCAGAAAAGGAAATTGAGGATATGGTTATGGCAGATCCGGAGACCAAGGAGCTTATTGCCGGAAAACAAGTGGTAAGAGTGATAGTAGTAAAGAACAGGCTTGTGAATATAGTCGTTAAGTGATTTTGAGGCATACATTACAGCAGTAAAAGGCTGTTTGTATGCCTTATTTATGTCCAAGAGAACCGAAAAGAAATATGAAGCTTCATTTGTGAGAAAAATAGGAATATGTAAAATTTGTTTGATTATTCCAAAAAACTGTAATATTATAGGGTTAGTGAAATCGTATTGATGCGATTAATATCAAAATCTCTGTGAAAGTCAAGAAAAGGGGGAATTTTTAATGACCGGCTCTTTATCTGGCTATGTACTGGTTAATGTTATACTTGGAGTGGCCCTGTTTATGATGCGCAGCAATGAATTGGCCGTTATTGTATTGTTGTTTTTGATTATATCTTCGGGAATTGTTTTAATGTCGAGGCTTAAAGGCATAGCAGTCAAGATTGAAAACAACATTGAAGTAATCAATAAAGGCCAGTTGAACAAAAACGTAAGGAAGACGGGAATTGAGATGTTTGACATCGTAGCATCAAGGGTTAATGATTTCATATACAAGGTGAGAGCTCTCATCGCTTCCTTCGGAGTCGTATCAAAGAAGGTAATGAAGGATGCCCATGAGGTGGAAAAGCAGGCAGAGGCGATCAAGTATTCCTCCAGTGAGATTGCAACTACGATACAAAGTGTTGCAGAGTCGGTAAGCAAGCAGGCTTCATATACCCATAACATGATGGAAATGGTGCAGAACTTCGCAAAAGATGCTGAGGATATAAATGCAAATGCTGATACAAGTTTTAAAGTTGCGAAGGAAACAAAAGACATAATAGAGGAAAGCTTCAGGAAGTTCGAGGACATAAGAAATAAAATACAGGAATCCAAGGAATACAACAAGAAGGTGCTTCAGGCCCTGAACAGCCTGGATGAAAAACTCCGTGCAATAGATACAATAACTGAAGCTGTTGAAGGTATTGCATCGCAAACCCAGCTGCTGGCGCTGAATGCGTCAATAGAAGCAGCCAGGGCAGGAGAGGCAGGCAGGGGATTTGCGGTAGTAGCAGGGGAAGTAGGGAAGCTTGCGGACGACTCTTCTCAGTCAGCAAAAGAAATAAAGCAGCTGATAGACGGAATTACCGGCCAGATAAGCGAGTTGTCTGTCAATATAAAGGATGAGGCAGATGCCATTGATAAGAATCTGGTATACGCAACGGATGTATTGAGCAAGTCAAATATTATAAACGATACTCTTGTAAGCAACATGCAGGCGGCAGAGAAGATTACAACGCTTACAAAAACACAGCTTACAAGTATCGGCAGCATTGAAAAGCAAATTGAAATGATTAATGATTTGACGCAGCAGAATGCGGCAGTATCTGAAGAAATCGGAGCATCAACCCAGGAACAGCTGGCTACCATTGAAACAGTCCATGGAAGTATTCTGCAGTTAAAAGAGAGGCTGGAAGAATCTGATGCGATTGTGGCAAATTTTATGAAGGGTTTTCAGCTTAATGATTCAATAAGGGAGAAAATAAGAAAAACTCAGGAATTGGTAAGGGAAATGACCAGTGGTGGAGATTTGCTTGGTTCCGATAAGAGTTCCGTTGAAAAATATATGAAACAGCAGCAAAGCAGATTTGAATATATTGAGTTTATGGCATTAATTAACTCCAGCGGCTATTATGAGGTAACAACTCAAGAGGTAGATGAAAGTATTAAGGATTGCAGTGCAAAGCCTTACTTCATAAGTGCATTCCAGGGAGAAGAATATTTGTCGGAGGAGTATATATCGGTTGTTACCAATAATTATAATATAACAGTGTCAATGCCTGTTCGGCAGAACGGGACAATCAAGGGAGTATTAATGGCAGATATAAATATAAATGAGAACTGATTAATGCAAGCAATTTGATGAATTACGGAAGTCCGGTAACAGGCAGCCTGTTCCGGACTTTATTTATGTTGAATCTCATTTTTCGGGTTTCACTTTTCCATTCAGTTTAATAGATTGAAGTAGGGGGTTAATAAAAACCTTACTACGTTTTACCGGGAGGGGAAGACGTGAAGCCCTACAAGACAAATCCTGTTATAGTAGAAAGGATTTGGGGAGGAAGGAGATTATGCAGTTATAATAAGAACTTAGGGGGAAAAGCGGCAGGGGAGAGTTGGGAGACAGTGTCACCGGAAAGAGAGATTCCTGTTCTCATAAAGCTGATAGATGCCAGGGAAACCTTATCAGTGCAAGTGCATCCGGATGATGGATATGCAATAAGGGTTGAAAATGCCCGGAATGGCAAGAGCGAAGCATGGATAATATTGGAGTGTGAGGAAGATTCCTTTATTATATATGGATTCAACAGGATGGTTCAGAAGAGTGAGCTTAGGGAACTGCTGGAAAGGGGGCTTGTTTCCGGGGTACTTAACTATGTGAATGTAAAAAAAGGAGATTGCATATTTGTGCCCGCAGGCACGGTACACAGCATCGGAAGAGGTATATTGGCATATGAAGTACAGCAGCCTTCGGATCTGACATACAGGATTTTCGATTGGAATAGAACCGATTCCTGCGGAAAAGGAAGAGAGCTGCATATAGAAAAGGCACTGGATGCAATTAATTACTCTATGGGATTACCCTGTGTGATCAATGTTTATGATTCATTAGGGGATGGCATTTTTGATATAATTGAATGTGAATATTTTGCATTATGCTTTAGAGCAATCAATAAAGAAGAGCATCACTTTTATGAGCCGGGCAGGTTCAGGGCCATTACCGCAGTATCGGGCAATCTGCTTCTTCAATACGATGATTTTCAATTGCAGGTGAAAAAGGGGGATACCTGTATAATACCGGAGGAATACGACAGGGAAGTCAGGATCAAGGGGCTGGGTGCCGCGGAATATATCGTTGCTTCCGGCAGTAATTAAGATGTAACTTAAATCCTTGCAGATTTATGATATAATATCAATATAATATTATGGAAATGATGTTTAACTGAAAGGGGTGGCAATATGACAGCGAGTATCAGATTGGATAACAACGAAGTGAAGCAGACCAAACAGATAATAAGTTTTTTTAAGAAGGGCGTAAAGGTCAGATACAATAAGAAGCTTACGGGTAAGGTCAGACTATATATCAGTGAAAAGAATTCAGTTAAGAACATTAGTGATATATTGTCACTTTATGAAAACAGATTGAATTGAAAATATTAAGAAGCTGCAGCATAAAGGGAGAATGCGTCGTTGGCGCATTCTTCCTGTATGTATATGTATGCAATAAAATGTGAAACGCGGTTGATTGTTTGGTTATTTTGTAATATCATGAAATTGAAGGGTTTATATATCTGGTGATTAACTTTTGATGAAGTTGAATCAAAAGATAAAGGAGTGTAATGAATGGCAGGCTTACTATTGGGTTATACAGTAATTAACCTTGTTCTCGGAACAGTACTGTTTATGTACCGCGATAACGAATTGACTGTTGTTGCACTGATAATTGCAATGGCAGCAACGGGGCTTCTATTCCTGTCAAAGCTGAACAGTATTTCAGCAAGGATAGAAAACAACGTTGAATCAATAAACAAAGGACAGCTGAACAAAAACGTCAAGAAAACCGGCATCAATATGTTTGACAGCATAGCCTCGGCGATGAATGAGTTTTTGCACAAGATCAGAAGCCTGATTGGCAACTTTGAGGATGTGTCCGCAAGGATAATGAAGGATGCTCATGAGGTAGAGAAGCAGGCGGAGGCCATCAAGTACTCATCCAGTGAGATAGCCTCAACGATACAGAGTGTGGCAGAGTCGGTAAGCAATCAGGCTGCATATACGCATAACATGATGGAAATGGTGCAGAGCTTTGCAAGAGGTGCGGAGGATATCAGCGAAAATGCAGAGACAAGCCTTAGTATTGCTAAGGAGACAAAAGGCACAATAGTGGACAGCTTCAATAAGTTTTCAGATATAAAGTTCAAGATACAGGAGTCCAAGGAATACAATGAAAAGGTGCTGGAGGCTTTGGACAGCCTGGATAATAAAATAAGAGCGATAGATACAATTACAGAAGCAGTGGAAGGTATAGCAGCCCAGACACAGCTGTTGGCGTTGAATGCAGCTATAGAAGCTGCCAGAGCCGGTGAGGCGGGAAGAGGGTTTGCAGTGGTTGCCGGAGAAGTAGGGAAGCTTGCAGATGACTCTTCACAATCGGCAAAAGAGATAAAGCAGCTGGTAGACGGCATTACGAGCCAGATAGGGGAGCTGGCGGTGAATATAAAGGATGAAGCCGCTGCTATAGACAAGAACCTTTTGTTTGCAACAGAGGTACTCAGCAAATCTGATGTCATAAACAACACTTTAATGGATAACATGAAGGCTGCCGAGAAGATAACGCTGCTTACAAAGGAACAGATGAAGAACATTGGCAGCATAGAGAAGGAGATTGAAAAGATTAACGATGTGACACAACAGAATGCGGCGGTATCAGAGGAGATCGGAGCATCGACGGAAGAACAGCTGGCTACCATTGAAGCGGTCCATGGCCATATAGTTACGCTTTTGGAAAGACTTGAAGAGTCCAGCGCAATAATAGGCAATTTTATGAAGGGTTTCGTGCTGACCGATGATATAAAAGAAAAGATAAAAAAGACTCAGGAATTAATAAGCGAAATGATACAAAAAGAAAACATAATTGCAATGGATAAAAATTCAGCAGAGAGATATATTAAAGAACATAAGAAAAAATTAGAATATGTAGAGCTTATAGTAATAATAGACAGCAAGGGCTACCTTACCGTAGGGACGGAAGAGATACCTGAAAATTTAAGAGATTGCAGCTCAAAACCGTATTTTACAAATGCGATGCAGGGTAATACCTACATATCAAAGGAATATATCTCATGCGCTACCGGCAACTATAACATTTCCGTTGCCATGCCCATAAATGTGAACGGTGAATATAAGGGAGTATTAATGGCAGATATAAATATAAATGAGAACTGATTAGGATATCCGAAATATTATCGGCTGATGTTTATCCTAAAATGCACAGGCAGGCAGGTGGAAGAATGCACAAATATGTTAAAAAACTAAAATGCAGGGCAGAGACAGGAGACATGTCCGCTAAAAACCAATATGAAGAAATCATGGAATGCCTTAATACAATGGATGATGACAGAGTGGCCAACTGTATAATTCTGATGAAGAAGCATATTCCCGAGCTCTGGAACCAGAGTGCACTGCTCCTTAAAAAATACATAATTGATGAGTCCAGAAGTCTTGAATTTTTGAGCAAGGATGAAGTGGAGCTTATTGAGTTTCTGAGGGATTACCTTAAGGATGAAGGGGATGACAGGCATTAAAAAAGGCGTATTACGCCTTTTTTGATTATTTGTCGTTATTAGGATACTTGTATTCAGAATTGGTTATTTTAAAATTATTCTTTAAGCCGGAGGAAACATAAACCGTTTTGTCATTGGTTATGAAAACGGCTTCTACATTTTCAAGGCTCTCAACCAGCTTCATGCCTTCTTCCAGTCCCATCAGCAGTACAGTAGTGGAAAGTCCGTCTCCATCTATGGACTTGCCGGTAATTATTGATGCGCTGCTCAGGTTGTTCTCAACGGGATATCCTGTAATGGGGTTCAATATATGGTGATATATCTTGCCATCTTCTTCAAAGTATCTTTCATATGTTCCGGAGGTTACTACCGCTTGATCCTGAATCTGCACTATCCCAAGGTAGTCTCCTCTTGGATCGGAGGGACTCTGGATTCCTATTCGCCACGGGTTGCCATTTGGATTACCGCCTATTGTTATAACATTACCGCCAAGATTTATGATTGCATGCCCCACTCCGTTTTCCTTCAATATACGGACAGCTTCATCAGCTGCATAGCCTTTGGCAATTGCCCCAAGATCCACTTGCATGCCCGGTTCCTCAAGGAAGGCTGTGTAGTTCCCGGAATTCAGGCTCAGCTTTCTATAATCCACCAGGCCCACAGCTTCCTCCAACTTGTTTTTCATGGGGACTGCAGCATAATCAGTACCAATATTCCAGAGTTTAACCACCGGACCTATTGTTATATCGAATAACCCCCCGGACTTACGGGAATACTCCTTACCTTTTTCTACAACATAGAAGGTATCAGGGCTAAGCTTGACTTCATTTTTACCCGAAGCTTGGTTAAGGGATATGATTTCGCTGTTTTCTGCATTGTTTATAGTCATTTTGCCCTCAATTTCCCTTATTCTCTCAAATGCCTTATCCAATAATGCTTCATCCTTTTTATCATATACCGATATCTCTATGATTGTTCCGAGAAGGAAGTTGGTTTTGGACAGAGGCTTGGCAGAAGTATTTGAAAGGGACTTCTGACATCCGGACAAAAGGAGTACTGATATTAAAGCAAGAGCCGTCAGCCTCAGTTTTGCATCAAGTATCAAAATGGGCACCTCCAAAATATAGTGAAAAAAAGTAATCATATTAAGAAAATGGAATTAAAAATTTACATATTCAATTCTATATGATACAGTAGTATTATTGCAACTATAATTTTAATAATGATAATTAAATTCAGTATATATTATAAAATCTACCCATACTATTACTATAGACATTATTGATTGTTTAATATACAATATGTTTTGCATTGAACATGCAATGTTTTATGACGAGGGGATTTTTATGAAGATAAAAAAGGGAGACCTGATAATAATTGTAATTCTTGCTGTTGCGTTAATTTCATGGCTTGCCATAAATTATTCGGGCAAGCCGGAGGACGAGAGATTGGCTGTTATAGAAACAAACGGAGATATTTACAGGGAAATACCCATGGAAGCGGGAATGGAGCAGCAGGAAATCCATATACAGTTTGAGGACGGCAAGTACATTGACATAATCGTTGATGAAAACGGCGCATATGTCAAAGATGTGGTTTGCCCGGACAAGGTATGCCAGAAAACAGGATTGGTAAGCAGAGTTGGACAGAGTATAGTATGTCTGCCCAACAGGGTCGTTGTATATATAGAAGGAAGAGCAGAATCCGAAATCGACGGTATTTCGTTCTGATAACAGGCGGGGGAATAAATATGAGCAAAACAAAAAAAATGGTGCTGTTGGGAATATTGGTTTCCCAGGCATTAATACTTAATTTGGTGGAGAGGATGATACCGGTGCCTGTACCGGTTCCGGGAATAAAGCTGGGACTGGCAAATGCCATTTCACTTATTGCCATAATACTTTTCGGGCCGAAGGAAGCCCTGATAGTTGTAGGTATGAGAACTTTTTTAGGCTCTGTATTCGGAGGAGGGATATCTTCTTTCATATACAGTTTTATCGGCGGTACAGTAAGCACCATGGCCATGGCAATCATGTACAGGAAATTCAGGACATTGTTCAGTCTGCCTGCAATAAGTGTCATTGGCGCAGTATTTCATAACACCGGTCAAATACTGGTTGCCAGTCTTATAGTTGAGAACGCAAAGCTCTTTTATTACTTGCCTGCGCTGTTGATTTCAGCTGTGATTACAGGATTATTTATAGGATTTGCAGTTCAGTATACCCTGAAACCAATGAGCCATATACTTGGAATAGGAAGTGATACTAATGTGGAGTGATAATAGGTTTTTAAAAAAAGAAATGGATTCTGTAGAAGATACTATAAAGAATTCTTTAAGAACAAGAAACAAAACAGTAAAGGAAGCACTGGTCAGGTTTGTAGAAAGCGGCGGCAAGAGACTGAGACCTGCTTTTACAATACTTGGAGGCACATTCGGCCAATATGACAGCAATACTATAGTGCCTATTGCTGCTGCACTGGAAATTATCCACATGGCTACTCTTATTCATGATGATATAATTGATGATGCAAGACTGAGGCGGGGAAACGAAACGGTGCACTCGGTTCTGGGAAAGGATGTGGCTGTATACAGCGGTGATTTCCTGCTTACCAGGGCCTTCATGCTGGTAGCGGATTATGCGGATATTGACATGCTGAAACAGGTCGCAAAAGCTTCAGCATATATATGTGACAGTGAAATAGCCCAGAATGAGCAGAAATTTGATACCAACGTAAGTGTCAAACAATATCTTAAAAGAATAGGGGGAAAAACTGCGGCGCTGTTTGCCATTAGTCTGTATATGGGAGCTTATAAAGCGGGCTGCCCCAAGAAACTGGTGAATAGACTGGGTGTTCTTGGCAATAATATTGGTATGGCTTTCCAGATAGTTGATGATATTCTGGATCTTACCGGTAATCAGGCAAAAGTCGGCAAGCCGCTTCTTAGCGATGCTGCCCAGGGGATATATACTTTGCCGGTGCTATATGCGCTTCATTCCGAATATAGAGATGAAGCAATAAAGGCCATCAACAAAACCCATGAAGACAAAGGAGAATATTTGTATGAGGTTTTGAGCGATTCTAAAGCAATTGAAAGGTCAAAAAACATTGCGGAAAAATTCATAGGCAAAGCTATGAAGATAGCAGGAGAACTGCCGGAATCCATAGGCAGGGATATAATAGTAGAAATAATTGATGAGCAGCTTGAAAGAAAGTTTTAGGTATATCCGTATAAATATATGTTGTGAATGAATGCTTTGCATTGCAACGCATTCATTTTATTTTACAGCATTGAATCATTGCGTAAAATATATCATAATTATATATGGATATTTGGAATGGAGGTTTATTGATGAACATTATTCAGGCAATCATACTGGGGCTGGTTCAGGGGCTGACGGAGTTTCTGCCCATAAGCAGTTCAGGGCATCTGGTTCTGTTTCAGAAAATATTTGGTATTAATGAACCGACACTGGTGTTTGACACAATAGTTCATGTAGGGACTTTGGCGGCCGTAGTGACGGTGCTGTGGAAGGAGATATTATCCCTTCTGAAAAGGCCTTTTCAGAGACTTACCTGGCTGCTCATAGCAGGTACGATACCAACAGGAATTATCGGAATAGCTTTCAAAGATTCCTTTGAAGCAATGTTTCAAAGCGGCAGCACCTTGGGTTTTGAATTTCTTGCCACCGGTATTATTATTCTATTTGCAGAAAGGCTTAACAGCGGACGAAAGGATATAGAAGAGACAACTTTTTTGGATGCTGCATTTATAGGAATTATGCAGGGGGCCGCAATAATGCCTGCAATTTCAAGATCAGGGCTTACTATTTCAGGGGCCCTTATGAGGAATCTGGACAGGGAGTTTGCAGCCAGATTTTCTTTCCTGCTGTCGATACCTGCCATATTGGGAGCTGCCCTATTTCAGGCAAAAGATATTCTGGAGGCGGGAAGCACCGGAATCATAAACGCTCCAATCGTTGCAGGTACTATTGCCGCAGCAGCGGCAGGCTATTTTTCGGTAAGATTCATGATTGTACTTATTAAGAAGGGCAGCATGAAGTATTTTTCCTATTACGTGTTCATAATAGGGGCATTGGTTATAATTGACCAATACATAACGAATATATTCTTTTAGTTACAAGCCACGCACAGTCATACCCTGACAAATACCCGAAAATAAAATTGAAACACACTTGTAATATTTCATCATGGAA
>DAOLPD010000012.1:0-9723 GCA_035417425.1 Bacillota bacterium
AAATCTACGAAACATGAAGATATTTAAAGAAAATGAGAGTATATTAAGGGAGGTGATACTGTGGCAAATATCAGCCATGATTATATCGACAGCTACCTGCTTGGTATGATACCGGAGCGAAGCGGAATACTAAAGGAAATGGAAGAGTATGCAAGGGAGAACCATGTGCCTATTATTACTCCCGATATCGCAAGCTTGCTGGCAGTGCTTATTAAGACTGCAAAGGTGAAGTCCATACTGGAAATAGGAACGGCTATAGGTTATTCCGCCATCCATATGGGGCTATGTGCCGGTAAAGACTTTTCTATTACTACAATTGAAAGAGATGAAGAATCTGCTGCATTGGCAGCAGATTTTATAAAGAAAGCAGGCATGGGAGATAATATCAGGATAATAACCGGAGCTGCGGAAGAAGTATTAAAAGATATTCCGGGCAGTTTTGATATGATATTTGTTGATGCGGCTAAAGGGCAGTATATGGATTTTATGAAAAAAAGCATCGGCAAGCTTAGGATTGGCGGTCTTTTTATATGTGACAACGTGCTTTTCAGAGGAATGGTGGCTGAAAGAAGCTTGCTGATAAGAAGGAAAATCACTATTGTAAAAAGGCTCAAGAAGTTTCTGAGTTTTATTTCTTCCTGCGAGAGCCTGGAGACCGCAGTAATCCCCATGGGTGACGGTATATCCATATGCTGCAAGCTTAAGGAGGTTGAGTTCATTGAATAGACCGGAAATACTTGCTCCGGCGGGAAACTTGGAAAAATTAAAAATGGCGGTTATATATGGTGCGGATGCCGTTTATATCGGCGGTGAAAAATACGGCCTCAGAGCTGCTGCGGGAAATTTCACACTTGATGAGATCAAAGAGGGTGCAGAATACGCCCATGATAACGGCAGAAGAATATACGTTACCGTAAACATTATTCCGCATAATGAAGATCTGGAAGGATTGGACGAATATTTAAAAAGCCTGGGAGAAGCGGGAGCCGATGCACTTATCGTATCTGACCCGAGTGTGATAATGACAGCCAGGGAAGTATTGCCGGATATGCAGCTGCATTTAAGCACTCAAGCCAGTAATACAAATTATAAGAGCGCGGCGTTCTGGCATAGCCAGGGAATAAAAAGAATCGTTCTGGCAAGGGAATTGAGCTTTGAAGAGATAAGGGAAACCATAGAAAAGTCTCCCAAAAGCTTGGAATATGAAGTGTTTGTACATGGAGCAATGTGCATTTCATACTCAGGCAGATGCCTGCTCAGCAATTACATGACGGGCAGAGATGCAAACAGGGGAGAATGTGCACAGCCTTGCAGGTATAAGTACTATCTTATGGAAGAGAAACGCCCCGGACAGTATATGCCGGTTGATGAAGACGAAAGAGGAACTTACATATTCAATTCAAGAGATTTATGCATGATTGAGCACATCCCGGAATTGGTGGAAACAGGAGTAAAGAGCCTGAAAATTGAGGGGCGGATGAAAAGCTCATATTATGTGGCATCTGTCGTAAGAGCATACAGAATGGCCTTGGACAGCTATCTTTCGGACCCGAAGAATTATGAGTTCAGGAAAGAATGGTTGGATGAGCTCTCAAAGGCCAGTCACAGGGAATTCGGCACAGGCTTTTTTTTCGGCAAGCCTGATACACGTGGACAGATTTATGAATCCGGCGCATATGTAAGAGACTATGCTTTTGTAGGTTTGGTGTTGGATTATGACAGCAAGACAGGTATTGCAACTGTAGAACAGAGGAATAAAATGTTCGTGGGAGATGAGATTGAGGTAATAGGGCCACAAAGAGAGATGTTTACCCAAAAAATTGAGAAGATGTGGAATGATGAGGGAGTTGAAATATCAGATGCCCCGCACCCGCAGCAGATTGTAACCATGAAAATGGAGAAGCCTGTCGAAAGGCATGATATATTGAGAAGGGAGAGGAAAGACGGTGAGTGAGGGAAAGCATAGAAAGCCGCTTGTAATCGGAATAGCAGGGGGAACCGGGTCAGGGAAGAGCACGGTTTCAAAGGCTATTACCGACAGCATACCGGGAAAAAATGTAGCTATTATCGAACAGGATTGCTATTATAAGGACCAAAGCCATCTACCGCCGGAGGAACGAGTTAAAGTGAACTATGATCATCCCCTTGCCTTTGATAATGAGCTCCTTATAGACCATGTGTTAAAGCTGATAAGCGGACAAGCTATTGAAAAGCCCCAATATGATTTTACCGTGCATAACAGGAAAAAGCATACATTGAGAGTTGAGCCCAAAGATGTAATACTTCTGGAAGGTATTCTTATTCTGGATTCTCCAAGGCTAAGGGATTTAATGGATATCAAGATTTTTGTAGATACAGATGCTGATGTCAGGGTAATAAGAAGAATAGTCAGAGATATGAGGGAAAGGGGCAGATCTCTTGAGTCAGTGATTACCCAATACCTGAATGTTGTAAAGCCTGCCCACAATGAGTTCTGTGAACCTACAAAAAGATACGCGGACATAATTATTCCCGAAGGGGGCTACAATAAGGTAGCAATAGATATAATGGTGACAAAGATAAAATCAATTATTGGCCGGCAGCTGTAATTTGAGCTGAAGTGAATAACCTCCCACAATCTGACAATACTAAGACTGAGGGAGGTTTTGTTATGGCCGGAATTATGAAGTTATTCAGGAAAAAAGCTGTACAGGAGTGCAAGAAGGCAGGGGAAAGCAGGGATATGGAGCTTCTTACACTGCCTGGTACAAGGCTATATAGGAAAAACAATTATGAACTCATTCATAAGAAAAGACTTCAGATAATGGGTCTTTTATTTATTATTGCATATGGGCTTCTCCTGTGCAGGCTTTTCTATATTCAGGTGTATATGGGCAATCACTACAGTGAGAGGGCTGTGCGGCAAAGGATGGTTCATATACCCATTTCCACAAACAGGGGAATAATTTTTGACAGGAATATGATACCTATTACTGACAGGGAAGCCAAGAAAGTGGTTATTGCATATCCGGATTATGTATATGATAAGAAAACGGCTATTGAGACCATTTCCAAAGCATGCGGCATTCAGAGGATAGATGTTGAAAAAAAGATGGAGGGCTCGGCAGATACAGTGGAATTCATATGTGAAACCGGGCAGAATGAGTATCTATCTTTGATTGAAAGCGGCAGGATACGTGGTGTCATTGTTGTGGAAAAAAGGCTGAGATACGCTGATGACAATATCGCAAGGCATGTAGTGGGATACATAGGTAAAACGGACAAAACAGGCCAGATGGGTATAGAAAAGAGTATGAACAGTTACCTGGAAAGCAGAGGCAGTGACAGTATTGCAGCTGTAGTGGACAGCGGAAAGAATATCATACGGGGATTGGGCTTCAGGAAGGTTGAGGCGGCAGGAGACGGTGCAAGCTACAGCTTGAAGCTTACCCTTGATTATCATATTCAGAACATAATAGAAACAGCAATGGAGAAGAATGACGTTGAAGGCTCCATAGTGGTAATGGACGTAAAAAGCGGTGATATACTGGGCATGGCAAGCAAACCTGATTTTGATCAGGGCAATGTGGACAAATACCTGAAAAGCAGCGGAAACGAACTGATAAATAAATCAATCTGGCAGTTTGACCTTGGTTCAATATTTAAGACTGTGGTGGCTGCAGCTGCCATTGAAGGAGGTTATGTGAACCCGGAAGAAAAGTACAAATGCCAGGGCTATGCAGATGCGGGCAGCAGCAGGATAAAATGCTCCACCCACAAGACCCATGAAGACAGAGAGATTAACATGAAGGAAGCTTTTGCCCTGTCCTGCAACAGCACTTTTATACAGATCGGTACAGCCACAGGAGCTGAAAATATACTGGAAATGGCCAAGAGGCTGGGCCTTGGACAAAAACTATGTTTTACCATTCCGGAAGAAAAAGCGGGTTACATACCGGAAGCTTTTGAGGATGGCATAGGTAATATATCCATCGGACAAGGTAAGATACAGGTTACACCCCTTCAGGTAACATGTATGATGGCTGCCATAGCAAATAACGGTATCAGGAACGACCCTCAGATTGTAGATTCCCTTATTACGGAAAAGGGCTTGACAGTCAAAAAGCTTGAGAGGTCAAGGCCCCAAATTGTGCTTAACCCCGTAACCTCAAAGTTGTTGAAGGATATGCTCCATGAAGTCACAGTCACAGGTACGGGAAAGCAGGCAAATATGGATGAATACGGAGGCTGCTGCGGCAAGACCAGCTCAGCCCAGACGGGAATAAATGAAGGAGAAGTTGTTCACGGCTGGTTTGCAGGCTTTGTTCCCTATAAAAAGCCAAAGTATGCCATAACGGTATTCATATATAACGGGCAGTCGGGGGGCGGTGCGGCAGCTCCGCTTTTCAAGGAGGTAGCTTCCAAAATTTTGACTTCAGTTAAAAGATAGATTCACATAAAAATTTTTATGTTACATATATATACAGGCACACATCCGGAATGGAAATCATATAATTTCAATAGGCGAAGTTTTCCATTGTATAAACCTTGTTCTTTTTTTATAGAGATTGGCGCTTTTGGTTTGTACTTGGCAGACTTCTTTAAAATTCGGAGGTGTGCTTCTTTGCTGCTCTTTTTAGCCTCTCTTATTGTTTTCACAATCAAAGACCTATGCCTGTTATTCGGTTACATTCAGAATGTGAACTCATTTCCGCAGCCCCTTACAACTGAAGAAGAGCAGTATTATCTTGAAGAGTACAAAAGAGGCAATGAAGATGCAAAAAATATACTGGTAGAGCGGAACCTCAGGCTTGTGGCGCACATAGTGAAAAAGTACGTAAATACGGGAAGAGAAATTGATGATTTGATATCCATAGGAACCATAGGTTTGATCAAGGCAATAATAACCTTTGATGAGAGCAAGGGGACAAGGCTCGCAACCTATGCTGCAAGATGTATTGAAAATGAGATCCTGATGACTATAAGAGCCTCAAAGAAAACAAAAACTGAAGTGTCGCTTCATGATCCGATAGGAATAGACAAAGAAGGCAATGAAATCAGTTTAATTGACATATTGGGAAGTGATTCCGACATAATACTGGATGAGGTAGAGCTTAAGATTCAGATTAAGAAACTGTATCAAAGAATGGATACGGCATTGAAAAAAAGAGAAAGGCTGGTCATTGAACTGAGGTATGGACTGCTTAACGGAATCAGCAAGACTCAGAGGGAAATAGCAGATATGCTTGGAATTTCAAGGTCATATGTATCAAGAATCGAAAACAGGGCAATCAAGAAGCTGCATAAAGAGCTTTACAATGAAAACGGGTAATAATAGAATATAGGTACGGGGGTTCGAGGTTACGGAACTCATACAGCATTCATTAAAATGTACAATTGAGGGAAGATATGAAAAACAGGCTGAAACCGGATATTTTTTTGAATTCGGTATACGAATTGGATATAGCTTCATTGAAGGAACAAGGAATAAATGCAATAATAATGGATATTGACAATACTTTGGTTTCATGGAATGCAAGAGAGCCTGACGAGAAGGCAAATGAATTTGTGTGCAGATTGAGTTCGGAAGGCTTTAAAATCTGTATATTATCAAATAATTCAAGAAAAAGAGTGGAAGAATTCAATAAATGCCTGAACCTTCCTGCAATTCATAAAGCAATCAAGCCAAGCAAGTTTGCCTTCAGAAGAGCCATGAAGCTTATGAGGGCTGCACCAACTGATACGGCAGTAATAGGGGATCAGCTTTTTACAGATGTACTGGGGGGGAAACGCCTGGGGTTGTTTACCATACTTGTGTCGCCAATAAGCGATAAGGAATTTATATGGACAAGAATTGTCCGGAAGCTGGAAAAGCGTGTTTTGAGGAAATATCATCAAGCAAATAACAAGTATTGATAAATCAAATAAAATCCTGTGAATATTTGCAGGATTTTTATTATATTTGTAGAATGATATAAATTGAAATAATTTGTTAAAGGCTTCATTATCAGTGAAGCCTTTTTTGGGATTAAAGCTTTGCTTTCCCGCATTTGTTTTCAGGAAAAGCATTGCAGGCATATATTTTGGATTTTTTTTAGGGATAATTAATAAGGAGGACTTAGTATGTATAAATTAAAAAACTATATGGAGGATTTGGTATCCAAGTATGCGGATGAAATCTTAAAGTCTATGGATATCTGCAAGTGTGATAAATGCAGGCTGGATATAATAGCACTTGCTTTGAACAGCCTTCCGTCAAAGTACGTTGTATCTGACAAAGGGGAGCTATATGCAAAGGTCAGCGAATTGGAGCAGCAGTTTGATATAGATGTTGAGACTGCCATAATAAAAGCTGCGGTCTTTGTCTCCGAGAATCCCAGGCATAGTATTGAGGAATAAGTGCAGGTGCTGTATTGAAGCCGTGAGAATGTGTGAGAAAATTGGATATACTATTATATATGGCAGAAAGGGAATTGAAATAAACTGCTTAAGGAGCGCAAAATGATACATTTCGGACCATCGGGTAATTCAGATTCTTTTTATGAACAAGGCTATAAGAGCTCTCTTGACATGCCTGCCTGGCTTAGAAATATGGGATTGGACGCTTATGAGTATTCCTGTGCAAGAGGTGTGAGAATAAAGCCGGATATGGCGGGACAGCTGGGAGCCGCAGCAAGAGAAAACGGAATCACTTTGAGCGTACATGCTCCGTACTATATAAATCTTGCATCAGAGGAGCCCGAAGCTGTAAAAAAATCCTTCGATTATATTATTGACACCTCAGTAACAGCAGAGTTGATGGGAGCTATGCGTGTCGTTCTCCACCCCGGCTCTCTGGGGAAGCTGACAAGGGATAAAGCCTTTAATAACATCCGGAGTAATTTATTCAGAGTATTGGAAATAATAAATAATAAGGGAATCAAGGTTTCCCTTTGCCCTGAGACCTTGGGGAAGAAGAATCAAATGGGGACATTGGATGAGATACTGGAGCTTTGCCTGCTGGATGAATCCCTAATACCGACCGTTGATTTTGCACATCTGCATGCACTTGGTTCGGGCTCACTCAAGAAAAAGGAGGATTACAAAAAGGTATTTGACAGGATTTTCACTGTTCTTGGGGAAAAAAGAGGCAGTTTGATGCACATGCATTACAGCAGGGTAGAGTATACGGAAAAGGGCGGAGAGAAAAAGCACTGGTCCTATGACGATGTTGAGTATGGCCCTGAATTCGAACCGCTTGCAGAATGCCTTATCAGATTTGGAATTTCCGGGACAATTATCAGCGAATCAAGGGGTACTATGGCAGAGGATGCTTTGAAGATAAAAAAAATTTACGGCAGATTATCAAAGGAAAACCTGTACGCATTGGAAAAATTATGTTAATATTATATTATTCGCAGCAATATGAGTCTTCAGTTACAAGTTTTGAAAGAGTTAAATATTAATAAAATATACATACACGGAGGGATATGATTTATGATATCAGCAGGTGAATTTAGAAAAGGTATTACTTTTGAAATGGATGGACAAATATATACAATTGTTGACTTTCAACATGTCAAGCCTGGAAAGGGCGCTGCTTTTGTAAGAACAAAGATAAAAAATATCATTACCGGAGGAGTAACTGAAAGGACATTTAATCCTACGGATAAGTATCCAAAGGCGCATATTGAAAGAAAAAGCATGCAGTATTTGTATGAAGACGGCGGACTGTATTATTTTATGGATAATGAAACCTATGAGCAGATACCTCTTAACCATGATCAGGTAGAGGATGCGATTATGTATCTGAAGCCTAATGATACAGCTAATATAAAATTCTATAAAGGTGAGGCTTTTTCAGTAGAGCCGGAGAACTTTGTAGAAATGGAAGTAACTCAAACTGAGCCTGGTTTCAAGGGGGATACCGCTACCGGAGCAACAAAGCCGGCTGTCATTGAAACGGGTGCAACTGTCTACGTTCCTTTGTTTATCAATATTGGTGACAGAATCAGAATAGATACCAGAACAGGGGAATACATGGAAAGAGTATAATCCTAATGCATATAGTAGTCGATACTGGAAAGAATACTGAGAGCATATAAAAATTAAGGAGGAGTACATATGGAATATCTATACGAAAGAGTAGCCTATCTTAAAGGCTTGGCAGAAGGGATGAAGATTGATGAATCAACGGATCAGGGCAAATTAATCACTAAAATTATAGATGTATTAAGTGATTTTGCAGATGCCGTAAATGAACTGAATGAATCACAGAATGAGTTGGATGAATATGTTGAAGCAATAGATGAAGATCTTTCAGCATTAGAGGATGACTTGTGCTATGACGAAGAGGACGAGGATGAAGAGCTCGATGACGAAGAGGACTATGACTATGTTGAGGTTGAGTGTCCTCATTGCAAGGAATTTGTTTATCTTGACGAAGACCTTGTAGAAAGCGGTGAGCAGGTCATATGCCCTAACTGTCATGAGCCGATCGAATTTGAATATGAATGCGGCTGCGGCTGCGAACATGATCACGAATAGACAACAAAAGAAACTGAATTATAACCCGATTGAATCCAAGTATTCAATCGGGTTATTTTTATTTATCCTATAGTAATTATTTCAAATCAGTTGTCATATTTATAGTACAAATTAAGATATGTACAAAGGACAGATATTTTATGAAGGATGATATCAAAATACTTGAGGTACTGGAATACTTGCCGAAGCATATAGGGGCGATGATAGCTAAGCTCCCGGAAAAAATACTTATGGATGCGGAAGAAATCCGATTGAGACTGGCAAAACCATTATGCGTATCGGGGAGCAATGCGGAGCTTTTCATTGCTGCGAATGGATATGCCGTATCTGCGGCCGAAGAAGCATATTTTGTAAGCGAGGATGACCTGAAGCGTGCGCTTCAGTTGACATGCAATTATTCATTGTACTCGGTGGAGGAAGAACTGAGAAACGGTTTTATAACAGTAAGCGGCGGCCACAGGGTGGGGGTATGCGGCCGGACAGTAGTTGACGGAGGCAAGGTAAAGACCCTGAAGGACATAAGCTATATGAATTTCAGAGTGGCAAAACAGGTATTAGGCGCTTCAGACAAAGTATCAGGCTATTTGTTACAGCCTCCCGACAGCATATACAACACTCTTATTATTTCACCGCCTCAATGCGGCAAGACCACATTGCTGAGAGACTTAGTCAGAAGGCTCAGCAGCGGAAGCAAAGACATACCCTTTAAGGGTATGAAGATTTCTTTGGTGGACGAACGTTCTGAAATAGCTGCATGCAGTATGGGCATACCCAGAAATGACGTAGGGATAAGAACAGATGTACTGGATGGGTGTCCGAAGGCAGTGGGAATTATTATGGTCATAAGATCAATGTCTCCTGAGATAGTGGCTACTGATGAAATCGGAAGGTCGGAAGATGCAGATGCCATAACCGCAGCAGTCAATGCGGGAGTGAAAGTCATAACTACAATACATGGCAGTAATATAACTGATTTCTTAAATAAGCAGGATCTTAAACGTATTCAAAAAGGAGTTTTTGAAAGGTATGTTGTCCTGAGCAGGAAGAAGGGTGTCGGCACCCTTGAAACTGTCTTGGATGGAGAATTCAATGCTTTGTATGAGAGAAGCAAAGAGCATTTGTAAATGAGGGGATAGGTTTGATGCTTAAGATTGTCGGAGGCCTGTTGGTGATTTCCGCAAGCGGGAAACCATTTTTTCTGTAATATCTCAGCACCTT
>DAOLPD010000012.1:9733-32084 GCA_035417425.1 Bacillota bacterium
GGTTTATTCATATAAATTGTCATTGCGGTACAGAGAGCTTGCAAATCTCAGGAGATTGATGCAGATGCTGGAAACAGAAGTGACATATGGAGCTACACCCTTGCCTGCCGCACTTTTTAGTGTATCAAAAAAGGCGGAGGGCCCAATCGGCAGCTTTTTTTGCAGTATCTCCAGATGTCTTTCAGACAGAAGCTTTTACACTGTAAGAGAAGCTTGGAATGATTCGGCTGAATCGATTCTTACACAGTCTTCATTAAAAAGGACGGACATAGATCTCATAAAGAGCTTCGGAAGCATATTGGGATGCTCCGACAGGGAAGACCAGAAAAAGCATTTCCAGCTCTTTTACATTCAGCTCAGTCATCAAGAGGATGCGGCAATGGAGGAAATAAAGAGAAGTGCAAAAATGTACAGAAGTCTCGGTTTCTTATTGGGAATTGCAGTATTTGTAGTATTGGCGTAAATACCGATGAAAGGGGCGATAGTATGGATGTTGATTTGATATTCAAAATAGCGGCTATAGGTATAGTTACAGCGGTTCTGAACAGGGTTCTTAATCAGTCGGGAAGGGAAGAAATGGCTATGATGACTACTTTAGCGGGAGTTGTTGTAGTGCTTATGATGGTAATAAGCTTGATAAGCAATCTTTTTAACAGCGTAAGAACAATGTTCCATTTGTAGGGTGATTTTTATGGATATCATGAAAATCGTTATGATAGGTATAATAGCGGCATTGCTTGCAGTAGTCCTGAAGGAAGAGAAGCCTGAAATGGCAGTTGCAATAAGCATTGTCACCGGACTCGTGATATTTGTATTTGTAATAACCAAGCTTAACTCCGTCATGATGGTACTGAAGCATTTTGCAGCTAAAGCCAATATTGATATATTATACTTCTCAACAATACTTAAGGTTATAGCAATAGCATACATAACGGAATTCGGCGCCCAGATATGCAGGGATGCCGGGGAGGGCGCCATTGCCGCAAAGATTGAGTTTGCGGGGAAAGTGCTTATTATGGTTATTGCGATACCCATACTTGCAGCACTTATGGATATTATGATAAAAATCATACCTTAAGGGGGATACACATGAGAAAAGGCATAGTACTTATTATAATAATAATTCTTCTTTCCTTTTGTGCCGTTAACTGCGATGATACACAGGATATTCTGCAAAGCCAGCTGGATAATCTGGATATAAGCGACATAGAGAAGTTTGTTGATGATATCAATAGGGAATCTGAAGGCATGCTGCCCGATATTGATGTAAGGAAGATGGTATTGGGCCTTTTTTCGGGCAATACTCTAAATAACGTAAGAGATATGGGAAAAGGTATTGCAGGCTTGTTTTTCAAAGAAGTAATCGGCAATTTCAGTATTATGGGCAGGCTCCTGATACTTGCTATTTTTTGTGCCATACTTCAAAACCTTCATAATGCTTTTGAGGAGGATTCCATCGGCCGTCTGGCATATGGGATATGCTACATACTGATAATCATTCTGGCTGTAAAGAGTTTTAATGATGCAATGCTGATAGGAGTTGATACCATCAATAAAATGACAGGTTTCATGCAGGCTCTGCTGCCTACATTGCTTGCATTATTGGCTGCTGTCGGCGGGATTTCTTCTTCGGCTGTGTTCCAGCCTTTGATGTTCACATGCATCGCTCTTATAACAACATTTATAAAAGTATTTGTCATGCCTGTAATACTTTTTTCGGCAGTTATAAGCATATTGAACAATCTGTCTGATTCCGTAAATATTTCCAAGCTTGCATCGCTGTTAAAACAAATTGCGGTAGGGGCTTTGGGTCTGGTGCTCACCGCTTTCACAGGAGTATTGGCGGTACAGGGCATAGCATCAGCATCAATAGACGGAGCGACAATAAGGACCGCTAAATTTGCTGTGGACAACTTTATTCCCATAGTTGGGAATTTCCTCTCCGAAGCCTTTGATGCGGTTGTCAGCTGCTCACTGATACTTAAGAACGGAATAGGGATTGCAGGGTTCATTATCCTTCTTCTTATATGCAGTTTTCCCCTTATAAAGATGTTTTCCATTGTATTGATATATAAGGTAACAAGTGCACTTATCCAGCCGATTCTTGACAATCAGATAGTGCAGTGCCTGAATGATATGGGCAATGCAATACTGATACTTCTTACTTGTGTTTTAGCAGTAGCTGTCATGTTTTTCATGGCACTTACGGTTATCATGGGAGTCGGGAATATGGCAGTAATGGTCAGGTAGTATAGGTAGGTGATTTTATGGCTGACTTTTTAAGGGACTGGATCGTAAACATAGCGGTGATAATCATTTTTATAATGTTCCTGGATACTATAATCCCCAATAGTTCCATGAAACGCTATATAAACGTAATTGTGGGACTAATGATCATAGTAGTTGTAATAAAGCCCTTTGTACTGATAAAGGATTACGCAGAAAGCTTCAATACTAAATTTCTTGAAACTTCAAGCTATATTGAACAAGGCGGTTTTGCGGCAGACAGTACGCAAATAAGCAATTTCCAGCAGCAGATGGCAGTAGAAATCTTTGAAAACAACCTGAAAAAGCGGGTGGGAAGAATTGTTGACAACATTACAGACTCAGATTACGAGGAAGTATCGATAGATCTTCTGTTGGAGAAGGATTTTGGGAGTAAGGACTTCGGTGAAATAAAATCGATAGAGGTTAGTATAAGCAAAAGGCCAAAGGAGGTAATAGAGGTTGACAGGATAAGAATTGAGGGTAACGAAGCTGCGGAAGTAAATAAAAATGTAATTAATAAAGACAAAGATGAATATAATTTGAATAATAGCAGAATAAGAAGTGAGATTAGGGATGGGATAAGCAAAGCTTTGGGAATCAGTGAGTCGATTATAGGGGTTGAGGTAAGGTAGTAATAATGCAAGGGAGGAAATGCTGTGAAATTACATGAGTGGTTGATGGATAAATTAAGAAAAGCTAATTTTCAAAAGCTAAACTTTTCAAAAAAGACTACTGCAAATCTGATTATCGTATTCTGCTTGGGGCTGGCCCTGATTCTAATTGCTGACTTTTACAGGGATATCAGGGCGAATAGGACATCAGAGGAAGGAATTTTTGGTGAAAGTACGCAGGCAGATATAGGAACTTCAGACAACAATGCTTCTGACTATGTCAGAAGATTGGAGACGGATTTGTCTTCAATACTCAGTAAAATTCAGGATGCAGGCAGGGTTTCGGTAATGATTACTTTAGAGTGCGGAGCAGAGATAATTCCTGCGAAGGATGAATCAACCTCTGAAAAAGTGACCAATGAAAAGGATACAAGCGGCGGAACACGGATAATAAATGAGAAAACAACGGATGACAAAGTCGTATTTACTGCCGCTCAGGGAGGCAATTCAAAGCCTTTGATAATAAAGGAGATAAACCCGGAGGTAAAGGGTGTGATTGTAGTAGCCGAAGGCGCCAAAGATTCAAAGGTTAAGCTGAAAATTTCCCGTGCGGTGCAAACGGTATTGGATATTCCTGCCTATAAAGTAACGGTATATGAAAGGAATTAGTATTAAATATAAATTCAGGGAGGTATAATCATGCAAGTGAAGAAAAAAAATATAATAATATGTTCAATGATAATACTGCTTTTTGTTGTCGGGTATGCATACAACAGTTTTACTTCCGAAAGGCTGACTGATGCAAAGCTTGACCTGGATGCGCGAGTAGTAGGAACAGATGAAATGCAGGGTGACAGGATGCCTGTTGAAACGGGGGGGACAGAAGAGACGGCGGGGCCGATAGTCATAGAGGACAGCGGCGGTGAGGCTGTAGAAACAACAGCAGCTTCCTTTTTCTCGGAATACAGGATAGAAAGGGATAAGAACAGAAGCAAGGAAGTAGAAATGTGGCAGGATATAATAAACAGTGACAAGGCGGAAGAAAATTTCAAGAATATGGCGCAGCAGGAGATTGTCAAAATCGTATCCCTTACCGATAAAGAAATGATAATTGAGAATCTCATAATTTCCAGAGGTTTTAACGATGCATTGGTATTTCTTACCGATGATTCTGCAACAGTTATAGTTGAAGCCAAGGAGCTTACTTCTTCAAATATTGCACAGATACAGGACATTGTAGTAAGAAAAACGAAGCTGGATCCTAAAAACATAAAAATAATGAAGAAGAACTGAGGCGCATCCTATGAATCTTAGACTATGCCTATCCTAAAAGGTATGGAATAAATACTATAATAATGTATAATATAATATTGGCAGATACATATATTTGATTTGCAGATACATATATTTGTAAATGGATTCGGATTTTGATATAATTGTTCATAGAATCTACAAGGGGGTGCAGTACTTGGAAAAGGAGATAAAATTGGATAAGTACGGTAATGTTAAGATTGCTGATGATGTAGTTGCAATAATTGCTGAAATAGCTGCCAGGGAAGTGCAGGGTGTATATTCCATGAGCGGTGGGATAGCAGACAGTATAACAGAGATACTTGGCAAGAAGAACCCTTCAAAGGGTGTTAAGGTTGAAGTAGGCGAAAAGGAAGCGGCTATTGACCTATACATAGTAGTTGATTATGGTGTGAGAATACCTGATGTTTCCTGCCAAATACAGGAGAACGTCAAGAAGGCTGTTGAGACAATGACCGGACTGACTGTAGTGGAAGTAAACATTCATATACAAGGAATAAATCTGGATAAGGAAAACAAAGAAGAAGAGAATCCTGAAGGAAAATCTAAATAGCTTTTATAAACTAACCCTCTTATAATTCTATTACATAAAGAGGGTTAGTTTAAATATATGCAGGTCGTGAAATACATAGGAGGATTTATGAGTAGAAGGCTTGCCAGAGAATATGCAATTCAATTTTTGTACAGTACGGATTTCAATAAGAACGAAAATCCTGATGAAATGCTTGAGGATTTTTTTGAGATTAAAGAGGAACAGGGAAAAGACGGGCTGAAGGATTCCGTGAAGGAAGAAGACTTGAAATTTGCCGAAGAAATAATTAAAGGAACCCTTGAAAAACTTCAGGAGATAGATCAATTCATACAAAACAATACAACCGGATGGACAAAAGAGAGGATTGCCAAGGTTGACCTGGCAATTTTAAGACTTGCTTTGTATGAAATATTGTTTCGCGATGACATTCCTGACAGTGTATCAATCAATGAAGCAATTGAGCTTGCAAAGAAATACAGCACTGATGAATCCGGAAGCTTTGTCAACGGTGTACTGGGTAAAATCATAAGAGAAGCGGATATAAAGGTGTATGGAACAAATGAACAATGAAAGAATATTTACGGTTACCGAAGTCAATAATTATATAAAGCATCTGATACAGAATGATGTACTCCTTTCACATATACATGTGAAAGGAGAGATATCCAATTTCAAGTATCACTCATCAGGGCACATATACTTCACCTTAAAGGACGCAGACTCAAGAATAAGATGTGTCATGTTCAAGGGCAATGCTTCAAAGCTCAAGTTCATGCCTGAGGATGGCTGTGCTGTTATACTGAGAGGTTATTTTTCAATATATGAGAGAGACGGGCAGTACCAATTCTATACTGAGGACATGATTCCCGAAGGGACAGGCTCTCTGTATAAGGCCTACGAACAGCTTAAGAAAAAGCTTGCTGCCATGGGCTATTTTGATGAGGCAAGGAAGAAGAAAATACCTTTTATGCCTCGGGCTGTAGGTGTGGTTACATCACCTACGGGAGCCGCTGTAAGGGATATAATCTCGATAATAAGAAGAAGATGCCCCTGCATCGACGTTTATTTATATCCTGTGCAAGTGCAGGGAGCAGGAGCGGAAAATGAAATTGCAGAAGGAATCAGATATTTCAACTCCAAGGGAAATGTAGATGTTATGATAATCGGCCGCGGAGGCGGTTCCATTGAAGAGCTTTGGGCCTTCAATGAGGAAGCGGTGGCAAAGGCTGTATACGAATCAGATATACCGGTAATTTCGGCAGTCGGGCATGAAACAGATTATACAATTTCGGATTTTACTGCAGACCTGAGGGCAGCAACTCCATCTGCAGCAGCGGAGCTGGCGGTTCCCGACATGCAGAGCCTATTGGGAAAGTTAAGCCAGTATCAATATGTTCTGAACTCTGCAATTGCAAATTTCATTAAGGATAACAGAAGCAGGGTTGAGAGGATTTCCGGAGACAGCGTTTTCAGACAACTGGAGAGGAAAGTTCTCAATATGAGACAGACTCTTGACTCCCTTGACAAGTATCTGGATTACAATATGCTGAATATAATGAAGGGCAGAAGGAATGAAATCGAAAAGACTATAGAGAAGCTGCACCTGTTAAACCCTGAGGCGGCTATGGGCAGGGGTTACGGTATAATCATTAGAAAATCCGACGGAAAGCTTCTGACTTCTATTGGGGATATGGTGCTTAATGAGGAACTATACATAAAGCTGAAGGACGGAAAAGCGGAAGCCCAGGTCAAAGGACTGGAGAATACACCCTGAAAACATGCGGGAAACATATGGCAAGAAAAAATATATAAAAACCCCACAATAAATCTTGGAATGGAGAAGAATAATATGAATGAGAATTTTTCATTTGAGCAGGCTTTAAAGAGACTGGAGGAAATAGTAGAGACACTGGAGGCAGGTAATATTTCTCTTGAAGAGTCAATTAAAATCTATCAGGAGGGGATCGCCCTTTCAAAGCTTTGCTCCGGGAAGCTGGAAGAAGCTGAGGGGAAGGTAATGGCTATTATGAATCGCGGCAGCGAGCAGATGGAGGAATTCAGCGTCAGTCAAATCAAGGAGGCATAGAATTGGACCTTAAGGAGTATATGGCAAATAAAAGGCATTTGGTGGAACAGAAGCTAGAATCCATGATACCGGTAAACAATAGTATACCTGTTATTACGGAAGCAATGAGGTATAGCCTGCTGGCAGGGGGTAAGAGACTAAGACCCATACTTGCCATAATGTCCTGCGAGCTTTTTGGAGGGCAGGAAGAGGAGGTGCTTCCCTTTGCCTGCTGCATAGAAATGATTCACACATATTCGCTTATTCATGATGATTTGCCGGCTATGGATAATGATGATCTCAGGCGGGGAAGGCCGACCAGCCACAAGGTCTTCGGAGAGGGCTTTGCTGTCCTTGCCGGTGATGCGTTATTGAATTATGCTTTTGAAACTATGACGGCTATATTGATGGAGAATCCCAAGCCTGAATATATAAGGGCCATGGATATAATAAGCAAGGCCTCGGGAGTATCAGGAATGATAGGCGGACAGTGCATCGACCTGTACTATGAAAACAGGTGTATAGATATTGATACATTAAAATGCATGCATCGGAAAAAGACCGGGGCGCTGATTAAGGCATCCCTTGCGGTTGGTGCGGTTATTGCAAAAGCAGGTGAAGATGACATAAAGAATATTATGGAATTCGGAGATGCCATTGGGCTTGCATACCAGGTGGAAGATGACATACTTGATGTTTCAGGTTCTGAAGAAAAGCTTGGAAAAAGCATAAACAAGGATGCGGAATTTCATAAATCAAACTTTATCAGTTTCTACGGACTTGATAAATCAATAAGCATCGCGGTAGAGCTTATCGGTGAAGCAAAGAAAAAGCTTGAAGGATATGGGGACAAAAGCTGCTATCTTATTGAATTGTCTGATTATATCATTAACAGGGATAACTAAATTATACAATATGTATAATGGAGTACATATGAAAAGCATTTGAGGAGAGGGTTGTTTTTGAATTTCTTTGTGAAAGTTGCAGGCAACAAAGCATTGATGGCCTGTGTTACGGCATGGTTAATTGCTCAAGTACTAAAAATAATATTTACCTTTTACAGCAGCAAGAAGCTGGATCTGACAAGGCTCGTAGGTTCCGGAGGCATGCCAAGCTCTCATACTGCTTTTGTTATGGCGCTTTCTACGTCAATAGGAAGGATGTATGGCTGGGATTCGCCTATTTTTGCCGTTTCCTTGTGTTTCGCCTTTGTTGTGATGTATGATGCTGCAGGAGTAAGAAGGGCAGCAGGAAACCAGGCAAAAATATTAAATATGATAATCGAGGATCTCGCACACAACAAGCCGATTACCGACCAAAAGCTGAAGGAGCTTATAGGACATACTCCGAAGGAAGTTATGGCCGGTGCATTATTGGGGATTGTTGTTGCAAATATAATGGTACGTTAAAAATAAAATAGAAGGTTGAGTTATAAATGTATAAAATTCTGGATAATATAAATTCTCCTGCCGATTTGAAAAAACTGAGCTACCAAGAGCTTGAAGTTCTTTCAAAGGAGCTTAGGGATTATGTAATAAAAGTGGTTTCCGAAAACGGAGGCCATTTGGCTTCAAATCTTGGAGTAGTTGAGCTTACCCTGGCACTTCATAGGGTTTTTGATACACCCAGGGACAAAATAGTATGGGATGTGGGGCACCAGTCTTACATCCACAAAATTATTACAGGCAGAAGAAAAAGCTTTGCTACTCTTAGAAAAATTAATGGAATCAGCGGTTTCCCCAAGAAGGAAGAGAGTGTTTACGACGCATTTGAAACAGGACACAGCAGTACATCCATATCTGCAGCCCTTGGCATGGCAAAAGCAAGGGATCTGGCAGGAGAAAACTACTCCGTTGCTGCAGTTATAGGGGACGGCGCACTTACAGGAGGCATGGCCTTTGAAGCATTGAACCATGCCGGAGACTTTCCGACTAATCTTATAGTGATATTAAATGACAATGAAATGTCAATATCCCATAATATAGGGGGCCTGTCCAACTATCTGAGCAAGCTCAGAACAGAGCCCTTATATTTCAAAATGAAAAGCAAGATAGAGGCTATATTAAACAGGATTCCGGTGATAGGAAAGTCAATGTTCAAAACGGCTGAAGCAATGAGGGACTGGATGAAATACCTGCTGGTTCCCGGAGTTATTTTTGAGGAGCTTGGTTTTAAGTATTTCGGCCCTATAGACGGTCATGATATCAGAAAGCTTGAAGATGTAATAAGAAGAGCAAAAACATATAACGGGTATCCCGTATTGATACATGTAGTCACAGTAAAGGGTAAAGGCTATTCCATAGCTGAGGACAAACCGGATATATACCACGGTATCAGCCCATTCTTTATTGAAAACGGAGAGCTTAAATCAAAGGATTCAAGAAAGACCTATTCTGAATTTTTCGGAGATACCCTGTTAAAGCTTGCGGACAAGGATAATAAAATAGTTGCCGTATCGGCTGCCATGGCTGAAGGAACAGGTTTATCCGGTTTTGCATCAAAATATAAGGAAAGGTTTTTTGATGTGGGTATTGCTGAGCAGCATGCGGTAACCTTCTGTGCCGGATTGGCCTCACAGGGCTTCAGGCCTGTTTTTGCAGTATATTCCACATTCCTGCAAAGGGCTTATGACCAGATTATTCATGATGTCTGCATGCAGAAGCTGAATGTAGTGTTTGCCGTTGACAGGGCAGGTATTGTCGGCTCTGATGGGGAGACTCACCAGGGAGTATTTGATATCACATACCTGAGGCATATCCCAAATATAAGGATAATGAGCCCCAAAGACGGAAATGAGTTGAGTGAGATGCTGGAGATGGCTTTGTCCCTTGAAGGCCCATCAGCAATTAGATATCCAAGGGGAAAGGCAAAGAAGTTTGAATTTGCGCATACACCCCTGGAGCTTGGTAAAAGCGAAGTCATTTTAGAGGGAGAAGACGGTGTCATTATATCAGAAGGCAATATGGTTTCAATAGCCCTGGAGGTATGCGAAAAGCTGAAGAAAGCCGGAAGGAACTTTACTCTGGTTAATGCCAGATTTATAAAGCCCCTGGATGAAGAGCTGCTTGTCGAGCTTTCAAAGAAACACAAGCTCATATACACCTTGGAGGACAATGTAATAAGCGGCGGCTTCGGAAGCAGCATTCTGGAATTGTTAAGCCGGCTCAAGACAGATGTTGACGTCAGAATAATCGGCTATGACGACAGTTTCATACCTCACGGAGAAAAGGAAGAGCTGTATTCCCTGAAAAAAATAGACAGTGAAAGTGTGTTCAACACAATTATGAAGGAGTAGAGTACATTGGCGGAAAAGGAGAGGCTGGATGTTCTCATACACAAACGCGGTATGTCCGAAAGCCGTGAAAAGGCAAGCAGTCTGATAATGTCAGGGATTGTATATGTAAATGGTATCAAGGTTGACAAACCGGGAACAAAATTGGCCATGGATTCAGATATTGAGATACGGGGTAATTCACTGCCTTATGTCAGCAGAGGAGGCCTGAAGCTGGAAAAGGCTCTTTGTGAATTCGGCATCAATCTGAAGGATAAGGTAGCTTTAGACATTGGAGCATCTACAGGGGGCTTCACCGACTGCATGCTTAAAAACGGTGCATTAAAGGTATACGCAATAGATGTCGGTTACGGGCAGCTGGCATGGAAGCTGCGGACTGACAGCCGGGTAGTATGTATGGAGCGGACAAACATCAGATATATTACCCCTGAAGATATTAGCGAATCAGCAGACTTTTCATCAATAGACGTTTCCTTTATTTCCCTGACAAAGGTACTTCCCGCAGTGATGCGGCTTCTAAAAGAGAACGGTGATATTGTATGCCTTATTAAACCACAGTTTGAGGCGGGGCGGGAAAAAGTCGGAAAAAAAGGTGTAGTGAGAGACAAGGACGTACATATTCAGGTAATTGAAAAAATAATTTCTTTCTGCAGTGATGAAATGGGACTTTCCATACTGGGGCTAAGCTACTCGCCCATAAAAGGGCCGGAAGGAAATATCGAATACCTGCTGTACCTGTCGAAAAAGAAAGATTTATCCGATATGACTCAAAGGATTGATATTAGCGGTACTGTGTTAAAGGCCCATGAACTTTTACGTTGATTCGGGAATTATATAATGCAAATATTTGTAGATAATTTCAAATACATAATATAAAATAAACTTAAGACATTTTAGGGAGTGTTGCAATTAATGAAGCTGGGGATTATTCCGAATATAAATAAAGATAAGGACCTGAACGTAACCAGAAGCATTTTGCTGTGGTTCGCAAATAAAGATGCAGAGCTCCTGCTGGAGTCGGATATTGCAGAAAGACTGGAATACAAGGATTCCGGCTGCAGCAGGGAGAAGATATATTCCTCCAGCGATGTTGTAATTGTTCTTGGCGGTGATGGCACAATATTGAATATAGCAAGACAATCAGCCCAATACGATGTTCCCCTGTTCGGCATAAATCTCGGACATCTTGGGTTTCTGGCGGAAGCCGAAATAAGCGACATGTATATGTCACTGGATAAGATAATGGAGGGTGATTATCTTATTGAAAAAAGGATGATGCTGGAGGCGCTGGTTGAAGATGATGATGGTAATGGGGAAGAATTCGTGGCCCTTAATGATTTCAGCGTTACAAAAGGCATGACGACAAGAATGATTACTATTTCTACATATATCAATGATAATTTTTTTGAATTCTATTCGGCGGACGGAGTTGTAGTATCCAGCCCTACAGGATCTACCGCATACTCACTGTCCGCGGGAGGCCCTATAGTAAGCCCCGAATTGAAGGTGTTGATAATAACTCCTATATGTCCACATACAATCCATAACAGGTCAATTGTTGTGTCAGAGAAGGATGAAGTCAAAATAGTAATAGGCGATGAAAACTCTGAGGTCATGCTTTCGGTGGACGGACAGGATTCATATAAATTAAGTTCCGGAAAAGTAGTTAGGATAAGAAGTTCAAGCTTCGTCACCAACCTTGTCAAACTAAAGCAGAGAAGCTTCTTTGATGTGTTAAGAAGAAAAATTTCTGAGCGTTAGTTAGAAAACGGAGTGGAGGTAGAGAAATGAAAATATCCAGACACGCAAAAATTTTGGAGATTATTGAAAAACATCCGACGGAGACACAGGAAGAACTGGCGGAAGAGCTTAAAAAATGCGGTTACAACATAACCCAGGCAACGGTATCCAGGGACATTAAGGAATTGAAACTGGTAAAGGTACTTGATGAGGACGGCATTTACAGGTATGCATCCTTGAAGGAGCAGGACAGCATGCTGAATGAACGTCTTGTGAAGGTATTTGCCGAATCTGTTTTAAGTGTTGATTTTTCAGGGAATATAGTAGTCGTAAAAACATTCTCCGGAGCTGCAAATGCAGCTGCAGAAGCAATTGATGTATTGGATTTTAAAGAAGTGGTAGGGACTATAGCCGGAGATGACACTATTTTTATTCTTGTAAGAAATCTGGAGAATGTTGAGGTAGTAATAGACAGGCTTAAGAAGATGATGAAATAGGTGATGCAATAATGCTTCTTGAAATGAGTATCAAAAATTATGTGCTGATCGAACGACAGCAGATTGCCTTTGAACCCGGACTTAATGTAATCACAGGAGAAACGGGATCGGGAAAATCACTTGTTATTGATGCTCTCTCTGCAGTTACAGGCGGAAAGTTCAGTAAGGAAGACATAAGGACAGGTGAAGAAAAGGCTTCAATCGAAGCGCTGTTTTCAATTGACGGTGTTTGGGATATAAATAATATCCTGGAGGAATACGGTATAGAATCAGATTCGGACAACTGCCTGGTTATTACACGGGAAGTAAATGCACATGGCAAATCTGTCTGCAGATTGAATGGGCAGATTGTTACTCTTTCCATACTTAAAAGGATTGCACAGTATCTGGTGGATATAGTAGGCCAGAATGAATACCAGCTGCTTTTCAATTCCGTTAAACATGGAGAGTATGTTGACAGCTTCGGAAGCGATGAGATATATCAAATCAAGAGTGATGTTAAGCTTTTGTCGGACAAGCATGCCGAACTTTCGGACAAACTGAAAAATGCCAGCGGCAGTGCTTCAGAAAGAGAAAGAAAGCTGGACATACTGAGATTCCAGGTTGAAGAAATCGAAAGCGCAAAGCTGAAGATAAATGAAGATGAGGAATTGAGGCTAAGACGGCATCTTCTTATTAATGCCGAAAAGCTGCTGAAGGGTGTGACTCATGTATATGATGTTATTTATAGCGGAGACAGCGGAGCAAGAGGAGCATTGGATATGCTTTCCGAAAGCGCAGGTACTATGAGAGAATTGACAGCAGCTGATGAAACGCTGGAAACCTATAAATCAAGGATTGAAGAGATCATATACCAGCTTGAGGATATAAAGGGAGAATTGAGGGTATACCGCGATAACATTGAGTTTAATGACAATGAAATAGATCTTTTGGAAGAAAGGCTTGATCAGATAAATAAGCTGAAAAGAAAATACGGAAGCAGTATTGAGGAAGTACTTGCATACAGGGATAATGCTGCGAAGGAATTTCAGGAGCTTATTGACAATGAGAAGAATATGGCGGAATTAGAAAGTGAAATAGAAAATATCAAGGAACAGTACATGGTAAAAGCAAGGCTGCTATCCGACACGAGGAAGGCAAAGGCGAAAACACTGGAGAAGCTTATTGAAAAGGAGCTTCAGGACCTTAACATGCACGGTTCAAGATTTGTTATAAAAATTTCGCAGGATGAAAATGTAATCAGTGCTAATGGCATTGATAAGATAGAATTTATGATATCTCCGAATCCCGGGGAGCCTGAAAAAGCACTGTCGAAAATAGCTTCGGGTGGAGAAATGTCAAGGGTAATGCTTGCAATCAAAAATGCTTTTTCGGAAATAGAAAGGGCCCCATGCGTTGTATTTGACGAGATAGATGCAGGAGTAGGCGGTCAGACTGCCAATATGGTCGGACAAAAAATTAAAGCAATTTCAAAAAACACACAAATTCTTTGCATCACACACCTGCCTCAAATTGCAAGCCTTACAGATAATCACATATTTGTAGATAAGAAAGTACAGGATAATAAGACTTACACGGAAATTAAAATTTTGGAATTTGAAGAAAGAGTGGAAGAAATTGCGCGAATGCTCGGAGGAAATGAAAATATTGAAGCATCCATGGAACACGCTAAGCAATTAGTCGGGAAAATGTAAAAGACATTTTCCCGATTTGTTTTCATTGAATTCGCACGATACCCAAGACAAAAGCTTACGTGCGTTCAATAAGTTGTTTCGCAGAAAACAGCAGAAAACATTTAACAAAGTTAAAATTCTGCGAAACAACTACCTTAAATGTATTGAATTCGCACGATACCCAAGACAAAAGCTTACGTGCGTTCAATATATTATAAGAATAATAGGACTTTAAAAAGGTTAACTTAAATGAGAGAGGTTTTTGATTGAAGGCGGACTCTTCTGGGGAAACAGGAGAGTGATGCTATTGCATAAAAAGAATTACAGAAATATTTTTTTGTACACCACTCTGATAATAACAATACTCTGCCTGACAAATGTATTATTCACTATATATAGCTTCCCTGATGAGATAAATGTTATACAAGGACAGGACCGAAAGCTGCCAAACAGCATGGCTTGTAATCTTGAAGTGATTGGAGACTATAAGAACAGCATAAATGTTAATAATAACAAAATAATTTCTTCCTTTCTTTTAATGGAGGATGCCGGAAAAGGAAAGGCAAAAGCCAATCTTATGCTTTTAGGATTACTTCCTATAAAACAGGTTACTCTGAATATGATTCCTGATATAAAGGTTGTACCGTCAGGGGAAGCTATCGGCGTAAGGATAGAATCAAAGGGAGTGCTGGTTGTCGGTTTATCCAGTATAACCGATACTAAGGGAAGAAGGTGCAGCCCTGCTGCAGATGCAGGCTTCGAAGTAGGCGACAAAATAATGCAGATTGACGATAATCAGGTGGAAAAGGAAAGGGATATTATTGATTACTTGAACAACAAAGATAATAAGGAGGAAAGAATCAAGGTTCTGGTTGAAAGGGACGGAAGCAGGCAGGATTTATACGTCAAGCCGGTAAAATGTGAAGAGGATGGCATTTACAGAATAGGTTTGTGGGTAAGGGACAATATAGCCGGTGTGGGAACAATGACCTTTTATGACCCAAAAAGCAGGATGTTTGGTGCCCTGGGTCACGGCATTACTGATGTTGACTCAGGTGTATTGGTGGATATAAACAGCGGTAAAATAATAAAATCAAAAATTGCATCAATACAGAAGGCGAAGAAAACAGTACCCGGAGAGCTTGTCGGAGTATTCTACGACAGTGATGATGAATATGGGGTTATATATAAGAATACAAGCTTTGGGATATATGGAAAGCTTTCAAAAAAACAAAAGCCAGTCAGAACAAAACCGGTTTCTATAGGTTTGAACAGTCAGATTAAGGAAGGGCCTGCAAAGATATTAACAACAATAGAAGGAAATAAGGTAGAGGAATTTGATATTGAAATCCAGAAGGTAATGAAACAAAGAAGCTCAGAATCCAAGAGCATGATAATACGCATAACAGATAAAAAACTTATAGAAAAAACCGGCGGAATTGTTCAAGGTATGTCAGGGAGTCCGATTATTCAGGACAACAAGCTTATAGGTTGCGTAACCCATGTGCTTGTTAACGATCCGACAAAAGGCTTCGGTATTTCTATAGAATGGATGCTCAAAGAGGCGGATATTGAACTGGAAGAAAGCCTCAAAAGAGCTTCCGGTGAATAAATTTCAGCAAGCCGGAGTGCCGCAGAACTGCTTTATAAGCAGCCGGCGGCACTCTTTTTCGTATGCGAAGAATAATGCGACGCAACTATAAATTTACATAACCAAGCAAGAGCTTGTATAGTATAGCAGGGCACACTTTTATGCATTTTGGAAACAGGCCTCTGATATGGCTTTGGTAAAAAGTTCGTGAAGCCGGCATGGTGAAGTGCTCCCTGTCAAGTAGACAGTGGAAATAATTAAAAATTCTTTATGACGTCAACCAACGATTTTGGTTGGCGTCATTTTTATGCAGTTTGGTTCATAAGATGTTGTCTGTATTCTATTGGCGTCATGCACCTTAGTCTCTTCTGATAACGATGGTTATTGTAATAATCTATGTAATCGATGATGGCTGCCTGCAGTTCATCATAAGAGTTGAATTTTTTCAGATAATACATTTCCGACTTCAACATTCCCCAGAATGCCTCCATTGGACCATTGTCTATGCAGCGGGATACTCTTGACATGCTCTGAGTCATGCCTGCATCATCTAGCTTTTTCTTAAATGTTTTTGTCGTGTATTGAAAGCCTCTATCACTATGAAAGATAGGTTTTGCATTAGGATATTCCTGATGGGCAATATCAAATGTCCTGAATACCAGTTCGTTGTTGTTTGAGCGCCCAAGCACAAAAGATACGATACTTTTGTCTCCAAGATCCAGTATTGCGCTAAGATAGGCCTTACTATCAACGCCATATTTCATTTCTGTCACATCAGTAAGCCACTTCTTGCCGAAGTCATCTGCATAGAATTCTCTGTTTAGTATATTCTCGGCAGTGATTTCAGGGGTTGATTTGATGTAAGTCTTTTTCTTTCTGCGACACACGGATTTCAAGTTGAGTATTCCCATCAGTCTATAGATTCTCTTATCATTTACATGAAAGTCATGCTCGCGATTCAACTTAATTGTTATCTGTCGATATCCCAAAATGCCATCTTTCTCTTCGTACGCATCCTTAATCAGCGGAAGTAGAGCCCTATTGAACTGTTCATTATTGCTTTCTTTTCTATTAAGCCATTTGTAATATGAGGAACGTTGTATCCCTGCAATATCACATAATTCCGTAATTGGGTATGCCTTGGTGTCGTGAAGTTCCTGTATTGTCAGATATATTGTTTCATATCTTACTTGGCTTAATACCGCCTCCTTTCTATCTCGTTGAGTTTTTTTAGGAAATCTATCTCCATTTGCTTTCTACGATTTTCTGCTTCAAGCAGCTTGTTTTGTGCCTTCAGTTTCTCCAATTCGGACATTTCATTCTCGTCTTTTCTCTTTCCTCGTCTATCCTTCAGAACTTCAACACCGCGGCTTTCATACTTGCTTGTCCACGAATAAACCTGCTGATAGGATACTTGATATTTCTGAGCTGTCTCAGTGTAGTTATACTGGTGTTCAATACAGTACTTAACTATTTCAACTCTCTCGTCAAAAGTGGTTTTTCTACTATTGGTCATGATCGGCATTCCTCCTGTTCTAGAAGCTCTTAGCTCTTCATGACTATTATACTTCATAATCCATCTATAAAGCATTCCTTTTGACCGCAACCCATATTTTCTGCATATATCTGACTGCGAACCAACACCAGCGAGATAGTCTTTTACAGCCCTTTCTTTAAATGCTGCAGAATAAGCAGAAGTTTCGGAAGTAGCGCTTAAGCCATCATTGCCTAAGAATTTATAATTATGAATCCATTGCCTCAATGACTCGTTATGAATTCCAATCAAGGCAGCAGTATGCCTAATAGAACCCTTTCCTTCTATACATATTAGAACGTACTTTAATTTCTCTTCTGTAGAAAATTTACTTTTTCGTCCCATAAAAATATGCTCCTCCTTATGGTTACAGTTTTTATTATTTAAGTTGTCTACCATAAGGGGAGCATATCATGGAGGCCGGCTTAGGTGTCTCAGGCCATGGAGGGCCTTTTGACACCGTCAGAACTTTTCCAAAGGCATTGCAGTAGGTCTGTCAAAATCATAATCCGTGTGCGTCGCTATACTATACTGTCTCTTGCGGAGGGTTATGCAAGCTTCAGTTACGCCGCATTCTCCTTCTATTATGTACAGCATCTTATGCTCCTTTAATAGAGTCGGTTTTTGTAGAAAATAGCATAATTGTGCTGCATTTATTTGTATGAAATTGTTTAACGATTATTAGGTAAATAATAGCAGGAAATGAAACTACTTTGTCGAATATGTTTTCTATCGAATAACAATTTATGGGAGGAATACCAATGAATTTACAAAAAATAAAGATCCTGATAGCTGATGACAATAAAGACTTCTGCATCATTCTAAGTGAATACCTTACTGCACAGCCAGATTTTGAGGTGGTCGGAGTAGCGAAGGACGGTCTTGAAGTTATTGATCTGATAGAAAGCGAATTGCCTGATGTTGTAATATTGGATATAATTATGCCTCATTTAGACGGCCTTGGTGTGCTGGAAAAACTTAATTCCATGCAAATTGAAAAAGTTCCGAAGGTAATAATCCTTTCTGCCGTCGGTCAGGATAAGATTACGCAAAAAGCGCTTACCCTTGGAGCAGAATACTATGTAGTAAAGCCATTTGATATGGACATCTTCTCAAAGAGGATAAGGGAATGCTTTGGAATGGCTAATAATGAAACAGAAAGGAAAAATTATATACATCCCCTGGCTGTGGCCTCACCTGCAGTTACTACACCCAGGGAGCTTGAATCGGCCATAACGAACATAATTCATGAAATTGGCGTTCCTGCTCATATAAAAGGGTACGTATACTTGAGGGAAGCAATCACAATGGTTGTTAATAATATGGAACTCTTAAGCGCTATTACAAAGGAATTGTATCCTTCTATCTCAAGAAAGTTCAATACTACACCCAGCAGGGTTGAAAGGGCTATAAGGCATGCCATCGAAGTGGCCTGGGGAAGAGGAAGGATTGATGTTATAAACAACCTGTTCGGCTATACGATACATAATGTGAAAGGAAAGCCTACAAATAGTGAATTCATAGCGATGATAGCCGATAAATTGAGGATTGAACTGAAGATTAGCTGAAGGCCTCTAAGATTAAAAAGCAAAATACTAAAATCACTGAATAGCGGTTTTAGTATTTTTTATTGTACAGGAAAGAATGCAAAACAAAATAAACGCGTCGCGAGACGCATTTTTTATTTTGTTTTGAAAGATACTAAAAACAATGGAGGTGTGGAAATGAAGCTGCAAGGTAGAATTAAAGCCGGTGCCAGAACAAAAAACCTTGTAAATTTTTTATGCCCCGGAGACATTGCCGTTATACACCATGATGATATTGATGAAATGGCTGCCCTTGCTATTGCAAATGCAGGAGTAAAGGCAGTCATCAATACAGGGAAAAGCATGACGGGAAGGTTCCCGTCAGCCGGTGCAGCGGTGCTGCTGGAGAATAATATTGCTGTCATCGATGTGGATTTGTCTCTGGAAAAGTTCAAGGATAATGATATGATCACTATTCTGGGAAATGATATTATCATACGGAATCATATTTATAAAAATGTCTGTACTGCCGTTAACTGGAACTATATCAGCAAAAGGCGGCAGGAATCAAAAGAAAATGAGAAATATGAGATACTGAAGTTTATAGATAATACGATAAAGCATACAGCCCTGGAAATTGATAAATTTATTTCAGTTAATAATTATCCTGAGCTAAGTACAAGGATTAAAGGCAGGCATGCAGTGATTGTTGTAAGAAACAGCAGTACTCTTGATGAATTAAATGCATTGAAAGCTTATATAAAAAAATTTAATCCTGTTTTCATAGGGGTGGATGGAGGAGCCGATCTGATAATTAATTCCGGTTATATGCCTGATTTGCTTATCGGTGATATGGACAGTGTATCAGATATCGGAATATATAAAAGCAGGGAAATCATACTGCATGCATATGAAGACGGGCACTGCCCCTGCCTTAACAGGATTAGTGGCATGAATGTACCGTATAAGATATTTGCAGTTAGAGGGACCAGTGAGGATGCAGCCTTGATGTTGGCTTACAATAAGGGCGCAGACCTGATTGTTCTTGTCGGAGGGCATAGTTGTATGTATGATTTCATAAGCAAGGGAAGAGCCGGAATGGCCAGTACATTTATAGTCAGAACCTTGATAGGAGAAAGGCTTGTAGATTGCAAAGGCTTCGGAATAATAGCAGCATCCGAAAATGAAGGGAAGGATGCGCAATGGGCGAAGATGTAAGTGTAATCATTCCGGCATATAATGAGTCCGACTGTATTCTTCGGACATTAAAAGGCCTGAAAGGAATAGAAAGCATAAAAGAAATAATTGTAATAGATGACGGTTCCACAGATTCTACCTATGAACTTTTGAAGCCCCTGGGAGATATAATACTTCTGAAGAATGAATACAACGAAGGAAAGGGCAGCGCGGTAAGACATGCCCTGGACTATGCGAACAATAAATTTGTTGCCCTTCTGGATGCGGATATTTGTGAAAGTGCCGCGGAAATACATAAGCTTATAGAACATATAAATCCCAGCGGAAAATCAATAATTATCGGACGGTTGCCTGTCCCTGAAAGAAAAGGAGGTTTTGGAATAGTAAAGAAGCTATCCTCCGGCTGCTTCAGAGCTATGACTTCTCGAAATGTTGATTCTATACTTAGCGGACAAAGGGTTCTTCCTCTGGATTTTATAAAAAGCATTGAGCTGCCTTCCGGCTTTGGCCTTGAGTTTAAGCTCACCTTGGAAGCAGTGAGAAGAGGATACGAAGTGATTGAGGTTCCCGTTGACATGCGTCACAGGGAAACAGGGAGAAACATTTCGGGTTTTATGCATAGGGGAAAGCAGTGCATCGATATTATTCACATTATTCGAAATGAGATGAAGCAATTATGAAACAGGGTAGATATATATGGACTTGATAATTATTGCAGCAGTTACTTTAATAATTGCACGTTACCTGATCCATAATATTATAAAAATGCTGTATAGAGCAGAAAGCAGGATATGTATCTCTTCAAATTACAAAGGAAAAAGAATACCTGCAATCGGCGGAATAGTATTCGTTCCCATACAGCTGACGGCGGTTCTTCAGCTGCTGCTGCAAAGGCCGGAGCATTCATACGGCTATCTGAGCTATATGTTTCTTATGCTGAGTATGGGTTTTGCCGGTGTTATTGATGATCTGGCCGGCGATAAAAGGATAAAAGGCCTGATAAATCATGTAAGGAGTACTCTTAAGAGCAATATGACCACGGGTTTTCTCAAGGCGTTGATCGGTTTCCTGGCAGCATGCATAATAAGCTTCAGAACAGCGGGCTCATTTGCCGAACTGGTTGCAGATGTGCTTGTAATTACTCTGTCTGCAAATGCCATCAACCTTTTTGACATGCGGCCGGGCAGAGCAGTAAAGGTCTTTCTTACAATATCCGTTATGATATTGTTATCATCAGCAGGTAGGACGGCGGAAGCGCTGCCGCTAATAATACTTGTTATGACTGTTCTTATTTATATAAGTTATGATTTAAGAGAAAAATGCATGCTGGGCGATACAGGGGCAAATATACTGGGAATTACCTTGGGCTATTACAGTACATTATTTTTGAGCTTCGGCAGTAAGCTTATGCTTCTTGTACTCCTTATTCTACTGAATACTGCCGCCGAAAGAATGTCTATTAATGCATTAATAAACAGCAGCAGGATACTTTCATATCTGGACGGCTTGGGAAGGGGGCGGACAGATAACCAATGATAGATATATTCAAAGCACAAGTTAAAGAAATCATATACAGGGACATGTACATAACAAAATTCACGACAGAAATAAATCGCAAGTTATACAATTGTATTAACTACGAAATGCTGACAGGCAACGTTGAGGTAAATGATGCTGTTTTGCTGAATACAACAGCAGTAGAGCTGGGGCTCGGCTCCGGCGGTTATCATTACGTTCTGGCCAATTTAAGCAAAGACAGCTTTTCAAATATCGGGCACGGACATATTATGAAACTGCGATATACTCCCATGCAGATAAATTGTATGGCGGCGGAAGCACAGGAAAGTCCGTATCATAATATTTTCAATGATTTTGAATCACTTAAAGGCCTGCCGGTAATTTCCGGAACGCTTCACAGTATGCTCGCCCCCATAGCCCTTACCTTGAAACACATAGCAGGAAAAGAGAGGATTGTCTATATAATGACAGACGGAGGAGCATTGCCCATATGGATGAGCGAGACAGTGAAAAGGCTACGAAACAGTGGGGTGCTGTATGGGACAATTACCTTCGGAAATGCATTCGGGGGGGACTTGGAATGTATAAATGTATATACAGCACTGATTGCAGCAAAGGACATAATGAATGCAGATGCTGCTGTAATAACCATGGGCCCCGGAATTGCGGGGACGGGTACCAGGTACGGTTTCAGCAGTATTGAGCAGGCTTATATTATCGATGCCGTCAACAACCTTGATGGCATTGCCATAGCAGTTCCCAGAATTTCTTTTGCTGACAGCAGAAGCAGGCATTACGGCCTGAGCCATCACACCAGGATGACTTTAGGAAGACTATGCTGCACTAAGGCACTAATAGCACTGCCTATTCTTGAAAAATCAAAGGATGATTTAATAAGAAAGCAGCTTGAGGAAAGCGGAGTCATGTCCAGGCACCGGTTAATCTGCCTGGACAGTTCAGAAGTAGAAAAGCTGCTGGAGACGGAAAAAAGGCAGC
>DAOLPD010000013.1:0-30994 GCA_035417425.1 Bacillota bacterium
GGAGAGTAGATCGCCGCCAGGTAAAATAAAAAAACAACAGTTTTCGCTGTTGTTTTTTTATTTACCTGGCGGCAATGAAGCAAAGCTTCGCTGATTACGATATATTGTGGGACAGCAAATCTCTGGTTAGTTTATTGCTCTTTTATGCATTGAATGTTAAATATTCTCCAAATTTCTCTCAATTTGTGATAAAATTAAAAAATAGCAATTGTATTTTTATAACAAGATTTCAATTACTAACCATTGTAGAAGCAGGAGATATCTTTTCTAATCGTTATAATTTTAGAATTGTTTTGGAGGAAGGAGGATTTCAGATGCAGTTCATTAATGAGCAGTATAAGGTTGTCGGAGAAAAGAGCACCGATGCGTACGGTACAACCTATATAGTAGAAGATATACAAAAGGATGGCCTTCTTAAGCATTTGAGAATCATAAACCTTCAAAATGAGACCAGGGACTTCATAAACTATATGAAAAACAATTTTAATAATTATTCCAAATATTATCATCCATATCTGATAGATTTTCATTTTTTTAACAGAATCAGACTTATTGATTATAAACAAACTGTTTTAAATCACTATTACTATACCTATGATTACTTTGAAGGGATAAATTTATTTGACTACTGCAGAGGGAAAGACTTCGATTCGATTCTGGATCTGGCGGCAGAACTGTGTGAGGCTGTTAAATTCTTGCATCTGAGAGGTTTTTTGCTTTGCAGAATTGACAATAATGATCTTCAGGTAGTCCGCGATGAAGAAAAAAACCACTTAAAGATATTGGCATTGCCATATCCCCGAGAAACCAGCAGCAGGATAATAATAAACAAAATGAATACATGTTTTGCAGCACCGGAGGTACATAAGGATGCAAGTTATTCAGTCCTGACAGATGTTTATATTATTGGTTCGGTTATTTCCTGTATGCTCAAGGCATCTAATCATTTTGAGGAAAAATCTGAGGACAACCACGGGCTTATTATGGATATAATAAAAAAATGTATGGCTGAAAAGCCCGAAGACAGGTTTCAAACCATAGACCAAATTATTGCAGGTATGAACAATTGCTTTGGAAAAGAGTACAGGATAATAAATAAACAGTATATTCAGGCAATGCCTCAATACAGATTAAATCCATCAGCAAGGCATCGTATCATTGACAGGATATTAAACAATGCAAAAGAACATTTTTTTATCAACCGGCCTAATAAGGTTTCTTTGGTGGTGGGGCTCGAAGGCACAGGAAAAGATAATTTTTTGGAAACTTTGAGCATTATAGCGCAGCACGAGGGCTTCGTATCAGTAAAAACGGTTCTCAATGAATCGGACGTATTAAGATTCAGTGTTGCAGAAACCTTTCTGAGAGGGATAATTAAATATTCAGATAAAGAAATTATCGATAAGTATATCGGGATTGTAAATAGTGTAATGTCTAAGATTTCCAAATTTAAATCAATACCGCCGAAAGCAGAGGATGAATATTTCGAGAAGGAAAGTAAGGAAAAGTTCATAAAGAGGCTAAGCAGTTTTATAGAGGAAGCTTCAAAGAAGTTTCATTGCATTTTTATTATTGAAAACTTTCAGTGGATTGATGAGGATTCATTGAGCCTGATTGATGAAATGTTAAAGAGCCGGAATAATTCAAGAACTTATATTGTACTTGCCACAGACAAGGAGACCTATTCCCAAGACAACAAATTAAAGGAATACTGCAGAAATCTTAAAAGAATGAACTTAATGAGTAATACCATTGTGCTTAGGAACTTCAACTTTGATGAGACAGTCGAATTTATAAAGCTTATTCTGAGCTTGGATAAGGTGCCCTATGAATTTGCAAAAATTATTTATAACAAGACAAAAGGAAGTCCGGATTATATATACGATATTATATATATGCTTTTTTCTAACAACAATATATATGTTGACGACGAAGGCTGCTGGGTGTTTGATAAGGTAAACCATGAATCGTTGAACATTCCCAATGCTGAGGATATGGACATTTTGAACAATGTTTACAGGCTGGACTCCAATTATCAGGATATTCTTAAGGCGGTATCCATTTTTGATACTGCGGTTTCAGCAGATATTGTAGAGGGCTTTGTCGAGGTTAAAGGTGAAAGATTAGTCAGTCAGCTGAATTATCTATCATATATAAGCATTTTTATAAGAAAACAGAATGACTGGGGGATATCCTACAGCTTTAGTTCATTAAAATTGAAAGAATCGATATATGAAAGCATACCGAAGGAATTGAGACGAAAATACCATGAAAAAGCTTCTTATATATTGAAAAGCAAGCTCAGCCGCGAAAACATAAAAGGTGAAGATGAACTGATACGCCAAATGCTAAGAGCCAATTGGCATCTTGAAGTAAAGGAATATATTTTTGACTCTGTCAGGAAGACGATGGAAAACAACTCAATATATCAGACAATACAATACCTCGAACATGCTAATGAATTGCTGTCCAAGGAAAATGCCGCAGATGAGAGAATATCGGTTTGCAGTAGATTGGGAGAGTTATATGAACTTATAGGTGAGTATTCAAAGGCTGTTTATTGCTTCAACATTGTGGAGGATATAGCCGCGAAGGAAGGAAATAATTACTTGCTTGCAGATGTATATATAAGAAAATACTCACTGTTGTACAAATTGGATGATAGGAAGGCTTCATTAAAGTATCTTGCTTATGCCAAGAACCTTCTGAGAACTATTGATTATAAAGCGGGCATGTGCGAACACATAATTGTAATGAACAGAATGATGTTTCATAAAAGGAAATTCAGCAGTTACATAAGGATATTGGAAAGTGCCTTAAAAGAAATCGATAAAGAGGAATACAAGTTCATATATGCAAGGATGCTTGGCATTTATGGCAGGCTCAAGGCTTATAAGGGCGAATATGACGAAGGCCTTATCGTATTGGAAAAAAGTATACAGATTCTTGAAAGTATGGGTAATTACATAAAAATGTTGTATCCGTTGAATTCAATCGGAACAATATATTATAACCATTACACCGATATACAAAAGGCCAGGGAGTATTTTGAAAGGTGTTTAAGCATAAGTCAGAGATTAGGGAATGTGTATTATGAGAGCTTAAGCTATAATAATATCGCCGATCAGTATAGAATAGAAGACAAGTATTCCACAGCACTGCAATTTTATCAGAATTCTCTTACGAAAGCTATGCAGATAAAGGATAAGTATATGAGATCTATAATAAATCTTAATATGTCCCTGGCAAATATCGGAATAGAGGATTACAAAAAGGTTCTTCTTACCCTTGGCGAAATGGAAAAAGAGATAATGAACTCCAAATATTCGGGAGACATTATGGACTATTTCTATCAATGCCGGGCAGAATTCCTATATGCCATGGGAGAATATGAAAGAGCAGCGGAATATGCACAGAAGTCCGTGAATATGTGCATAACCTGGGGTATTATGGAGAATTACGAAGCACATTTTGTGAAGCTGCTGTCAGAGATACAGCTGAGCGGCAGGCTGAACCATGGAAAAATCAAGGCATTTTTGGACAAAGTATTTGAAGTGAATTGGTACAAGCTGGGACGTACAGCCTGTGTGAAGCTTGCCGAAATATATATCTCAAAGGGTATGAAGAAACAAGGGCTGGAGCTTCTGGCCAGAGGCCTCAGGTATGTATCAAATATTGACACTGATATGCTGAGGCTGAGATACGAATATGTAGAAGCTCTTGCAAAGAAAGGGACTGAGAGGCTGGAAGGCCTTACAAAGCTGGCAGGGCTCATGGAATCGGCAGAGAATAACGAAATAAAGTGGAAGATATACAAGGCAATAGCTGAAGAGCTGATAGAGCAGAAGAACTACAGAGAAGCATTGAAATACCTTATCACATCCTTAAGCTATTTAAGGAAGCTTGTATATAATGTGCCTGACGAATACAAGGTAAGGTTCATAAACTCCCACGACAGAAGCTCGGTAAAAGAAAACCTGTGCAGGGCAGCGGAGCTTATGACCCGGGATGAGCCGGGGCAAAAGGCTGCAAAGAAGTATACGACAGGAAATATAAGCCTGCAGGAAATGGACAAATACTTTGATTATACAGAATACAGGGATATGTACAGATACAAGGAAGCAGACGAAATAGCAGCAGGGGAGGATATGGATACAAGTACCAGGATGAAGTTCCTGGGAAAGATGCAGGAGCTGGTAAGCAGGTTCAGTGATGACGAAACCGCCAATCTGAAGTATATGGTAGATCTGTTTGCAGAGATAACACAGGCCAAAAACGCATTCATAGCGACACTGCAGGAGGACGGCAGCCTTAATGTAATAGCTTCCTACAACAGGTATCAGGAAACCCCTTTTTACAAGTATTTGATAGAACAGGTAAATCAGAAACGGGACAGCATAATAGTAAATGACACCTTTGAGTACAATGCCAAAAAAGGAGATATATTGATACCCAAGGATATAACAGCAGTGTTCTGCATACCGATAGTGACACAGAAAGAAAGAGGCGGTATAGGAATAGAACTTGTGGAAGAGCGGAGAAGGTATAAAGAGCAAATGGACAACCCGATAATAGGCTACATATACCTGGATACCGACAGCATAATAAACAACTTCACCCAGGAAAGCAGTCTTTTCTGCATGATGGCGGCAAAGATAGCCTATGTACTGACAGACAATTACAACATGAAGGTAATGTCAACGGTAGACAAGCTGACAAGGCTGTATACCAGGAAGCACTTTGAATCAGCGCTGTCAAAAGAGCTTGTGTATGCGGAGAAGGAAGGGGGACAGTTCTCCATAATAATGGCGGATATAGATAAATTCAAGAATATAAACGACCGCTTCGGCCATCAAAAAGGAGATGAAGTGCTTCAGAACATAAGCAGCATAATAATGAGCAGCGTAAGAAAAGGGGATATATGCGGAAGATATGGAGGAGAAGAGATAATAATACTGCTTCCGGGCACAGATGCCGAAGGAGCCCGCACTGTTGCGGAGAAGATAAGGAAGAAGGTAGAAAATGCAAAGCTTCTGGGATTTAACACGCCTCTTACCATAAGCATGGGGATATCCTCGTATCCGGAACACGGCACATGGGCAAAGGATCTGATAGACAAGGCAGACCAGGCACTGTACCATGTAAAAGAGTCGGGGAGGAACGGGAGCAGGATATATGAGCTTAACATGTCAAACAGCATAAAGAGAATAGACAGGCTTGCAGGTATAATATCGGGAGACATTGTGGAGGATCAGAGGAAAACAGAGACAATGCTTGAGATACTGGATCTGCAGAGGGACAGTGATAAGACACTGGAAGAAAAGCTTTTCAGCTTCCTGGGAAGGATAATAGAAGTATCGGAGGCACAGACAGGAGGGATATTCTGTATAGAAGAGACCGGGAATGAAAAGAGGATAAGCAGGAAGATATTAAGGAAGAGGCTGGCGGACAGGGAAGAGGAAGTATACTACAATGAGGGCATAGTGCAGAAATGCATGGAAACCGGGAAGGGAGAATACCAGATAGACTGGAACGGATATCCCGGAATAGATATACTTACGGGGATGCCGGACTGGCAATCGGTGATAGCGGTACCGATGACAGACAGGGGAAGGATAAAGGGAGTGACGTATCTTTCAGTATCAATAAAGAGCAAGGAGTTTGATGCCGGAACCTACAACTATGTCAAGACCCTGGTTGATATTATGGCAGCGGCATTAAGAACAGAATTATGATATGTTCATACAGCATGTACATCAAAGAGAAAGTTTGGTACATGCTGTTATTTTTCCCCTTAGTATGATAAAATATTATAAATACATTTCACTTACAGCTTGCATTACAAACGGTATTAGTATCTCCATTCAACTGATTTAGCTATGATAAATCTTTTTCACGATATATAAAATAATTGCACAGGTTGTTAGTGCTTGGGGGAATAAAATTGCGGTTTATTAATACCCAGTACAAGGTCATATCTATCAGTAATGAAGATCGCTACGGGAGTACTGTAGTTGTTGAAGATACCAGAAGAGGCCACATGCTCAAAATCTTGAGGATAATCAATTATCAGAAAGAAACTCAGGATTTTGTCGATTATATGAAGCTCAACATGTTTGACCATAGGAATCTGAGCCATCCTAATCTGGCAAACTTCTATTTTTTCAGCAGAATATTGGAAATAGACACAAAGCCGGTAGTTGCCAACAAATACTATTATACCTACGAACACTTTAATGGAGTAGGTCTTTTTGAATTTATCAACAATCAAAACTTTGATACGCTGTTGGATATCTCGGTACAACTGTGCTCCCTGGTAAAATATCTGCACTTGAGGGGATTTTTGCTTTGCGGTGTTAACACAAACGAACTTTTTGTTGTGCATGAGAAAGGGAAAGCACTTTTAAAGGTTTCAAAGCTGCCATATATAAAGGGTACTGAGAAATCCGTGATGTTTGACAGAGAAAACAACTATTTTATATCCCCGGAAGCATTTCAATTCGACGATTACTCAAGAGCATCGGATATTTATCTTATTGGGGCACTGATGTTTTATATTTTCACCGGGGCAAAGGTCGAGGCTTCCAGCTTCAAGGATGAACTTGAAAAATTCAGGAATATTGAGGATAAGAGCAAGGCACAGGTAATGGAGATAATAGAAAAGTGTACTTCCTTAAAGCCGGGTGACAGGTACGAATCGGTGGAAAAGATAGTTGAAGATATAAACCGGAGATTAAACAGGAATTTCAATATAATAAACAAGAAGCATATTCAAAAGCTCCCGAGGCACATTACAAGACTCGTATCAAGAGAGCATCATTTTAACAGGATAATCGAATCTGCAAAAGGATTTCTTTATGAGAATAAACTTCAACCCAAGGCTATGATAATAAAGGGATCCATGGGAACAGGCAAATCGGTTTTTATCAAGGCATCCGGTTATAGGCTTGAGCAGGAAGGCATTTCAGTAATATACAACGTCTTAAAAGAAGACGTTGTCAGCAGTTTTTATTATATAGTTTTGCTGATCAAAGAAATCATGAGGGTCACTGATAAGGAGATTATTGACAGGTACATAACTGATATTTCTTATATTATTCCGGATATAAGCAGTGTTCCCGCTGCTCTTACATACAGCGGCGCAATCAAGCAGGAAGACAAAGTAAAGCTGGTATATAGGCTGGGGAATTTTCTTTTGGAGGCTTCTGCCAAGCATTCCTTTGCTTTAGCTGTAAGTTGCTTTGATTATATTGATGAGGACTCTCTCTCTGTCTTGAATTATATTATGAGAAGCGAAGGCAAGGGCAAGATATACCTTCTGCTGGGAGCAGGGATACAAAGCATTGAAGAAAATGACAAGCTGAAGGAGTTTTGCAGTTCCCTGACCGAAGCGGGATATGCAGAATGCATTGAGCTTAATAATCTCAATATAAATGAGACAGCAGAATATATAAGGCTTTTGCTCGGCATGGATAAGCCGTTTCTTGATTTTGCCGCGAAGGTATATAAAGAGACAGAGGGTAATCCAAAGTTCATATACGAGATTATATATTTCCTGGTTATAAACAACCATATCTATGTTAATGACAAAGGGGAATGGGTTCTGAACAGAGTTGATCTGAACAAATTGAACCTGTCCTTTAATATAGATGATTTTATTCTGAATAAGATAAGCAAGCTAAGCTCCTTGCAAAAAGAAATCATAAAGACTGTTTCCATATTCAATACAGCCGTATCTCCGGATATATTGAAGAAAATGCTTAATATGAGCGGGGATAAACTCAACGAACAGCTTCATCAGTTGGATACCATCAACATACTGTCAAAAAAGGTGGATGATTGGGGAATATCCTTTGACTTCAGTTCCATTAACCTTAAGAAATCAATATATGAAAGAATACCCCAGGACATAAAGCTGAAATCCCATTTAATAGCTTCATATATATTGGAGGATAAATTCAATAAAGAAAACAGGGAAAATAAAGATGAGCTCATTTACCACATGGCAAAAGCTATGAGGTATAAGGAAGCCATTGAATATCTTATGAATTCCGCCGAAAAGATGATATCCAGCAACTTATTCAGCCAGGCTATTCAATTTCTTATGCAGTCATATAATATGTTTGCACCGGAAGATGTAAGCACAAAAAAGAGAATTGTCTGCAGAAAGCTGGGGGAATTGTACGAACATATAGGAGAATACAGCAATTCTATGTATTTCTATGACGAGGCAGAGGGTTCCGCAATCGCAGCGAATGATCAGAAATTGTTGATAGACATATTTATCAAGAAATTTTCACTTTCTTACAAAATAGATGATAAGAAGAGTGCAATTGAGTATGCAGTAAAGGCAAAAAGGCTGCTGAAGGACGTTTCATATCCTGAAGGGCTCTATGAGCTTGTTATATGCCTTAATGACATAATGTCAAACAAGCGCAAATACAGTTCATATATAAAGATATTGAGAAATGTAATAAATACAATCGATGTCAAACGGTATGAATGTTTCTACGCAAGAGTGCTGGTGACTTACGGCAGAGTGATATGCAATAAGAACAAATACACAGAGGGCCTTTCCGAGCTGATGAGGGGTATGGCCATACTGGAAAGGCTTTCTGAATATAAATATATGCCGAATGTATTGAATTCTATAGGCTATGTGTATTCTGAATACTACAACGATATGGAAAAAGCCAGAGAGTATTATGAAAAATGCCTTAGTGTGAGTCAGAAGCTGAATGATCTAAGCTCAATGGAGAGAAGCTACAATAACATTGCAGAGATTTACAGAATAGAGGATCGTTACAGCGAAGCTATTGAATATTATAATAAAGGATTACAGGTTGTGAATGTCTCCCGGAATATGGTGATAAAGGCACTGCTCAACATTAACCTGATAATTGCAAGCGTAGGGATGGAGGATTTAAAGAAAGCGGCTCTGTACATCGATACCTCGGAAGAACTCCTTAGCAATCTAAAGGATTCAGGTAACCTTATGCAGTTTTTCTATCAATACAAGGCAGAATTCCTGTATGCCATGGGAGAATATGAAAGAGCAGCGGAATATGCACAGAAGTCCGTGAATATGTGCATAACCTGGGGTATTATGGAGAATTACGAAGCACATTTTGTGAAGCTGCTGTCAGAGATACAGCTGAGCGGCAGGCTGAACCATGGAAAAATCAAGGCATTTTTGGACAAAGTATTTGAAGTGAATTGGTACAAGCTGGGACGTACAGCCTGTGTGAAGCTTGCCGAAATATATATCTCAAAGGGTATGAAGAAACAAGGGCTGGAGCTTCTGGCCAGAGGCCTCAGGTATGTATCAAATATTGACACTGATATGCTGAGGCTGAGATACGAATATGTAGAAGCTCTTGCAAAGAAAGGGACTGAGAGGCTGGAAGGCCTTACAAAGCTGGCAGGGCTCATGGAATCGGCAGAGAATAACGAAATAAAGTGGAAGATATACAAGGCAATAGCTGAAGAGCTGATAGAGCAGAAGAACTACAGAGAAGCATTGAAATACCTTATCACATCCTTAAGCTATTTAAGGAAGCTTGTATATAATGTGCCTGACGAATACAAGGTAAGGTTCATAAACTCCCACGACAGAAGCTCGGTAAAAGAAAACCTGTGCAGGGCAGCGGAGCTTATGACCCGGGATGAGCCGGGGCAAAAGGCTGCAAAGAAGTATACGACAGGAAATATAAGCCTGCAGGAAATGGACAAATACTTTGATTATACAGAATACAGGGATATGTACAGATACAAGGAAGCAGACGAAATAGCAGCAGGGGAGGATATGGATACAAGTACCAGGATGAAGTTCCTGGGAAAGATGCAGGAGCTGGTAAGCAGGTTCAGTGATGACGAAACCGCCAATCTGAAGTATATGGTAGATCTGTTTGCAGAGATAACACAGGCCAAAAACGCATTCATAGCGACACTGCAGGAGGACGGCAGCCTTAATGTAATAGCTTCCTACAACAGGTATCAGGAAACCCCTTTTTACAAGTATTTGATAGAACAGGTAAATCAGAAACGGGACAGCATAATAGTAAATGACACCTTTGAGTACAATGCCAAAAAAGGAGATATATTGATACCCAAGGATATAACAGCAGTGTTCTGCATACCGATAGTGACACAGAAAGAAAGAGGCGGTATAGGAATAGAACTTGTGGAAGAGCGGAGAAGGTATAAAGAGCAAATGGACAACCCGATAATAGGCTACATATACCTGGATACCGACAGCATAATAAACAACTTCACCCAGGAAAGCAGTCTTTTCTGCATGATGGCGGCAAAGATAGCCTATGTACTGACAGACAATTACAACATGAAGGTAATGTCAACGGTAGACAAGCTGACAAGGCTGTATACCAGGAAGCACTTTGAATCAGCGCTGTCAAAAGAGCTTGTGTATGCGGAGAAGGAAGGGGGACAGTTCTCCATAATAATGGCGGATATAGATAAATTCAAGAATATAAACGACCGCTTCGGCCATCAAAAAGGAGATGAAGTGCTTCAGAACATAAGCAGCATAATAATGAGCAGCGTAAGAAAAGGGGATATATGCGGAAGATATGGAGGAGAAGAGATAATAATACTGCTTCCGGGCACAGATGCCGAAGGAGCCCGCACTGTTGCGGAGAAGATAAGGAAGAAGGTAGAAAATGCAAAGCTTCTGGGATTTAACACGCCTCTTACCATAAGCATGGGGATATCCTCGTATCCGGAACACGGCACATGGGCAAAGGATCTGATAGACAAGGCAGACCAGGCACTGTACCATGTAAAAGAGTCGGGGAGGAACGGGAGCAGGATATATGAGCTTAACATGTCAAACAGCATAAAGAGAATAGACAGGCTTGCAGGTATAATATCGGGAGACATTGTGGAGGATCAGAGGAAAACAGAGACAATGCTTGAGATACTGGATCTGCAGAGGGACAGTGATAAGACACTGGAAGAAAAGCTTTTCAGCTTCCTGGGAAGGATAATAGAAGTATCGGAGGCACAGACAGGAGGGATATTCTGTATAGAAGAGACCGGGAATGAAAAGAGGATAAGCAGGAAGATATTAAGGAAGAGGCTGGCGGACAGGGAAGAGGAAGTATACTACAATGAGGGCATAGTGCAGAAATGCATGGAAACCGGGAAGGGAGAATACCAGATAGACTGGAACGGATATCCCGGAATAGATATACTTACGGGGATGCCGGACTGGCAATCGGTGATAGCGGTACCGATGACAGACAGGGGAAGGATAAAGGGAGTGACGTATCTTTCAGTATCAATAAAGAGCAAGGAGTTTGATGCCGGAACCTACAATTATGTCAAGACCCTGGTTGATATTATGGCTGCGGCATTCTAGTGCAGGTTACATACCTGCACTTTTTAATGCATAGGATACACTATTGTTACTAAAACAGTTTGAATATTCTTACTGTAAAATGTATAATTTAAGTATATCCGAATTGGGGGGAGAGGTAGTCAGTGAAAGGATTTGGCAGAATTAAAACCAAAGGTATTACGATATTACTGGTAATCATTGTTCTGGTAATAGCGTTTTTTAGTAATATAGCCGAATACCTTATTAACTATCAGTGGTTTTCGAAGATTGGTTATCAAGAGGTATTCTTTAAAAAGCTTTTTACACAGATGAAGTTTTTTATTCCGGCTCTTGTTGTATTATTTTTTCTGTTTTACCTGTATCTGAAATCTATTAATGCGCATTCTATAAGGCACAGCGGATTGGTACTGTCAAGCGTTGAAAAAAGAATAAGAACAAAGATATCTATATATGGTTCTTTAGGCTTAGCCCTTGTTTTCTCTTTGTTATTCGTGTTCGATATATGGTATGATTTTTTGATATTTATTAACAAGACTCCCTTTGGCCTGGCAGATCCTATATTTGGAAAGGATATAGGATATTTTGTGTTTTCACTGCCTTTCTTCAATAAACTGTATAATTTTCTGCTGATGATTGTATTTGCATTTGCGGCAATTACCTTTCTTTTTAATGCTTACAATTTCATTACCACAAAGGTGCCAGACGAGAAGTTGAATATGGATATAAGGTCTTTCGGCAATTCCAAGGACATGTACAGAAACATACTTGGGACTGCTTCAAAGCAGCTTATGTTTCTTGGAGGCCTATTTTTTCTGATATTAGCTTTCGGCTTCTATCTCAGGACCTTTGACCTTCTTTATTCTTCAAGAGGAGTAGCATATGGTGCAAGTTATACTGATATTAACATAACTCTTCCCGCCCATTACGCATATATTGGCATATGCATATTGACAGCAGCATTACTGATATTAAACAGGAATAAGAAAAACATAAAGCTGATTGTTCTAGGGCCGCTGCTTCTTGTAGTTGCCATGATTGCCACCGGAGTGGTATATGCCATAGTTCAGAATATGATAGTAGCACCAAATGAACTGGCAAGAGAGGAAGAATTCCTGCAGTATAATATTAATTATACAAATTATGCATACAATCTTGATAAGGTCACGGAAAAGGAGTTTTCCGTCAATCAGGCCCTTACACGGGAGGATATTGAAGAAAATGAGGTTACTATAAATAATATTCCGATAAATGATTACAGGCCTGCAAAGGATATTTATAATCAGATTCAAGGATTGAAAAGCTATTATCAATTCAACGATATGGATATTGACAGATATATGATAAACGGAGTATACAGGCAGGTATTCATATCAGCCAGGGAGCTTCAGTCTGCAAATATACCGAAGCAGACAGAGGCCAGAGGGGCATCATGGATAAACAAGTATCTTAAATATACTCATGGATATGGTGTTTCAATGTCTCCGGTAAATGAAGTCACCGCTTCGGGTCAACCCAGGCTGTTCATAAGAGATATGCCTGTGATATCAGATATTGATATAAAGGTGGATGTTCCGCAGATATACTTTGGAGAAAGCACAAAGGACTTTGTAATTGTCAACTCCAGAGAGAAGGAATTTGATTATCCGGCGACCAATATGAATATGGAGACTGAATACAGCGGAACAGGAGGTATAAGTCTTAATATATTAAACAGGATACTTTTTGCAGTACGGGAGGGAGAGTTCAATTTATTATTATCCCAGGATATTAACTCAAAGAGCAGAATACTCATAAACAGGGAGATAATTGACAGGGTTAGGAAAATTGCTCCATTCCTCACTTATGACGAAGATCCCTATATAGTGATTAATAATGGGAAATTGTACTGGTTGATAGATGCATTTACAACAAGCAGCAGATATCCATATTCAGAGAGGATCAACAGCCAGACATCCACAAACTATATACGCAACTCCGTCAAGGTTGTAATAGATGCTTATAACGGTACTACCGAATTCTATATTGCAGATGTAAGCGACCCCATAATTAAGACATATTCCAAGATATTTGATACGTTGTTTAAGCCAATTGCTGAAATGCCTGAGGGCTTAAGGGCCCATATAAGATACCCCCAGACATTGTTTGACATACAGGCGGATATATACAAGAAATATCATATGAAGAATGCCCGGGAGTTTTACAATAAAAGCGATGTGTGGGATGTATCGACCCAAATCTATGGAACCAGTACCACTCAGGCAAATGCAGAGATGGTAGAGTCCTCATATCTTATAATGAGGCTTCCGGACAGCAAAAAGGAAGAATTTCTGCTGATGGTTCCATATACTCCTCAAGGGAAGACCAATATGATATCCTGGCTTGCGGTAAAGAACGACGGGGAGAATTATGGAGAGATAATACTGTACAGCTTCCCGTCAGGAAAAATAGTAGAAGGCCCTATGCAGATAGAGGGCATAGTCAGTCAGGACACCATAATAGGCCCGCAGTTGAATTTGCTGGCAACGGGAGGAAACTCACAGGTAGTAAGAGGAAATATGCTTACAATACCCATTGAAGAATCGATACTGTATGTAGAGCCTATTTATGTAAAAGCATTAAATGCCAATGCTCTTCCGGAGCAGAAGAAAGTAATAGTATATTTTAATAATAAGGTTGTAATGGAAGATACATTGGATGAAGCCTTGGACAGGGTGTTCCCCGTAAAAGAAAAACCGGAAGAAGAAACACCGGATGAACCGGTACCAACTCCGGAGGGAAATATCGATACTTCGGTGGAGAAGCTGATAAAGGAAGCAAATGATACATTTGAACAGGCAATGAATGCACAACGGGCCGGCAATTGGGCAGAGTACGGCTCCAGGATAAAAGCTCTGGAAGAACTGTTAAAACAGCTTAATGAACTGACAGATATACAGGGCAATCAGTGAATAAATCGGATGTAAGGCAGCGCCTGCAAAACATTTTTTGGAGTGAGGCAATTGAACGGTACAAAGGATAAGTACCAGTATTATAATCATTTGAAGAATGTATTTGAAGACAATGGAATTGAAATAAGTTTATACGAAGATATTAATTATGGGCTTCAGTTCAGTATAATTATCAACGGAAAGAAGTATCTTATAAGAGTCTACGAAAACAAGAAAAACGGCACAAGGTGTGACTTGTCGCAGATAAAAGATGAAGATATCCTGAAGCTGATTGAAGGGCTTTTGAGGACAGGAAGCCTGAACGAAGAAAAGGCAGAAGAGCCGGGAGAGACTGATGCCGGACTTATCGGCACCGATGAATCAGGTAAGGGTGATTATTTCGGACCTTTGGTGATTGCAGGAGTATATGCAGATGCGGAAATGAAGAAAAAACTTATGGAAGCAGGAGCCGCAGACAGCAAAACCCTTTCGGATGCCAGGATCCGGAAGCTGGCTGAGGAGATAGCCGGAATATGCAAGTACTCCGTGGTTATCATCGGTAACAAAAGGTATAACGAATTATACGAAAAGATTGAAAATCTGAACAAGCTTCTTGCGTGGGGACATGCGCGGGTAATTGAAAACCTGCTGGAAGCTGTAGACTGTAGTTACGCACTGTCCGACCAGTTCGGCAGTCCTGAGCTTATAAAGAACGCACTGCTGGAGAAGGGAAAGAATATAAATCTGGAGCAAAGGCCGAGAGCGGAAGAAAATGTAGTGGTAGCAGCTGCCAGTATTCTTGCAAGAAATGAATATGTAAAAGCAATGGATAAGCTGGCGGAGAAATACGGGATGGAATTTCCCAAAGGAAGTTCTTCCATGGTGACAGAGGCTGCAAAGGAATTTGTACAGCTCCACAGGAAAGAGAAGCTGTCAGAGGTTGCTAAGCTGCACTTCGTTATAACCAAGAGATTATGATTAATGGGTATTCATTTGGAACACTCGCCGGAATGGATGAATTAAGAAAGGAGGATTAAGGAATGAAAAAGGTAAATGTCTATTTGGCGGAAGGCTTTGAGGAAATTGAAGCCATTACTGTGGTTGATACATTAAGGCGGGCGGAAATAGATGCAAGAATGATATCAATAACGGGTAAAAAGGATGTTGCAGGTGCTCACGGGATTGTTGTCTCTGCCGATGAGATTTTTGAAAATGCCGATAATAAGGGGCAGGATATGATAGTCCTGCCGGGAGGGATGCCCGGTACAAGATACCTGGGGGAACATAACGGCCTGAGAGAGGTCATAATGGATTTTGCTGAAAAGGGCAAACCCATAGCGGCGATATGTGCAGCTCCCAGCGTTTTGGGAAAACTGGGGCTTCTGGACAAGAAGGAAGCGGTATGCTATCCCGGTTTTGAAGAGACCCTTAAAGGAGCGGTAATAGGCAGGAATATAGTCTCACATGGAGGTAACTTCATAACTTCAAAGGGACCGGGTACCGCGATTTATTTTGCCTTGTACCTGGTGGAGCTTCTGAGAGATAAGAAAACCTCAGAGGAACATAGAAAAAGAATGATCGTACAAGGATAAAAATAAGATTCCGGATGGGTCACAAGACTCATCCGGAATTTACTTAAACGGAATTTACTTTAAACTTTAGAGATGTGCTTTTACAACCTCAATAACTTCAGGAAGATCCATTCCAAGCTTTTGAAGTTTTTCAACTGTAGGAACCCCGTCCATTGTCCAGCCTCTTCTGAAGTATACGGCATCTGTAAGCTTTTCATACTGGTCTTCCCTGTATTTTCTCAGAACCTTCATTTTTTCTTCTGTGGTTTTTCCTGAAGGGTCGTAGCCTACGAGCTCTTTAAGCTGTTTATCATATCTCTCCTGCCTTGATTCATATTCTTCCACAGTTACAGGCCCCATTGCCCTGTAAGGTATTCTGTCGTGTATTCTCTTGCCTTTACCCATTCTGATATTAAATACCCTCTGGAAATTATACACTCTTTCAGATTGAATTATAAGCTCATGCTTGTCAATATTGCTTCCTGTTACTGCATTATACACATCAACATAGTTCTGTACATGCTCAGGAATTTTAGCAGGTTCATCAGCATATTTGTTGCTTTCCGGGGTTACATCATTCCAGGGCAGCTTGCACAGGCCGTTCAAGCCGAACCATGTCCTGAACATGGGGAAGTAGTGCAGTGCTTCAGCTTTATCTTCAAAAGTCGGAATCTGATTGTTAACCATATCCATGAATATGAGCCAGGCTTCGTCATGCTGCGGGCCTTTGTTGGTCAGCCCGTAGCCACCCTGCTGTGCAAGGGATTCCTTCGGCATATATTCCGAGAACTCCAGTCCTTTCTGCTCCATTCCGATATCATTTATGAAGTCAGGATCTGCTCCGTATTCCTTAATGAAATATTCCTTCATTTTCTTAACGCCTTGTCCGGCAATTTTTCCGAAGCCTTCGCCTCTGGCAATTCTATGTATCAGCTCCAGTGCAGCTTCCGAATTGCCGAAATTCAGTTCCAGTCCGCCTGTCCTTTCTTTATTAAGGATGCCATTTTCATAGCATTCCATAATAAAGGCGGTCATGGTACCGAAGGAAATAGTATCTAAACCATAGGTGTCGCAGTAGAAGTTCAACTCAAGTATAACATCGGGATCAAATATGCCTATGTTGGGGCCAAGTGCTGCCGCATTTTCGTATTCAGGACCGTCTACTATGACCTTTTGCCCTTTGTACGGACCGGTCTTAAGCTCGAAGTTGTCTACAGCCTTGGCACAGGACATGCTGCAGCCGTACCAGCAGCCGTCAGGCATATTTTGAGTGACTTTTTTTGTGAATACCTTTGAAGATATCTTATATGTTTCCGGATGACCTCCGAATTTGTAGTTGTGAGTCGGAAGCAAATCATACTTATCCATAACTTCAATTATATTGGCAGTTCCTATTTGCCTCATCCTGTTCTGTTTATCGTCAAGATCATGCATTTCCTTGTGGAATTTAATACCTGTCCTGTTAAGGACTCCTTGGTCGAATGGATTGTTAAGGTTGCCTTTGATTCCTTCAAAGCGAACTACCAGGGCTTTTATTTTCTTGTCCCTGAATACTCTGCCAATACCGCCCCTACCTGCCTGTTTTAATCTGACAGCCTTCCTTCTTATATCATAGAAGCTAAAATTCAATAAACCTATATTGGAGAAATTAGCAGCAGTACCTGCAGATACTACAGAGACATTTCTCTTGTCCGCTTCGCTTTCAGCGTACATGTCTGTAAGCTGTTCTGCCAGTACATGGCTGTCTATTGCTTCAAGGGGAGCCTCCTCAATCCTTATGATGCCTTTGTTGCCGTCTATAAATACTATTACATCCTTGTCAGCCTTACCTTGAAGCTCAAGGGCGTCAAAGCCTGAGAATTTAAGAAGGGGACCGAAGTAACCTCCTACATTGCTGTCCATAGGTAAATCAGTAAGGGGTGAAAGAGTTACTACAAGAGACTTGCCGGCGCCGGGATATTGTGTAATTCCGGCCACAGGACCGGGAGCTATAACTATCTCGTTTTCAGGATCATTCCATCGGGTTTTTGGAGTAACCGCATTCCAGAGATACCATAAACCAAAGCCCTTTCCGCCGATGAATTTGTCCTTCATCATTTGTGTTACCGGTTTTTCTTTTATTGCATTCTCACTGAGATTTATATATAAGGTTCTGTTTGTATAACCTCTGTCGACAGTGCCCAACTCGTACTTATACTCGCAAAGGAGTTTGTGGGCGGATTTCAATTTTTCAATATCCATTAAATCTTCCTCCTTTAGCATTATTCTTCTGCTATAAATATAGCACCAGTCGGACAATTTTTTACACACTGGCCGCATGCCACGCATTTGAAAGGTTCCAGGTAGTCCTCATGCATAAACATAGCCAATTCGGGACAAAAACCAACACACATGAAGCAGCCGACGCATATGTTTTTGTTTACTCTTACAATGCCGTTCTTATCTCTTGTCAAAGCTTCAACCGGACATATGTCTATACATTCTCCGCACTGTGTGCAGGAAGTGATTTTAACATTTCCGTTATCATCTTCATTGATTCTTATGCAAGATTTCAGTACATTGTCTTCCTTGAACCATGTATTGGAGCAAGTGCTTTCACAAGCATGACATTGAATACACAGCTCGGGTTTTTTGCCTAGGACCTTCATTACAAAACCTCCTTAAACACATTAGGATCTGGATTTATAATGATAAACCAAATAATGACAATATTATTTGGTTTATCATTAAATTTAATATAAATTATTCTTTTTATACAACAGAGGGCTCCAGTAAAAGTTCTCCGCGTTCAAATCTGTCCTTATCCAGCATATGAACCGGAATTGTGGGAGTTTCTCCAAGTATGGACTCAGCTATAACAACTCCCGTTACAGGCCCGAACATAAAGCCGTGTCCGCTGAAACCGCATGCAAGATAGAAGCCTTCAACCTCTTTAACCGGTCCGTATATCGGCTGACGGTCCGGAGAAATATTATACAAACCGGACCATTGACGTACTACTCTTAATTCCTTTAAAGGAGGCAGCAATTCGGTACAGGTCTTGGCCATTTCCTCCATGAAGTGCCAGCTGGATGTGATTCTCAAATCCCTGGGCTCATTTGCATCGCCTCTTCCCATTATGAAGCTGCCGTGGGGTGTCTGCTGGCAGTATATATTAAGCGAGAAGGACATAAACATCGGCCCCTGCATAGGAGCTACAGGCTCAGTTACAAGAATCTGATGCCTTTCTGAATATACCGGCAGATCAATACCCACCATTTTTGCAATGAGCTGCGAGTACCCTCCGGCAGCATTTACGACAACCGGAGTTGAAATATAACCCTTATCAGTCTGTACGCCAACTACTTTACCGTTTTCAACATTGATTCCGGTAACGGTTGTATACTTCATTATCTCAACACCCAGTCTGACTGCTGCATTGGCATAGGCCTGAGTAGTATGGAAGGGGTTAAGGTGCCCGTCCTTAGGGTTGAAGGTGGCGGCAATAATCTTTGTTTCATCCATATGAGGAACTATTTCCTTAGCTTCTTTGGGAGTCAACAATCTTGAAGGGATGCCCAGGCTGTTTTGCAAAGCAATGTTTTTCTTGAACTGGTTGACTTCTTTTTCCGTAGAAGCAACTATGAGATATCCTCCCTGTTTGAACTCAATATCATATTCATAGTCCAGCTCTTCGTTCGCTCTTTCAAAGAATTCTATACTGTACTTCGCCAGCTTGCAGTTCATTTCGGTACCCCACTGCATACGGACACCGGCTCCGCATCTTCCCGTAGCACCGCTGCTAAGATAATCCCTTTCGATTACGACAATATCCTTTACACCTTTTTTGGCCAGGGTATAAGCTATTGCGCAGCCGGAAATACCTCCGCCTATTATTACTACACTTGCAGTTTTATTCATGATCATCACCTCCAACCAGTTGACCTAATTTAATCGGTACTGTCGGCGGCCTGAATGCGGACATTTGAATTTCAGAGAGCCGTTTTCCCGTAGCTGAGGCCAGTTCCTGCATTACAAGCTGACTGCAGGTTCTTCCCTGACACGGACCCATGCCGCATCGGCTTATTCTTTTTATCTCCTCAAGGCTTTGATATCCGCGTCTTATATATTCTCTTATTTCGCCCAGAGTAATTTCTTCACATCTGCAGACTATAGTATTATCGCTGTAATGGTCATTAAGGCTCAAAAACCTTACAGTCATAGAAAGCTCTTTTGGAACTATCAAAGATACTACAGGAGTTCTGTCCTGTGCTTTTGCATTCAGAACCTTTTCAACCTTTGCCCTGCATACGGGTTTTCCTTCTCTGTCCAAACCTGTAACGAAGCTTCCTTCTTCAGGCAATGGTAAAAACTCATAGGGTATCTTTACCAGAGCTTCAGTCTCGGAATAAGATTCGTCAACTACAAAAATCGCAAGCCCCGGACAATTGCTTATACAAACGCCGCAGCCGTTGCATTTTTCAGGATCCAATATCGGACGGTCATTAATATCTATCAGCTCTTTTATCGCGCCTTTCTTACAGGATGTATAACAGGGATTGCAGGGTATTTCCTGAAAGCACTCAATAATTGCTACCGGACCTTTTGACAACCTCTCCTTCGAAGGTGTTACACTTTCGATATTCTCTTTTGTAGGCACACCGGTTCTTTCAAGCATTATAAACCAACCTCCTTAAGCTCAGCTTTGGAAAGACCTTTACGGATTGCTTCACCTTCAGGGCCTGAACGTAAATCATAAAGCTGTTTGTGACAGTCCTCTACAAGGGCTTCATAATCCGGATGAATATAACCGGCTGCCTTTGCAGCGCACAAGCCGGCCAGTGCTCCTTCAACCATAGCACTGCTTGCCTCTTCGATACCGGCAACGTCTCCGGCAACATAAATACCGTCAAGGCTGGTCATTAGGTTTTTGTCCCTAAGGGGAACATGACCGCTTAACTCTGAAATATACTTCATCTCACAGCCCATCTGCCATAGAAGCTCTGCCAGCGGGGTCAGCCCCGTTGCAATACACAGCACATCAACTTCTATATCAAACTCGGTACCGGGGATTTCTTTTTTATTTTCGTCGAGCTTTATCAGTGTGATTTTTTCCAGCTTATCCTTACCATGGGCATATACGACTTTGTGGGAAGGCATTACAGGAACACCAAGTCTTTTCAGCTTTGAAGCATGTACTGCATAACCGCCGAATTTCGGGCCTCTGCATATTACACCTTTTACTTGTATTCCTGCCTGCATAAGCTGATAGCTTACAATGAGCCCTATATTGCCTGCTCCGACCATAAATACGCTATCTCCGGGAGCTACTCCATAGACATTCATTAATGTCTGCACGGCTCCTGCTCCGTATATGCCGGGTAAATCATTATTGGGGAAAGCCTGGAATTTTTCTGAAGCGCCTGTAGCAATAATTATAGTATTCGGTTTTATTTTTATATATTTGCCTCCCTGATCAACAGTCAGGACTCTGTCCTCATACAGTCCTATTACTGTTGAATCAAGCATGACGGTGATATTATCCTTATATTTGTCCAATTCAGATATCAGGATGTTTGCAATATCTATACCCCTTTTCGAGGCATATTGCTTCTGGGAACCAAAAAACATATGAGTTTGTTTTATCAACTGTCCGCCCAACTGGCTGTTCCTGTCGATGATTATAACTTTTGCGCCGGATTCCGCTGCCATTATGGCTGCACGCAGTCCGGCAGGTCCTCCTCCTACTATAGCTATATCTGTATGTATCACTTGATTTCCCCCCTTCCTATCTGAGTCTCCACTACCATTCCTTCCTTGAGCTTTTCCACGCAAACCCTTACATTAGGTTTGCCATCCACTACCATAAGGCAGGAGGAACAATTGCCAATTGCACAATAAAAACCTCTGGGCCTTCCAAGCCTGTGGCTATGGCCCAGGACCCTTATCCCGGCATCATGCAGAGCGGCTGCAATTGGTTCACCTTCGTATCCTTCATAAATCTTTCCGTCGAATGTGAACTGTATTTTTCTGCCTTTGTTGAATGTGATGATTGGATGTTGCTCAATCCTCATAGGAATTCCCCCTTTCTCTAATTAAAAATATTACATAGCAATTTGCATGCCAACCCAGGAAACGGTTCATTTTACTAGAGCTTGTATACGCATGTGTCAATATATTGACAGTAACGTAAATTTTATATAAGAAAAACGTCAGCACATTGACACAAATGTCAGTGTATTGACGTTTCTGATGGTGTATAATTATTTTTCCAGATTATGCTTCTTCAGCTTGAAGTACAAGGTGCTTCTCGGTATATTCAGAAGTTTTGCACAATGTGCCTTATTGCCTCCGGATATCCTCATGACATTTATCAAGGCTTCTCTTTCGGCGTTCTCCAGTATTGTATTCAGGTCATATATGCTGTCCTGCTTTGCGGCGGGGATAGGTTTTCTGATTCCTCCAAGGCTCTGCGGCAGAAAAGAAGCATCAATCACTCCGGTATTGGAGTTTCTTGCCAGTACAACTATTCTCTCGATGACATTTTTCAATTCTCTGATATTTCCTTCCCAGCTGTGATTAACAAAGCTATCCAAAACCTCAGGAGTAATGCCCAGAATATTAATCCCGTATTCCATACAGTAATCCTCAATGAATCTGTTTACAAGCAATGGTATATCATCCTTCCTTTCTCTCAAAGGAGGAAGGTTTATAACAACTGAGTTAAGCCTGTAGTAAAGGTCTTTTCTGAACAATCCGGCTTCTACCATTTCCGATAAATTCTTGTTAGTGGCAGTAATGATTCTAATATTAGTCTTTATGGTTTTTTCACTGCCTATTTTGGTCATTTCTCCATTTTCAAGGACCCTGAGTATTTTCGGCTGCATACTCAGCGGCATGTCCCCTATCTCATCAAGAAAAAGTGTACCGTTATTGGCCAGTTCCATTTTACCGATCTTGCCGGTTTTCAGAGCACCGGTGAAGGCTCCTGCCGCGTATCCGAAAAGCTCGCTTTCAATTAATTCGTTAGGAATGGCACTGCAGTTAATGGGTACAAAATAACCTTCCCGGTTGCTTTCCATATGAATTGCGCGGGCGAACAGCTCCTTGCCGGTACCGCTCTCACCGGTTATCAGAACATTGATATTCGATCTTGAAATATCTCTTGCCAGCCTGATGCTGTCCCTGAGGGCTCTATTGTTACCGAGAATCTGTGAAAATGAGTACCTGTTCTTATTGATTATTGATATTTCATGCTCCAGTACATTAAGATTGGACTGGGCTTTCACCAACAGCTCGGAGGTTTTTATGAACTCTGTGGCATCCCGGTCCAGGCTTATGCCTCCGACCAAACGGCCGTTCATATACAGCGGCGAAGCACTAATGACATTGTAACAGCCTTCTTTTGGATTGTTGTAAATATTGTCATAAGCCTTTTTTTCCTTAATGATCCTGGGAAGTAATGAATTAGGGAAGAATTCTTTAATATGCCTGTTAATTATACTTTCCCGGTCGATCTGATAAAGCTTTTCGGCAGCCTTGTTCCAGTACCTGGTTATGCAGTTGATGTCCACTACACAGATTGCATCATTTATACCGTCAAGTACCAGTTTAAGCAGCTCCCCGCATTCTGTGTCAAATATATCGATATCATTCATTTCATTTTTATCAGACATATGAACACTTCCTTGTGAAGAATTTCTATCTATATGTATATACTACTATTTTCATTCCCTACATTCAACTGCACAATAGCAGAAGGATGAGTATATTGACATGCAAAATACCATAATATATAATAAGTTTAATTTAAAGAACAAAAGCAATGAAGAGGAATAGTAGATAATAAGCTGCCTTAAGAGAGGAAAGCTTGACAGCTGAGATGCTTTCCAGGATGACTTTTATCGAACCCAACCTCCAAGCCGGGGATGAACTCCCACCGTATGCCTGCGTTAAAGGCTGAAGAGGAATATATGTATAATGGCGTGTGTTCAAATAGGGTGGTACCGCGAGTAAAACTTCGTCCCTTTCATGTGGCGAAGTTTTTTTATTGTATTGTTCATTTCAATTTCAGATAAGGAGAGATTAATATGGCTGATAAGAAGCAGCAGGAATTTGTAAAAGAGATTACCCCGATGGAAGAGGATTTTTCCCAGTGGTATACTGATGTCATTTTAAAGACGGATATGGTTGACTATGCTCCTGTAAAGGGGTGCATGGTAATAAAGCCCTATGGATATGGAGTATGGGAAGGAATTCAGAGAGTAGCCGACAGAAGGTTCAAGGCTACAGGGCACAAGAATGCTTACTTTCCGCTTTTGATACCGGAAAGCTATCTGAAAAAGGAAGCTGATCACTTTGAGGGATTTGCTCCCGAGGTGCTGTGGGTTACCCACGGAGGCAATGAGGAGCTTACCGAGAGATTGTTCATCAGGCCGACCTCGGAGACCATAATTTGCGATATGTATTCCAGGTGGGTGCAATCATACAGGGATCTTCCCCTGCTGATAAACCAGTGGTGCAATGTTGTTCGATGGGAAAAGACTACAAGGCCCTTCCTCAGGACGGCCGAGTTCCTATGGCAGGAAGGCCATACGGTGCATGCAGATGAGGAGGATGCCCAGAGGGAAACCTTAATGATACTGGAAATATACAGGCAGGTTGCGGAAGACGAACTGGCGATGCCTGTGATACTTGGACAAAAGAGTGAAAAGGAAAAATTCGCAGGGGCTCTCCGTACTTATACGATGGAAGCGATGATGCATGACGGAAAAGCCTTGCAGGCGGGTACATCACATAATCTGGCACAGCATTTCTCAAAGATGTTTGATATAAAATTCCTGGATAAGGATGGCGTGCTTAAGTATGCTTACAGCACCTCCTGGGGGATATCCACAAGGCTTATCGGAGGAATCATAATGGTCCATGGAGACAACAGGGGTCTTGTAATGCCTCCGAGAGTTGCCCCGATACAGGTTGTAATTATTCCAATAGCTTTCCACAAGGAAGGGGTGCTGGATAAGGCAAAAGCGGTAAAAGAGGAGCTGGAGAAGAGCTTCAGGGTTGAAATGGATGACAGGGATACCTACAGTCCCGGCTGGAAGTTCAACGAGTGGGAGATGAAGGGTGTTCCCGTAAGGATGGAGATCGGTCCCAGAGACATAGAAAACAACCAGGTTACAATAGCCAGAAGGGATACCCTGGAGAAATTCACCGTATCCATGGATAATCTTACAGAGACTATTTCCAAATTGCTTGATGATATTCATACCACAATGTTCGACAAGGCACTGAAGAACAGGGAGGAAAAGACCTATACCACTACGGATTATGAAGAATTCAAGAGAATAATGCAGGAGACACCGGGTTTCGTGAAGACAATGTGGTGCGGCAGCAAGGAATGCGAGGATAAGCTCAAGGATGAAACCGCCGCTACAATAAGGTGCATACCCTTCCATCAGGAGCATGTAGGGGATAAATGCCTGATCTGCGGAGGCAAGGCGGAAAAAATGGTGTATGCGGCAAAAGCATATTAAGTGACAAATGGGATGTATATCGGCGTATTGATATACATCCCATTCATTTTATGCTTTTCCATATCCGTTAACGGAAGTCGGTTCTGATTCCGAATCTGTTGTTCCTCCTGATTTCAGACAGAGTCTGGTCTTCCAGATACTGTGCCTTTGCCGCTACTTCACTGCTGTCAAGGATGCCCTTTTCTATCAGAAGCTCAATTATACTTGTTATTGCCAGTGTGTTTTTGTAGTCTATTTCCTTTAAATCTGCAATTTGACTGATCATATCCAGCTTTGTCATAAGAGTACCCCCTGTCGTTATAGGTTTTGGCTCAAATCTATTAAGAGTATTGCCAGGGGAAGGCATATTATACATCTATAATTGTTTTCCTCCCATTTATATGATATTTTAATGTAAAAGCTGCATTTTATTAAAAGAATTCAATTGGATAAAGGATGAGGTATATGAGAGCGCCCTATGTTGAACGTTCCCATAAACGCTGTATCGAAATGGGGGTCCCCTTGGACAGGGTTTACAGCGCAAGGATCATTACGGGAGAGGAGCTTCAGAAAAAGCTGGAGGAACGCAGAGAGTTGATTCTGACAGCCGGCCCTTTTATTGATCAGCTATATAATTTCGTAAAGGGCTCCGGTTTTTTTGCCATGCTGACTGATGAAAGCGGTTGTCTGCTCAATATGATCGGAGACGAAGGAATACTGGCAGAAGCCTACAGGCTTAAAATGGTTCCCGGTGCCTACATGGATGAAAAAAGCATCGGAACCAACGCAATGGGAACTGCGATTGCGGAAGGAATACCGGTGCAGATATCGGGGCAGGAGCATTTTATTACTGCATATCATAAGTGGACTTGCTCCGGTGCTCCTATTCGGGATCCGAAAGGGCGTATTATAGGATCCCTGGACCTTACGGGTTATAGTGAGAATGTACATTCCCACACCCTTGGAATGGTTGTGGCAGCAGCGGATGCCATTGAAAAAATATTGGTAATAGAAGAATACAACTCAAAGCTGACGTTGGCAAAGAACCATTTTGAGACAATTATTGAGTCCCTTGCTGCAGGTATATTGACCTCTGACATGGATGGAAGAATCATTATTAGCAATAAGAATGCCTTGGATATGTTCGGAATGTCTAAAAAAGAGATCTTAAGCAAGCCGATGTATCAGCTTTTTGAAGGCTGGGAAAAGGTCGTAGATGCATTAAGGGCAAGAGAGGCTTTTCATGAAGAGGACGTTTATGTCAACACGAATAACAATAAGCTGCAGTTCAGCCTTAGTGCCTATCCTATATACGGAGGGGGAGGCGAGCTGCAGGAAATAACCTTCGTTTTTAAAGAAATCAAAAGGATAAGAAATCTTGCAAACCGCATTATGGGCAGCAAAGCAATATATACCTTCGATAAAATAATAGGCAGTGATGAACGTTTTTTGGAAGTAGTGGAGTATGCCAAAAAAGTCTCGGACAGCAAGTCCACTATCCTTATAACCGGCGAGAGCGGTACCGGCAAAGAGGTTTTTGCCCAAGCCATTCATAATCACGGCAATCGAAAAGAAGAACCCTTCGTGGCAATCAATTGCGGTGCCATTCCGAGGAATCTTATTGAATCCGAACTCTTTGGCTATGAAGAGGGTGCCTTTACCGGAGCAAAAAGGGGAGGAGCTCCCGGGAAATTTGAAATTGCCGACGGCGGTACCATAATGCTTGATGAGATAGGTGAGATGCCTATTGATATGCAAACCAAGCTGCTTCGAGTTATAGAAGAGGGGGTCATCAGCAGGATTGGAGGAACAAAGCAGATTCCCATCAATGTTCGTATTATAGCGGCATCGAATAAGAATCTTATTCAAGAAGTTGAAAAAGGAAACTTCCGATTGGATTTGTATTACAGGCTTAATGTCCTGCCAATTCATTTACCTGCCCTGAGAGAGCGGCGGGGGGACATACCGGCTATTGCAAGGCACTTTATGAAAAGTATTTCAAAAAGGTTGAATAAAAAAGAGGTAGCGCTTAATGATGAAATAATTCAGCGTTTGGTACAATATGATTGGCCGGGGAATATCCGTGAGCTTGAGAATGTTATTGAAAGAATGATAAATATGCAAAGCCTTCCGGCTGAATTCACGGTAAACAGTTCTACAGATACTGCATTTGCGAAAGATGCAGAAGAATGTATCAATTTGGAGCTAAATGAAAAGAGATTGATAAACAAGGCTCTGATGAAGCACAAAGGCAACATAACACTAGCCGCTAGAACCCTGGGCATAAGCAGAAACACCCTTTACAGAAAGATGGAAAAATACCGGATACAATGCACCGAAATGGAGCAATGTGTCAAAAAGGAACACGCAAAATAGTAAAATAATGTACCACAATGAAACACTTAAAAAACAATCCTCCTGTAAAGCCCCAAAACAGGCGGATTTTTTATTTGGCACGGGTTTTGCTCATTGTAAATATTTAGTAAGAAATAAGGGGGCGTTTATATGTACGGTTATTTCGGAAAACTGCTCAGAATTAATCTGAAAGAAAAGACGGTGAAGGTTGAAACCTTTGATCAGAGCAAAGGAGAAAGATTCATCGGGGGCAGAGGCCTGGCAACAAAAATTCTGACAGAAGAGGTCAATCCTCAAGTTGATGCACTTAGTCCTGAAAATAAACTTATCTTTGTTACGGGACCTTTAACCGGAACACCGACACCGACAGGAGGACGTTATATGGTGGTTGCCAAATCACCGCTTACAGGCACTGTGGCCTGTTCCAATTCCGGCGGCTATTGGGGCGCCGAATTTAAGTCTACCGGCTATGATGCGGTTATTTTTGAAGAAAAAGCAGAAAATCCGGTGTATATTTACATCGAGGACGGGAATGTTGAAATCAGGGATGCCGCTCATATCTGGGGCAAGAATACTACAGAGGCAACAAAGGCATTGGAAGCAGAGTGCGGAGATAAGGTCAGGGTATGTCTGATAGGGCCGGCAGGAGAAAAGCTTTCAAAAATAGCAGCAGTCGTGAATGATTATTCAAGAGCGGCAGGCCGTTCAGGCGTGGGTGCTGTTATGGGCTCAAAGAATCTTAAAGCTATTGTTGTTAAAGGAAGTAAGAAACCGGAAATTTATGACGAAGCAAAGCTGAAGGAACTGGTAGCTGCCGATAACAAAAAGCTCAGGGAGAACGGTGTAACAGGACAGGGATTACCATCTTACGGTACTGCAGTATTGATAAATATAATAAACGAAAACGGAATCCTGCCTACGAACAACTTCCAAAAGTCATATTTCGACAAGGCAGAGGAAATAAGTGGTGAAACATTAGCTGAAAAATATTTGGTTAAAAAGGATCCCTGCTACAGATGCCCCATAGCCTGCGGAAGGTACTGCAAGGTGGAAGGAGTTGAGGGGGGAGGACCTGAGTATGAGACCATATGGGCTTATGGTTCGGATTGCGGTGTGTCTGATTTAAGCGATATTATCAGGGCAAATTATTGGTGCAATGAGATGGGGCTTGATACAATATCAGCAGGTGCAACCATAGCAGCAGCAATGGAGCTGTATGAGAAAGGATATATTAAAAAAGAAGAGCTTGGGGGATTGTCCCTAGATTTTGGAGATTCCGAGGCTATAATTGAGTGGACGAAAAGGATGGGCATGAGAGAAGGCTTGGGAGACAAGATGGCAGAGGGTTCCTACAGACTGGCTGAATCATACGGTGTGCCGGAGATCTCCATGACCGTTAAGAAGCAGGAGCTTCCGGCCTACGATCCAAGAGGTGTTCAAGGCCACGGGCTGGAGTATGCCACTTCCAACAGGGGCGGCTGTCATGTGAGAGGCTATATGATTTCACCGGAGATACTTGCATCTCCCGAACAACTGGATAGGTTCGCCCTGGAAGGGAAGCCCCAATGGGTAAAGATATTCCAGGATCTGACTGCGGTAATAGACTCCATGGGATTGTGCCTGTTCACATCCTTCGCATTGGGGGCCGCTGATTATGCAGAGCTTTACAACGCCGTAACGGGCGGCAGCTATACGGCCGATACCATACTGGAGGCAGGGGACAGGATATGGAATCTTGAGAAGATGTTTAACCTCCAGGCAGGTATAAAACCGGAAGAGGATACACTTCCAAAGCGGTTATTGGAAGAAGAAATACAGGAAGGTCCGTCGAAGGGCTGGGTTCATAAGCTCCATGAGCTGTTGCCGGAATACTATGAGCTTAGGGGCTGGACAAAGGAAGGAATTCCCAGTGAGGAAAAGCTTCAGAGCCTGGGGCTGAAATAATTGGTGGGATCATGCCGATAAGAAGGCTATATCTTGAGCTGACGGACCAATGCAACTTGAATTGCGCCATATGCTATCGGAGGTCATGGAGCGGCAGCAGCGGAGATATGAAGGAAGAAACCTTCCGGAACCTGCTGGAGAATATTTACGAACTGCATGAGCTTAAGGAGGTTGTTTTGGGAGGTATCGGCGAGCCAACGGTTTCGGAGCATTTTTGCCGGGCAGTCAAGGCTTTGAGCCGGTATGACCTGACTATAACAACCAATGGTATTATAGATGAACAGGGGAAAATAGAATTAATGGCGCATAACGCAAGCAGGATAGTTTTTTCTGTTGACGGCCTGGAGGACCGCTTTTATAAAATCAGGGGTGCCAGTCTGGAACGGGTTTGCAGCGTAATCCGGCAGATCCGGGAGTCCAAAGGCCGGCCGGGCAGTACAAAGCCGGAGGTATATATTCAATTTGTCCTTTCCGCAGATAACCGGGAGGATTTGCCGGAAGTGGTGGACCTGGCTGCCGCGCTGCATATCAAAACCCTTATAGTGTCAAATCTTATCCCGACGACACAGGAGGATAAAGATAAGATACTTTATTCCAGATATAAGGACGATGGAATCAAGAAGTATATGGACAGTATTTGCCGGAAATCACTAAAAAAAGGGGTTCAGGTTTTGCTGCCCAATTGGGAGCTTAAGACAGAACGCAGATGCAGCTTTGTAGAGTCGGATTCAATATATGTCTGTGCATCGGGAGAAGTAAGTCCATGCCACCGATTATCACATCGGTACGATGAATATGTATTTGGCAGGAGGAAAAAGGTGCAGCCTTACAGCTTTGGCAGCATAAATGAAAATAGCCTCCAAGAGCTGTGGAATAGTAAGGCTTATACCGGATTTAGAGATATGGTGCTTTGCAGCCGCTATCCCTCTTGCATTGATTGTGATTTATCCGATGGCTGTGATTTTGTGAGAAGCAGCGAAATGGACTGCAACGGGAATGCACCGGCCTGTGCGGACTGTCTATGGTCCAGAAGGATTGCCATATGCATATAGGGGGAATCACATGAATATCCGTGTAAAGCTTTTTGCAACATTCAGAGAACGCCGGGGGAAAGAGTTAACCCTGGAAGTGAATGAAGGCGCTACCCCTTCTGAAGTTCTCGGCTTACTCGATATTGATATAAAGGATGTGGCTATTCTGCTGATTAATGGAAAAAGCGGAAAGTCAGATCAGGTGCTTTATGAAAATGATCTTTTATCAGTATTTCCTCCATTGGGGGGCGGATGATGACTTAGTGTAAAATTGTTCTAGGACAAAAAATAGCAAGAGACCACTCTTTTTGGT
>DAOLPD010000014.1:0-29611 GCA_035417425.1 Bacillota bacterium
CCAGCTCTGGTGGGGGCACAGGATACCCGCTTACTACTGTGAGGACTGCGGCGAAGTAATTGTATCAAAAACAGCACCGGAATCCTGCAACAAATGCGGAGGAAAGCTTAAGCAGGATGAAGATACTTTGGATACCTGGTTCAGTTCTGCCTTGTGGCCTTTTTCCACCCTTGGCTGGCCTGAAAAGACTGAGGATCTTGAGTATTTCTATCCTACAAGCGTACTGGTTACAGGATATGATATCATATTCTTCTGGGTTGCCAGGATGATTTTCTCAGCAATGGAGAATATGCACGAAGAGCCTTTCAAGCATGTCCTGATTCATGGTATAATCAGGGACTCTGAAGGCAGGAAAATGAGCAAATCCCTTGGAAACGGAATAGATCCGCTGGATGTAATTGACAAATACGGTGCGGATGCATTAAGATTCAACCTGATATCCGGCAACTCCCCCGGAAATGATATGAGATTTTTCTGGGAAAAGGTTGAGGCCTACAGCAACTTCGCCAATAAGATATGGAACGCTTCAAGATTCGTTCTTATGAACCTGGATTATGACAGGGTAAAAAATGCAGCTCCGTCGGAATACTCTTCAAGCCTGACTACGGCGGACAAATGGATAATAAGCAGGTTCAATACCGTAGTAAAAGAAGTTACCGAAAACATGGAGAAATTTGAGCTGGGCATTGCAGCACAGAAGATTTATGATTTCATGTGGTCGGAATTCTGCGATTGGTATATTGAGCTGGTAAAGCCAAGGCTTTACGGAGATGATGAAGAGACAAAGCTGGCGGCACAAGCCACCTTGTGTGACATATTGAAGGGGACTATGCAGCTGCTGCATCCGTTTATGCCTTTCATCACGGAAGAGATATACCAGCATCTGCCGTCGGAATATGAATCAATTATGATTTCCAGGTGGCCTGAGTATAATGGGCAGGCATATCAGCCGGAAGAAGAGCGGAAGATGGAAAAGGTCATGGAAGCAATAAAGGGCATAAGAAATGTAAGAGCTGAGATGAACGTTGTTCCATCCAGAAAAGCCAAGGTAATTGTAGTTACGGCAGATAAAGATGTAAGAGAAGCTATAGAAGAAGGCCGGCTGTATTTCGAAAGACTTGCTTCTGCTTCAGAGGTTGTTATACAGGATTCCAAGGAAGGCATTCCGGAAGGGGCAGTATCAGTACTTATAAACGGCGCTGAGATATATTTGCCCCTTGAAGACCTGATAGATTTTGAAAAAGAGCTTGAAAGGCTTAATAAGGAGAAGGATAACCTGGAAAAAGAACTGCAGAGGGTCAAAGGGAAGCTCAGCAATCAGGGATTTATAGGAAAGGCACCTCAGAATGTAATAGAAGAGGAACGGGCTAAAGAAAAGAAATATCAGGAAATGCTGAATAAGGTATATGAAAGGATAAACTCACTGAAAAAGTAACGGAGAGTAAAAGTCATGAACTACGATGAAGTTGTGGACCAAATAGACTCCACGGTGAAATTCGGATGCAAACCCGGCCTTGAAAGAACTGAGAAGCTTCTGGAGCTTCTGGGTAATCCTCATAAAAAGCTCAGAGCGATTCATGTAGCGGGCACCAACGGCAAAGGCTCAACAGCAGCAATGATTGCCAGTATTTTAAGCAATGCCGGATATAGAACAGGTATGTATATATCGCCTCACCTGTTCAGAAATACCGAAAGAATGACTATAAACGGCATTGAGATTACGGAAGAGGACTTTGCGGAATATGCCATGCAGGTATTGAGCATGGTAAGGCTCATGGGCCAAAAAGGGCTTGAAGAGCCTACTCAGTTTGAAATGTATACTGCTATGGCATTCCTGTATTTTGAACGTAAGAAGGTTGACTTTGCAGTTGTTGAGGTTGGGCTGGGAGGCAGGTTTGATGCTACAAATGTGATAGAGCCTCTGCTTTCTGTGATAACTTCAATAAGCTATGACCACAAGGATGTACTTGGAGACACTATAGAAAAGATAGCCTATGAGAAGGCAGGTATAATAAAGGAAGGTTCAAAGGCAGTAATGTATCCGCAGCCGTATCCTGAGGCATCGGCTGTTATTGAAGCAGTGTGCAGGGAGAAAAATGCGAGTTTGGTTGTGGCGGATATTGGCTCCCTGACACTCAAGGATTATGACCTTAATGGCCAGACAGTTGATTTTAAGTACCGGAATTATGATATTCGCGGTATGAAGCTGCCGCTTATAGGGGATCATCAGTTGTATAATGCCGCTGTTGCATTGACTGCCATAGCAGAGCTTGACGAAATGGGGAACCGGATAGAAGAAGAAGGTATCCGAAAGGGGATTGAGTCTGTTAAATGGCCCTGCCGGATGAGTATCGAAAGCATCGAGCCTCTGATACTTATTGACGGAGCACACAATGAGGATGGAATCGATTCTCTCCATAACGCGTTAATGAAATACTTCAGCAGTCGAAAGATCATTTTTGTATTCGGAATGCTGAAAGATAAAGATTATACTTATGCCATAAGAAAGCTTATGCCGATGGCTTATCATGTGATAGCTGCAGAGCCTCTCAATAAAAGAGCACTTAGCGCCTCTGCAATGGCAGAGGCAGTGAAGCCTTACTGCAGCAGGGTGGTCGCAGAGCCTGACATTATAAAAGCAATTGAGAGAGCTAAGAATCTTTACGAAAAGGACTGTGTGATATGCATATGCGGTTCGTTATACCTGGCAGGACGGGCATATGAGTATCTGATGGAAAAAACGGATACATGATACATGGGGACGTTTCTCCTGTCCCACTTCCAGTGAGACACGCGAAACGTCCCCATGTATCCGTTTTTTTATACGTTGAATCTGAAATTGATTATATCTCCGTCCTGTACGATGTATTCCTTGCCTTCAAGCCGATAAAGGCCTTTTTCCTTAACCTTTGCCATTGAACCCAGTGCCTCGATATCCTTAAATTTAACCACCTCAGCCCTGATGAATCCTCTTTCAATATCTGAGTGGATTTTGCCGGCGGCCTTTTTTGCATCGGTACCTTTCCTTATAGTCCAGGCTTTTACCTCGTCTTCACCCGCCGTCAGGAAAGAAATCAATCCCAGATAATCATAAGTTGTGTTTGCCAATACATCAATTCCGGAGCTTTTTATGCCCAGTTCTTCCATGAACATCAGCCTGTCTTCTTCTTCAAGCTCGTTTATTTCCATTTCTGCTTTGGCGCATACTTCAATAACGGGAACATTTCTTTCGACAGCATACTTCCGGATATCTTCTTTCTGGGAATAGCTGCCTGACTTAAGGGATTCTTCATCAATATTTATGGCCAGTATCATCGGCTTTTCCGAAAGAAAACTGAAGGTTTTCAGCAGATCTCTTTCTTCTTCGCTAAGATTTATCTGATGTATCAGAAGTCCGTTCTCAAGGCCTTCCTTGCACTTTTCCAGTACTTTTAGCTCCTCCAGGTTTTCTTTTGTTACCTTCTTGCCGCTTTTAATCCGGACAATTCTATTGTCTATAATGCCCAAGTCTGCAAAAAGCAGTTCCAAATTCACCGTCTCTATGTCACGCATAGGGTCTATTGAACCTTCAATATGCAGTACATCAGGGTTTTCAAAGGCTCTTACAATATGTACCAGGGCATCGACCTTTCTTATATCCTCAAGAAATTGATTGCCTACTCCGGCTCCGGTGCTTGCTCCGCTGACCAGCCCGGGGACATCAGTGAAGTCTATCATTGCATATGTTGTCTTTTTCGGTTTATAAAGCTTTGAAAGAAAATCGATTCTGCGGTCGGGTATCTTTGCAGAGCCTATATTTGAAGCCATTTTTCCCGAGGCAAAATTCGAAATCTCCGCATGAGCATTGGTAAGCAGATTAAAAAAAGTTGTTTTACCTACAAGAGGCAGGCCAACCAGACCAATTTTCATGGATATTACCTCCTATAAAATTAATTGATTAATGAACTAATCAGTTGGCTGTATATGTTTTCTGAGGAGTTTTTCCACTTTTCGCAAATTTGTTTCGCTTGTTTCGCAGATACGACATTGAGCTTGAGATCTATGAGCACAAGCTCATTTTCAATAACCTTAAGGCTTACTATATATTCTTTATCGTCTATCTTTTTATATTCTGCAATTACCTGCGATTCCTTCCTGAGGCTTTCCTTGTTTTTTGATATGTAGTTATTGATTATCTGGGAGGTATTCTTTGATATCCTCTGTTCAAATATCCCAACGGCTCTGATGCCGCTGTCAGTAGCCGTATAGCATTGCTTTTTCTGGTATAGGGTATGCTTTATCATCCCAGACTCTTCCAACTCTGAAACACACTGCTGGAAAGTGAAAAAGTCTATGAGGTTGTTTTCTAAAATGGCGTTTGTGATCTGAGATTTGGTCAGAGGTATTCCCACCCTGCTTAAGAGATACAATATCATAAGCTTTTTATCAGCCAATACCCCGCTGTCAAGAATCATCCGATCATCTCCTTTTAAACAGCAGTTCTGCCAAGTAGACAAATTAATTATAGCATAATTGTTTTTGGATAAGCAAAAACAAAAATCAGACATGTTGCAGCCTGATTTTTGTTTATTTAACATGCTGACAGGCAGTTATTTGCCTTCAAGCTGTTGTTCTGCCATTGTGATCAGCTTCTTAACCATATTTCCTCCGACTCTTCCGCAGTCCTTTGATGACAGATTTCCCCAATAGTCTTCGGAGCCTTGGTGTACAGGCAAATTTAATTCTGAAGCTATTTCGTACTTCATATTATCAAGAGCCTTATGGGCATTTGGAACCTTCAGCCCTTTATTGTATTTTCCGCTTCCCGCAGCCATTTATTAACCCTCCTTAAATCAAAATATTAATTAGATAAAATTGTTTGGTTTTATTTCTGTGAGGCATTATTAATTTAACCTTTTTGTTAATAAAGTATGTTAGAACATTATGCTTTTATGAATAATATTATAGTTCGATGCATATAATTATGGTTTCAGGAAAAATAATTCAAGGACAAGAGAATACACTCTTGTCCTCATTTGTGAAAAGTATTATGTCATTTTTCTTTTGATGGGGATCTTTCTTCCTTTATTTGTTCCGTTTCTGTGCACACCCTGCTGCTGTACTTTTTGTGATTTTGCTTCTCTGTGGAAGTGCCTGTCTTGCGGCAATATAAGCTCTCTGGAGAATTCAACCATATTTCCTGCAATATTTGAAAACTTGCTGCGCCTGTTAGACATATTTTCCACCTCCGAAATCAAAAAGTACATATATATTTTACCCAAAATCTTATTTCTGAATTTTGGCTTGCGGTATGTGGGAAAAAATAACATACGATTTATTGGCGCCTAATGTCGAAAGATGCGGGGAATTCTGGTATAATCTATATTAGTACAGAGTGCTGTAAATATCGGAAGGAGTATGAAATGAAACAATTTAAGCGCATTATTGCATTTTTTTTTATAATAATCTTAGTACTTGGTTTTATGGCATGCACGCCTCAGATAGTTGAAGAACATCCCCGGAATCCGGAACAAAACATAAAGGAGCCTGCAGAGACTAAGGTGCCTGAAGAGCCTGAAGAGCTTGAAGAGCCTGATGAACCCAAAGCTGACCCCATTGATTTGAAGGCGATAAAAGCTAATGAGAACGGTCAGGTAATGATACTCATGTATCATGGCATCGGAGAAAAAGAAGCTGTATGGATGAGAACGGCAGAAAACTTCAGAAAGGATCTGGAGGTGCTTTACAATAAGGGATACAGGCTTATAAGCCTTAGAGACTTTGTAGAGAACAATATAAAGGTGGAGGCAGGATACACGCCTTTTGTACTTACTTTTGATGATGGCGCAAAGAATAATTTTAATATTATCGAAGAAAACGGAGAGAGGAAAATTGACCCTGACTGCGCCGTAGGAATACTTGAGGAATTTAAAAAGGAGCATCCCGACTTTGGCAGCGGAGGCAGCTTCTTTATATATTATCCCATTCCCTTCAGACAGAAGGAGCTTATTAAGGAGAAATACGAGTTCCTTATTGCAAATGGATATGATATCGGTAACCATTCCTATAGCCACGAAAACCTTGGAAAGCTAAGCATTGAAGGTATTCAGGAATCCTTGGCAAAGAATGTGAAAAGTACGCAGGAATATCTGCCGGGGTATGATGTATATGCTCTTGCACTTCCCAACGGTATAGGGCCTAAGGGAGATGACTACAAATATGCAGCCATGGGTGAATATGAGGGAGTAAAATACAATCACAGGGCTGTGCTTAAGGTAGGAAGCAATCCCGCACCGTCACCCGTGAATATTAAGTTTGATCCTGTCAGGCTCCCCAGGGTGAGGGCCAGTGAAATGGAAACTGAGGGCGTGGGTATGTATGACTGGCTTCAGTATTTTGAAAAGAAGCCGGAAAAGCGTTATATAAGCGACGGAAATCCGGACACTGTAGCAATACCGGAAAGCGAATCGGAGCATGTAGATAAATCGAAGCTTAGCGGGAAGGAACTGCTGATATATAACTAGAGAAACTAGGTAGATTGATAAAGAAATAATCACCCTGCCCGTCACGCAGGGTGATTACGTTTAACTAATCGCTATTGTACTACTGAAAACGCATTTCTTCAAGAAATAACCTTCCGAATAATATATTATCAATAATTGTTGCTTTGAAATAAGGGTTTGGCATATCGCAGCTGCTTCCTGATTTTTGAAGGAAGTACAGTTCTTCACTTTCTCCGGTTACCTCCGCATATAGCCTGCCGTCTTTATAAAGCTTGTCACCTATTCTCAGATCTATATCTCTGAAGCTTATCTGTTCAAAGCCTCTTCCCTTGGAACTGCTTTTTCTCTTTTTTCTCATCTCATACACCTGCTCAAAGAATACAATTTATTATGCTGCATTCATATTTTCGACATTTTTATCATAAGAATTTATACTGATATGCAAATCGGCTGATAAAAATGCATATTTATCGGATAATATTGACAGTAAATTACAATAAATGTATAATTCATGGCAGAAACAACAAAAAAAGGAAATAATAGAAGTAACAGGCAAATAAGGAAATACTTAATAATATTCATAATTGCGATATGTATGGGGGATATGAATGAGATTACTTTCAGCTCTTTATCATGAGGGTATTGAAGAGTATATCGGATCCTTGCCGGGGATTGAAGTGTTAAACATCGTCGGGAATAAAAGGTCTTTGCTTGATGCATTAAGCAAGGATAAATATGATCTGGTGCTTATCTCTAAAAGCCTTCCCGGGAATGAGGAAGCGGATTTATTGATAGAAGTACTTTCCTCCAAAGAGTTCAAAGGCCAAAGGACTGTATATTTGTACGGAGAGTATGACAGTTTTTGTGATGATTTCATAAAGTTTCTGATAAATCATGGAATATATGATTTCCATGTCGGTGAAGAAATAACCTCCAAGGATATTGAAAGGCTCATTTTCAAACCTGCAAGCAAGGAGAGGGCACTTTACTATTTCAGAAATCATTATGACAATGAAATGAATGCACACTACCCGGAACAGAAGAATAAAAGGAAAAAACTCTTCTTTGAGGGAAGATTCCTGTTTAACTCAGGCCTTGGTTCTTTGCTTAGTAAAAATCATAGAAAAAATCCCATGGAGAAGCTGATTATTTCGATAATATCAAATCAGGCTACCGGCAAGTCCCATACTGCCTGGAACCTTGGCCATTGTTTTTCCAAACTCGGATATGCCACAAGCCTTATTAATATTGACAGAGGTTATTCCGCAAACTTGTTTTTTGATATTGATGAGGTTTATTATAATTTGTTGGATTTTACCATTCAGAACAACATGCACAAAGATATACTTGATAATTGCTATAAAAGAAAAAATCTTAGTGTTATTACCGGTAAACTTGGTGATGAGGAAGAAATCAGCAGTGAAGACTTCATGAAGCTGCTTTACTGCATACGGACAAAATCGGATATAACAATCATTGATACAAGGACAGGCCTGTCAGAGCTGACAAGGCTTTCCATACAGAACTCCATGTATGACCTGCTGGTTTTTGACTGTGATATTATGCATTTTCATATGAATATGAGAATGCTGGAGGAGCTGAAGGATGATTTTGTACCCCAAAAGACAATTGCCGTGATCAATAATACAAATATACGGTCTTCAAGCCATAAGTTCATATATAATGAGCTGGCGGGCTCGGGTATACCTTTTAAAGATATGGCATTCATAAGCAGCTGCGGCTTCATAAGTTATGAAATGATGCACACCGGTCTTACGCCGTGCCAGGCTGCGGCTGACAAAAATAAAGGTTTTTTAGGTGATATGGACAGGCTGCTGGTTAAGCTTGGTATTTCCGGAGAGTAAGAAGGTGATAAGAATTGGCTTACAGTAAGAAGAATAAGGTCTATGCAGTAAAAAGAGCAGCCCTGATATTAAGCTGCATTGTTTGTGCAGTTTTTATTTTATCTGCAGGTTATATGCTGTACGGCAATGTATTTTCAGGAGAAGCGGCAGGGGCTTTAAGGAATGGTAATGTAAATGAAGCAAAAACCGTGATGATTGCCAGGGCAAAACAGAATTTAGATCAAGGGGAATTGCTTGATGCAAGCAAGGCGGAATTAATTGAGATACCGGTCGAATTGGCGCCTGAAGGAGCAATTACAAGCCTTTCAAAGCTAAGCGGCATGCGGCTGAAAAGGGGAATTGCGAAAAAGGAGATCTTTAATGATATGGACTTGATGCCCCAGAATGCTGTTTGTGAAGAAGGTGAGAGGCTGATAGAACATAACTTTGCTGAGGGGGCTGTTCCTGCCTCGGTTACAGCGGGAAGCATAATAGACATCAAGCTTTTTGTAAAGGGCGGAGAGGATGGCATAGTCGTTTCAAAGGCTGCAGTAATCTCGCGAAGCGATAATCTGTTGTCCTTTTACCTTGACGGAAGAGAGCAGGAGTTCATTAAAGAGGCGGCTGCAGAAGGAGCGCTCTTTGTTGTTCAATATATCGATGCTTCGCAGCAGGCAAGTGAAGTTACTTATACTCCATTATATTACAAGGATAAACAGAACTGATTGGGAGTGATATACATGCGCGGTACAAAAGGAAAGCTTATTTGTACCTGGTCTCCGATGCTGCATGGAGAAGGGTGCTCTACCTTAGCCTGTGGAATCGGCATTGGCCTGCAGCACTTTTCAGGGAAGAAAGTGCTGATTGTCAATAAGAGCAATTCTACCAGCCATATGGAAAGATACGTGGAGAAGGATATAGAGATTAAATACTCAATGGACAATTTGAAGATATTCAATAAAGGAATAAAGACAGAGCATATTTTGACCTATGCAACCCATATAAAAAAGGATTTATACATGATAGCCGGTTCCAGGCTGAACAGGTATATAACCGGAGAGAACAACGAATTTGACAAGATCTTTTTAGAAAAGTGCCTGGCAGGTTTTGACATTGTAATTACTGACCTTGATACAGGAGTCAGGGATGACAACAGGCTGTATCTGGACCAGGCAGATATAATTTTAGCGGTTGTTACACCAAATGAAATTATAATTGATGAATTGTATGATGATCATGGAGTACGGGAAGCTTTCGGTTATTTTACAGGTGAGAAGGCAGTGGCCATAATTAATAAGCTCTGCGACGGTTGGGATACTGTCGGTGTAATCGGCAGATACAAGTGCAGGTACTCCTTATCTGACACTTTCGGGCTGAATTATGACGGAGATGTCTTAAATGCCTGCTGCACCGACAGGAATTTTTACTCCTTTCTTATGAAGGAGACGAAGCGTGAAAAGAATGTATTTGTTAAGCAGTTGAGCGAGATCTGCCGCTTTCTTATCGGAAGGTTGTGCATTGAAAATAATGCTGCGGATAAAATCAGGCGCAGAAATATTTTTAAAAAGTTTTTAAGGAGCAGTATTTACTGACGGGGGGTAAAGCATTGGACTTGGGAAAACACCTTATCATTGATTCATTATGTCTTCATATGGAAAAGTATATCAACAGCTTCATTAATTCAGAACCCTCGGATGAACAGGAAAAAAGCATAGTATCGCTGCTCAGGGATTACAAGGAAAAATCCACCTCCGGCCTTCCGGAGGCAAGAGAAGTTATCAAGTCACATATAAAGAACAGTATTCTTACAGGCTTTGATATTTACATGACCAGCGAGAAGGGCAGGCTGGAGGATGCGAGTATGGTTGAAGGGGTGTGCGTTGATGAAGCAAATGGACTTGTCGATTTGATATTACCCTTCAAGGAGCCGCATAAGCTTACTTCGAGAGAGAAATTTGAGATAATCCTTCACAAGAACAGGAATTCTTCCAGCAATGGAAGGGACGGAGCCTTCAAGACTATCCTCTCAAGGTATTCATGCTGCTGCAAGACCAGGGAGGCTGAGGGGTACAGGAGCTTAAGGCATGAATACGATGAAGCGGATATTGACTATATTTATAATAATGAAGATTATGAGCTTTCTTTCAGCGATAAGATAGAAATCATCACACAAAGGCTGTATGAAGAGATATTCGGGCTGAAACACATTGACATGCTGGCTTATTCAGATATTAATGAAGTGGGTTTTTCAAATAATGGAAAGTATGTTTACTGCTGGTCCGGAAAAAAGATATGGCTGAGCTTCCTGCAGATAAGCGAGAAGGATGCCAGGGTGATACAGGATAGGGCTATCAGCTTTGAAAAGCACTGCCCCCAGCTTGATGTAAGCCATCCGGAGATACTGTGCCATAGGGGTGACGGAGCCAGAATAACAGTTACTCAAAAGCCATACTTTTCAGCACGCAACCTATGCATAAGGATTTTTAATCAAAGTTATGCCGGTTTCAATGACCTGATAACCGTGGATAAGCTGAGGACACTGATTATCGCTCTGGTTAAAACCGGAGAGAGTATCTGCCTTCAGGGAGGATTAGGTACGGGTAAGACTACTACATTGAATGTAATGTATGAACTGTTGGATGATTTTTTACATATCGGAACAATAGAGGACTATTTTGAGCAGCATATTATGGAGAAATATCCATACAAGCGCATTGTTGAAGGGCAGGCAGTCAACGGCAAGGATATTCTGGACGCGGTCAAGACACTGCTGCGGATGTCCGTGGATGTAGCAAATATCGGAGAGGTCAGAGACGGGAATGCATTATTCGCATTTATTCAGTTGGTGCAGTCTGTTTCAGTTGCAGCATGGTTTACTACACATATAACGAATCCCGAGACCACGGTGCCGCGGCTGAAAAACATGCTTATCGGCACAGGCAGGTACTTTTCCGAGCAGAGCGCGATAATGGACATTGTGCATTATATAAATATGATTTTTCAACATGAGATTAGAGATGGGCGGATAACAATAACAAAGGTTGTAGAAATTGTTCCGCTGGTGGCGGTATCAAGTGATGCAGAATATGATATTGCGACTTCCGCGGAACAGCTTGAGAAGCTGTTTTATATTCAGCAGCTGCGAAGCAATCCATATAATATGTTCAGGTTGAATACCATAATGCAGTCAGCGGATGGGAAGGCAAAATTCGTCAACTATCCTTCAAGAAGGATGGTAGAAAAAGCAAAAGGGGACAGTCACTCATGGGAGTATTTAAAAAAACTTATCCGGCTGATTGAGATGGATACGGGTATGGATATACCGGAATATGCAAGGGGGTGAAAGTAATTTTACATGCTCTGCTTTCAAGGCTGAACAATCGCCTTACCCGAATAAACCAGAAATCCACCGCTCAAAATACATGGACAAGCCTGGCACTTCTTTCCGGTTGGACAATTCTTGGTATTATACATTTTCTGTTTGCATGCAGCACTTTCAAGGGTCTTTGGTACCATAGGGCATTGTGCGGTTTTTCTGCTCTTGTATTCGTGTATTTGTGCAAAGAATCATATTTTGAGATATATGAGAAGCGTATTAAAAAGGATTTGCCGAATACCTTAAAGAAGCTCACTCATTATTATAATCATTACAGGGGAAATATCATTCCTGCATTGGAAGACACTATTTCCGTATGTCCCAAGAGCAATAGGGTCTATTTGATAAAAATCAGGGAAGCGTTGATGAAACCGGACTATCAAGTGCAGATAGAGGAACTGGAGAGCAAAATGCCAATGATCTGGCTGAAAATGCTGTGCCGGCTTATACTTTCCGCGAAGGAGAATGGGGGTATGTCCTCAGAGGGAGATACCGTTTCAAATAATCTGAAGCGAATGACCAATATAATTACATTTCTTAATATTGAACAGGGGTATAATGATGCCGAGCTTCTGGGAATGCAGATTTTTGTGTTTTGCACTCCCTTTTTGGTAATACCCTTGACAAAATGGTACAATAGCAGTTTGCTTTCAGGCCTTAACATGGGGGATATATATGGAAGCATACAAGCCCAGGGACTTACTGCAATTATGATGTTTATCAGCGGGGTCGGAACAGTTTTTATTCATTGGATGAGAAAGCTTCAAAACTGATTAAGGAGTTGAGTAGTATTCAGTATTTCATATTGGTACAAGCCATTGCAATTGCTTTGCTGATAACCGCAGCTTCTATATTTGTCCATCAGTATTTCAGGTATAGGAAGATCAAAAGGTTATATAGGGCTGATTATGCCAGGAAAAGCTGCCTGAAGAATATTTCCAGGTTCCTGATTCTTATGCCGGAGTATAAAAGCAGGAGATACAGAAAAACAGAGGGATTGATAATAAACTCTGGACTGAGGATTTCAGTTGAAGAATTCTATTTGGCAAAGACATTGCTTTTTGTCCTCGGCTTTGTGTTTTTTATCAGTGTACAAACTACAAATAGTTTTATCATTTACGATTATGTCATTAGTGACTTGAATATGGGAAAGACATTGATAGATGATGCTGCACCAAATGATTATACGCTGCAGCTTGAAAAAGAGGTTTTCATTCATATTGACAGCAGCCTGCCCAAGGGAAAAGCGGCCTTAAAGGAACTTAAAGATGTAAACAATACCCCAATTTATATCGAATATATAGAGGCTCAGATAAGAGGTAAATGGGCTGAACTGGAAGAGTATTCAGGGGAAATGGCTGAGAAGATGTATAAGAAACTGATCAAAATCAGGATGATTGAAACAGACTACCTGACTTATCTGACTTCATTCATATTGGCAATAATACTGTATTTTATCCCGAACATAATCGGGCATATAAAGCTAATACTGATCGAGGACAAAAGGGATTGGGAAATACTGAACTATATTTATGTATTTTCAATGTTCGGGAGGATGCAGCCCTTTAATATAAAAAATGTGCTGTCCAATATTTTGGTGATTTCAGATATATATAAACCAATAGTAAATGAAGCCCTGAACAATATTAACAGCGGTAAAGGGGAAGAGGCCTTTGACAGCCTGCTGGAAAAAGTGGAGAATCAGGAGCTTTATGAGCTCTTGGAGTCCATGCGCCTTTCTATGAGTACAGGGCTTCTCAATATAGTGGACAACATTGATGAAATGGCGGCAAACCAGCTTAAATGGCTGGAGATAAAGAGTATAAAAAGAAGAAAGTCAAAGCAGGTAATAGCAATGGTTCCGGTAGTACTGGTAATGCTTGCGGCAGTCGTATATTTTTCTTACAGTCTTTCGACACTTTCCAATCCAATGAACTATTTAAAATAAAATGGGGGGAGTATGAATTATGGAAAAATTCTGGGCGGTAATATTGATATTTGTTGTGGTTGCGGCAGCGGGGCTGATGTATGTCAATCAGGTCTACATTCCTCAGAAGGATACACAGGAGGAAATGGCAAATATGGCATATCGAACTTTGTCAGCAGTTAGATCAGAGATTGGGGATGATAGTATTACTTATGAAGTAATGGGAAATAAAATTGAAGAAGAAATTATAAGCTATCTTGAGGATAATAGTATAGAAAGAATTACAATAGGAGGCAACAGTTTCTATGATGTTGATGATATAGGCGATATTACTGGTATTAATACTATTATTGATAAAGCAAGCTTGTATTATATGAGGGTAACAAGTAATGACGGAAAGGTAACCAGGCTTAGCTTCACAAAGAAAGCATAGTTCAATGAAATTTACTATAAGGAGATTCACTATATGGAAAAATTCTGGGCTTCATTATTGGTTATTCCAATTTTCACATGGTATTCCTTTCACGCTGTGTTGGACAGGGACTTCAGAATAAGGCAGCAGGCAGTAGAAAATATTGTGTATCAATATACACAGATAGCTGCTAAGAAGGGTACTTTGTATGCTTCTGTATTTAATGAAATGGAAAACAGGCTGTCAAGGTTCGGAACCTTTGACATAATTGTGACCGCAGAGAGATTCACCGAAAGCAGCAATATACCGGAGCTGATAGAAGGTATGGATATAATGGGAAGAGATTTGCGCACGGAAGGTTTTGACATAATAAACATATATGCTGAGAGCAATAACCGGCATCCCCTTGGAAGGCTGTATGAGATTACACCTTTTGGTACAAGGTCAGGGGCAGAAGCAGACATAAGGTATTTTGGCAAAGCATCGGTATATATTCAATAGCATTAGGAAGTGGCGCTATGAAGTCGTTTTTTTGGAGTTTGATTTTTATATTTTGCACATGGAGCATGTTTTTCATTGGAAGGGGAGTAGACAACATAGACATAATGGCGGAAAGATACAAGAGAGCACTGGATGCCGGAGCAAATGCAGCTTCCGGATACAGAGCCTATTATTCTGAAAGAATGCTTTATAATCATGGTACAGGATTCGGCATTGGATTTGAGAACAGCAATAATGTGCATATGGAAAGAGAAGAGGCTGTTAGATGGTTTTACCGGTTGTTCTTCAGGAATCTTGGTATAGAAGACACCGATAAGCAGAATGAATATAAGAGGTATATGCCAATGAAAGCTATAATCCTTTTTGACAGGCTTATGATAGCTGATGAGGATGATAACTGGCATACATATGATCCTGCAGGGGAAAAAGAGTATATAATCCAATACAGAGGGAAGGATTATAAGTTCACATTGTCCGATCAGGTCTATGACATTGAAAACAGCTCATGGATCAGAGCAGATGATATCGGGTTGGAGGCAATAGAAAGAAAAGCGTTAGTCACGAAATATATAATCAATGAGCTTAACAGCTTTTTGGATAACAGGAGCAATAAGGAAAGCGGCAGTCATTACAAGATAGTATTCTCTCTGGATGATGCATCTGACAATAAACTCAGCGGAATAAACGGGATCAACTTTTTTATATTATGTGAAGGAATACCTATACCATCACTTAATCCCTTTAAACAGGAAAAATTTTTTGCATACAGTGTAGGCGGAAGCGAGATAAAAAAGAAGTAGCCGCGTATGGAGAAAATTGCATTATTTGTGATAACAGCACAGTTACAGAGTATCAACTGTGCTGGTTATATTTTATCAATATGCAGAAAAATGTCGAATTATTACTATATTTGTATTACTATTATTATTGGAATTTTCCGACTAATGTAAGATAATATATATACTGGCATTTATTCAGATGTCATGGGAATTATTATTCACTGTAAGATTAGTACATATATTTCTTACGGAGGGTTGATAACTTTGATTGATACGACTAACATTATTGCATATGAAGATAAAACGGAGGCGGTTAATGAACATAATCTTGATTTGACAGGTCAAAAAAATGAAAATTCTGTGCTTGAGGATAAACTACATACATTAGAGGAGCAGAAGAATTACTATGAAAAGCAGAGGAATTACCTGTACAAGCTGTTCAACACCATGGAACTGCCTGTACTATCCCTTTCATATCCGGATTATAGAATTAAGGAATATAACAGTAAAGCATTGTGTGAGTTAAAAGAGCTTACCGGCATAAATGATCTGATTGTTGAGCTGAATATCAAAAGTGAAAGCTTAATTGATCTAATACCATTGTTTAATATAAATGATGAAAAGATATTAATTGAACGGATGAAAGAAACCAAATCTTCTGTTTGCCATAAAAAAATGGAACTATATAAAAAAAGCCGCAAGGTATATTATGATGTTACTTATCATCCTTTCTTGAATATAATGGAGGAAATTACAGAGATATTAATAGTTGCTGTGGATGTTACCGACGAAGTGGAAAAAACAAAGCAGATGGAGGATATATTGAAGCTTAAGGATGAATTTTTATATTTTATCACTCATGAGTTTAAGACTCCGTTGTCAGTTATAAATGCAGCCGTGCAGACCTTGGAGCATTGTTACTCAATGCAGATTCCTGACAAAGCCAGGTTTTTAATTGCAAAGGTTAAACAAAATTCATACAGGCAGCTTAGGCTTGTAAACAACCTGCTGGAGATTGCACGAATAAATTCGGGCTGTATCAAACTCAAACAAAGGAATGTGGATATAGTATTTCTGACAAGAGCTATTACTGAGTCTGTGGCAATTTATGCCCAGCAAAAAGGCATCGAATTGGTTTTTGTTGCAAAGTTTCCGCAAAGAGTTATAGGGCTGGATGATGAAAAACTTGAGCGTGTTCTTCTTAACCTTCTTTCCAATGCAATTAAATTTACACCCGCAGGCAAAAAGATAGTGGTGGAACTATCCTCCGGACTGCATAAGCACAAAAGGGCAATCTGTATCAAGGTAAAGGATCAGGGTATCGGAATCCCTAAGGAGAAACAGGATGTTATATTTGATCGTTTCGGACAAGTAGATAATTTGCTTACCGGACAGGCTGAGGGCAGCGGGATAGGACTGTATCTTGTTAAGCTTATGGTGAATTCCATTGGGGGAGATATAACTTTGGAGAGCGAATGGGGTAAGGGCAGTGTGTTTACTTTATTGATACCTTCAAAAAAAGCAAAGGAGAATGCTAAAGAGCAGAAATTCAAGCTCGGATCCGAGAATCGGCTTATACAATACACAGCTATTGAGTTTTCAGATATATATATCTAAGGAGTCAATTAGATTCTAAAGCATCAGGCGGCAGTGTAATATTCTCAATAATGTATTGAAATATACCCATTGGAGTTTCCACTTTAACGTCATCTTTTACTTTCTTCAGAAGGAATGCCCTTCCCATAGGTGACAGATATGATGCACTATCGACATTAAGGTCTACTTCACCCATAAAAGGCGATACAATTTGCATTTCCTCAGTTTTGTTTGTATAACAATCCTTCAGAATAACCTGACTTCCGATTATTGCAAAAGGGCAAGTATCGGATGCGTTGTCATCCACAAGAACCTCATTGTATATAATGTTTTCAACACCTTTAATATATGAATCCAGGAGCTCCTGAAAATCATTCCGTTCATTTGTCCACACAGGATAATATTTATCAATTACATGAAGCTTTTCTTCTTCAATTTTAATGAGGTGCTTAACAAGCATCTCGTATATTTTTTTTGAGATAATAGATTTTGACACCATTAATACCTCCTAAATATTACATTAAATGGTAAATGAAAATATAATACAACAAGGCACCTTGCAGCAAATCTGCAAAATGCCTGTGAATACAGTTTAACATAAATGTAAATGGATGTAAATAGTGGATTGCATTACCATTTAATTGAAATGCTGGATTTTTCACGCAAAATATTTTTGAGTGCTCTAATAATCATCGAATGAAATATTGAAATACATCTTGACAGTTATGTAAATCTGGATTATTATTATATCATACCAAAATGGTAGGAATTAAGAAAAGGCTTTGAATGGAAAGTGTAGGCAGATAAGTATTTCTTCAGAGAGAGGCTGCATCGGATTGCTCCGATAGCTGAAAGCAGCCTTAGAGATTAGTGCTGAAAGTGCGTCCGGGAGCTTTTGACCGAACAAGCCAAAACAAAGGTTTAAGTAGGATATAACGGGAGCACCCGTTACAGTGCAGGGATATGTTAGTATCCTTTATAAGCAATGAAAGAGTGGAACCGCACTATATGCCTCTTTATACATATATAAGTATGTGTAAAGGGGCTTTTGTTTCTGTAAGCCAATAAATCTATAATAAAAGGGTGGTAATTATGTTTGGACGACTGAAGGAAGACATAAAAACAATATTTGAAAGAGATCCTGCTGCAAAAAGTTATCTTGAGGTTATATTGTGTTATCCGGGCCTGCATGCGGTTATTTGCCACAGAATTGCTCACGGTCTGTATCGCAGAAGGTTGTATGTTACAGCAAGGCTGATTTCGCAAATAAGCAGATTCTTCACAGGAATAGAAATACACCCCGGTGCTGCCATAGGAAGAAGGTTTTTTATCGATCACGGCTCAGGCATAGTTATAGGTGAGACAACTGAAATAGGTGACGATGTGACCTTGTATCAAGGGGTTACTTTGGGAGGCACAGGAAAAGATAAGGGTAAGAGGCATCCTACCATAGGGAATAATGTAACAATCGGCTCAGGGGCTAAGATTCTTGGGCCAATATCAATAGGACATAACGCAAAAATTGGAGCCGGTGCAGTAGTGGTGAGGTGCATACCTGCGAACAGCACGGCTGTTGGTGTACCTGCTCATGTGGTCGGAAGGGAAGGCATAGATGAGAACTATGTTGATTTGAACCATACGGATATTCCTGATCCCCTTGAAGATGAAATCAGGGAACTGGAGAAGAGAGTCAGAGAATTGGAACGAAAACTTTTATAACAAGATTTCAATGAAGGTTTTTTCTATTGATTAAAGTACAGAATAATATTAACATAAAATAAAAAGTAATTATTATAGTCAGAGGTGATAGAAATAGAAGAAGTATTTAAAACAGTTATGAAAGACGGATTAGCTTATCTTACGATACCCGCCTTTGAAGAAACCGGCATGGTAAAGCACTGCTTCACTACAAGGATCGGCGGTGTAAGCCGGGGCATATACAATTCACTTAATACCTCCGATGATAAAGAGGATCCTATAGAAAACGTTCATAGGAACCTGAAATTGGTGTGCGGAGCTATAGGTATTGATTATAGGAATCTGGTGTTCTCTGATCAGACCCACGAGGATAATATCAGAGTTGTTTCAATTGCAGATTTAGGAAAAGGTATATCCGTACCGAATGATATAAAGTATACAGACGGGTTAATGACAAATATACCCGGGATACCCTTGATAACCTTTTATGCTGACTGTGTACCGCTTTTCTTTCTCGATAAAGAAAATAAAGCGATCGCAGTTGTGCATTCGGGCTGGAAGGGTACGGTGCTAAAAATAGGAGTAAAGACAATAAGGCAGATGACAGAGGTATATGGAACAAAACCTGTGGATTGCCTGGTGGGGATAGGGCCTTCCATAGGCCCGGAGTGTTTTGAGGTTGGGCAGGAGGTTGCGGATCAATTTGCTGAAAGCTTTGGTACCCGATCTCATATTATAAAACCGATGGAGAACGGGAAATACACGGTTGACCTGTGGGAAGCCAATAAAATGATGCTTATGGAAATGGGAGTGCCGGAGAATAATATTACAATCAGCGGATTATGCACAAAATGCAGGGAGGATCTGTTTTTTTCATATAGGAGGGACAAAGGCAGAACGGGAAGCATGTCGGCAATAATGGAGCTGAAGGGAGAAGAGGCTCGATGAACCGAAGGATACTTGTTATTGAGGATGAGGTCAACATACAGGAACTTCTAAAGTATAATCTTGAAAAGAACGGTTATTTGGTGACAATTGTGGGCAATGGTATTGACGGGCTGGAGGAAGCCACAGCAAATATACCCGATCTAATAATACTTGACCTTATGCTGCCCGGGCTTGACGGCTTGGAGATATGCAAGAGGCTCAGAATGCAAAAAAGGACAAAGCGGGTTCCTATATTCATGCTTACAGCAAAAAGTGAAGAACTGGATAAGATATTGGGTTTGGAGCTGGGAGCTGATGATTATATTACAAAACCTTTCAGCATAAAGGAACTCATTGCGAGAATAAGAGCTGCAATGAGACGGTTGGATGATGAAAGCAGCGTTGGGTCTGATGAAGTAGAGAAAAATAAAATACTCAAAGCAAGGGATATAGAAATTGACAGAGAGAAATATGAAGTAAGGAAAAACAATGAAAAAATTTCAATGACTCTTAAAGAATTCGAACTTTTGAAAATACTTGTAGAGAATAAAGGGAAGGTTTTAACAAGGGATTTTCTATTGGATAGAATATGGGGATATGAATATATGGGTGATACAAGGACAGTTGATGTTCATATAAGGCATGTAAGGCAGAAGCTTAATGATGATGAAGGCAGCGGCCAGATGATTGAAACTATAAGGGGTGTAGGCTATAGATTCATAAGTGAAGGTGAAAGATAATGCAGCGAAGGATTTTTTTTAATATTGTTGTTGTACTTCTTCTGGGAGTATTCATTTCCGGTGTATTATCTGCACGAATAGTGAAAAGAAACCTTCTCAGTGATAGTGAGAAGAATCTGACAACAGAAGCCGGCCTTATAAGAGAGCTTTTGGGGGAAAGCTTGATAAACAACAGCAGCAATATAGACATTTACGTCAATAAGATAAAGCAGATTACCGACTCACGTATAACAATAGTAGATGCTATGGGCAATGTAATTATTGATACTGATAGGGAATACACAGAAATGGAAAACCATGCCGGAAGACCTGAGATTGCAGCAGCTTTAAAGGGTGAGGCGGGAAGTTCTATTAGGTACAGCAGTACTCTTAAAGTGGATTTTATATATGTGGCACAGCCCATTTTGAAAGGAAACAGCATAATTGGAGCTGTCAGGATGTCGAAACCGCTCTATGAAATTAAAAATTTGCTTAATAATCTGTATATCAATATATTAATTGCAGTATTAACAGGTATTATCGCATCCTCACTGCTTGGTTATAAAATGGCAATGAACATAACTAAGCCGGTTAAGGAGATTACATATACTGCATCAAGAATTTCAAAAGGGCAGTTCGATAGACGGATTAACCTTAAGGACCGGGATGAAATTGGAATTCTGGCAGATTCTATAAATGATATGGCAGCAAAGCTGAATGAAACTATAACAAGCCTTCAGGATAAGAACATAAAGCTTGAGTCAATTATGTCCAGTATGATAAATGGAATAATTGCAGTAGACAATTCAGAAGAAATACTGTTTATAAACCCTGTGGCAGAGAGCCTCCTAGGCATTACCGACAGAGAGGTCACAGGAAAGCATATCCTTCAGGTTGTAAGGAACAATTCCATTGATAATTATCTAAAAAAAATATTAATGAACAAAGAGTTTTTTAGTACAGAGGTAAACTTTGATGACTCCAATGAAAAAATATTGAAGCTTTATGCCAATCCGATAAAGCAGAATGGTGCAAATGATATTGAAGGAATTATTATAACCATACAGGACGTAACTGAGCTTAGAAAGCTGGAAAGGATCAGGACGGAATTCATTGCCAATGTTTCTCATGAACTCAAAACCCCATTAACGTCCATAAAGGGGTTTGCAGAGACACTTAAATCATTTGATTTTGATGATAGGCAGGATGCAATAAGGTTTTTGAATATAATTGAAGATGAAGCAGAAAGGCTTTACAGGCTTATTAACGATATACTGTCCTTATCCGAGCTGGAACAGAGAAAAACAAAGGCTTTAAGGGATAAAATAGACATAGAAAAGGCTGTAGAAGAAGTGCTGTCAGTGCTGAAAAGCCAGAGTGACAAAAAGAATATACGGCTTTCTGTGAAGATACGGGAGGGGCTTGACAGCCTTTCCGGTGATGGGGATAAGTTCAAGCAGATGCTAATAAACCTGATAGACAATGCAGTAAAATATACTCCTGAAAATGGGAAAGTGAGTATAGAGGCATATAAGCAATCACATGATGCTGATTTAGACAAGCTGATTATAAAAGTAAAAGATAATGGTATTGGAATACCAAAGCAGCATATACCAAGGCTTTTTGAAAGATTTTACAGGGTGGACAAAGCAAGATCCAGATCGATAGGAGGTACCGGACTTGGACTTGCAATAGTGAAACATATAGTAATACTTTTCAATGGCGAGATAGAAGTAACCAGTGAAGTGGGAAAAGGCACTGAATTCAGAATAATACTGCCGCTTAAATAATCAAGGAACCGCAATTATTGCGGTTTTTTTTACATAAAGTTAACATATGTTTAATATTTACTTTACTATACCTTTATTTAATGTTAACAGTACTGCTGTATATTCTGATTGTGATAAGAAGAAAATATTGCGATGATGATTAAGGAGGATTTATCAGGATGAGAATTAGGAAAATACTTGCGTTTATTTGTGCAGCAGTATTGCTTATAGGTGCTTTTACAGGATGCGCACCGGCAGAAACAAAAGTTCCGGCAGGAAATAAAACTGAAGAAGATGGTGTAAGCGGAAGTATAACAATGAATGGTTCAACTTCAGTACAACCACTGGCTGAAGAACTTGCAAAAGTATTTAAGGATAAAAACCCGAATACCACGATAGATATACAGGGCGGCGGTTCAGGTGTAGGAATAAAATCGGCTGCTGACGGCGTAGTAGATATCGGGATGTCTTCGAGGGATCTAAAGCCTGAAGAAAAATCATTAAAGGAATTTAAAATAGCTGTTGATGGTATTGCAGTAATAGTGAATCCTAATAATAAAGTAGAAGACCTTTCTACGGAGCAGATATTTAAGATATATACCGGAGAAATTACCGACTGGAAGGAAGTAGGCGGAGATTCAGGGGAAATAACCGTTGTGACAAGAGAAGAAGGTTCGGGTACAAGAGGAGCATTTATAGAGCTTACTAAAATTGAAAGCAAGTCAGAAGGTGACAGGACGGTTGCTTCAGCAATAACACAGGGGTCTACAGGTGCAGTTATTGCAACTATAGCAGGGGATCCCAATGCCATAGGCTATGCTTCATTTGGATCAGCAAAAGAGAGTACGGGTATTAAGATGATTAGTATAGACGGAAAGGCATGTACTGAAGAAAATATATATTCCGGAGAATACAAGATATCAAGGCCATTTCTGATGCTCACAAAGGCAGAACCGACAGGGCTTGCCAAAGCATTTCTTGATTTCATATTAGGTGAAGAAGGACAAACAGTTATCAGCGGGCATAATTATCTTAAAGCTGTGAAATAAGACGGAAAAGGGGAGCAAATATGAAAGCTTGTGAGCATATGATACAGCTAATACTTTTTATATGTGCCATTATTGCCGTGCTTGGAGTTATATTGATTTCATATTTTATAATCAATGAAGGATATCCCGTAATTCGTAAGGTTGGTATATGGGAGTTCATATCAGGTCAGAAATGGGCACCTACAAAAGAAATTTATGGGATATATCCTATGATTGCGGGATCACTGCTCGTTACAATTGGGGCACTGGTGCTGGGGGTCCCGATAGGAATCGGCTGTGCAATATTTATGGCAGAGCTGGCGAGGCCTAGAATAGTAGAAATCCTAAAGCCCGGAATTGAATTACTGGCTGGAATACCTTCAGTTATTTATGGATTGTATGGACTGACAGTAATTGTTCCCTTCATAAGGAAAGTGTTCAATAATCAGGGCTTCAGCGTTCTGGCAGGGAGCATAGTATTGGCAGTAATGATTCTGCCGACAATAATCAATGTTTCGGAGAGTGCCATTAGATCAGTTCCAAAGGAATATAAGGAAGCATCCTTATCCTTGGGATCCTCCCACTGGCAATCCATAAAAAATGTTATAGTTCCTGCTGCACATTCAGGAATTACTGCCGCAGTCATACTCGGGATGGGCAGGGCCATAGGAGAGACAATGGCAGTAATAATGATAGCCGGCAACAGTCCGTTAGTTCCTGAAAGCTTATTGTCACCAGTAAGAACTCTTACAGGCAATATAGGCATTGAAATGGGCTATGCCAGCGGAGAGCATCAGCAGGCACTTTTTGCTACCGGTATTGTACTTTTTGTTTTTGTAATGCTGCTTAACATAGCTGCAAACCTTATCCCAAAGAAGGCTGGTGAATGAATTGTCAGAATCGAGCATTACTTCAGGAAGTGTAAATAAAATCAGAAAGAATGAAAAGACAGCCTTTATGTTTGTATGGGCAGCTGCAGCTATAACAGTTTTAGCTCTGATAGTTATTGTGGGAAGCGTACTGGTGAACGGAATCAACCATTTAAGTTTGGAGTTCCTTACCAAGGAGCCGGCAAACATGGGTAAGGACGGAGGCATATTTTCCATTATAATAACAACGATATATTTAGCATTATTTTCTCTGCTGATTGCAGCACCTATAGGTATATGCGCAGCAGTCTTCCTTACTGAATACGCCAAAGAGGGCCTTGTTATTAGTCTGATAAGGTTCGGTATCGAGACACTGGCAGGAATTCCTTCAATCATTTTTGGCCTTTTCGGGTATGTTTTCTTTGTTGTATTCTTGAAATTCAGATATTCCATGGTATCCGGAGGACTTACACTTACGTTTATGATACTTCCTACCATAATAAGAACAGCAGAGGAGTCTGTAAAAATGGTTCCAATATCTTATAGGGAAGGAAGTCTTGCATTGGGAGCAACAAAATGGCAGACGATATACAAGGTGGTTCTGCCTGCTGCCATTCCCGGAATTCTAACCGGAGTCATACTGGGCATAGGCAGGGTGGTAGGAGAGACGGCAGCAGTGATATACACGGCAGGAAGCTCACTTGGACTGCCCGATTCAATATGGAGACCCGGAAGGACTATGGCGGTTCACCTTTATATACTGGCATCCGAAGGATTATCAAAGGGTAATATGTATGCAACTGCAACTGTATTAATAATTACTGTGCTTATAATAAACTTTACAGCCAACAGACTAATAAAGCAATTTGTAAGGCCTTAGCAGGGGGGGAGAAAAATGGCAGGAAACAAAATAGAGGTCAGCAAGCTGAACCTATATTATACTGACTTTCATGCACTGAAAGATATTGATATAAATATAGCCCAAAATGCCGTCACGGCTTTAATAGGTCCCTCAGGCTGCGGTAAATCCACATTTTTGAGGACCCTTAACAGGATGAACGATCTAATTGACGGCGTAAGAATAAGCGGGAAAATTTCACTTGATGGTGCCGATATTCAGAAATACGATGTGATAGAATTAAGAAAAAGAGTAGGTATGGTATTTCAGAAGCCCAATCCATTTCCCATGTCAGTTTACGATAATGTTGCCTACGGGCCCAGGGTTCACGGGCTTAGAGACAGGAGAAAGCTGGATAATATAGTTGAAAAGAGTCTTAAAAGTGCTGCAATATGGGATGAAGTAAAAGACAGGCTAAAAAAGCCGGCATTGGGGCTATCAGGGGGACAGCAGCAAAGACTGTGTATTGCTAGGGTGCTTGCGGTAGAACCTGAAGTACTTCTTATGGATGAGCCTACCTCGGCTCTTGATCCGGGTTCAACTCTTAAGATTGAGGATTTGATGGAACAGCTTAAGAAGGATTATACAGTAGTAATCGTAACGCACAACATGCAGCAGGCAGGCCGTATTTCAGACTATACTGCTTTTTTCCTCAATGGAGAGATAGTGGAATGTGATTCGACGGAAAACGTGTTCTATAAACCAAGGGATAAGAGAACAGAGGATTATATTACAGGAAGATTTGGATAGACAGTGAGTAAGTGAAATGGAGGCGTGAGAATGACACGTAATTATTTTGACCAGGAATTGCAGGAGCTGCAGGTATCGCTCCTGAAAATGAGCAGTATGGTTGAGGAGATACTTGGGAACTCCGTAAAAGCTCTTAAGTCTCAGGATGCAGAGCTGGCGCAGAAGGTCATTGACGATGATGATGAAATAGATATCATGGAGTATGCAGTGGAGGACAAGTGTATTAAACTCATAGCACTTCAATCCCCCCTGGCCAGGGATTTAAGGATAATTGCTACAGCGCTTAAGATAATTACAGACCTTGAGCGGATAGCAGATTATGCAGTGGATATTGCAAAAATAACAATTAAGCTTCAGCATGAAAAGTATATTAAAGAGCTTATAGATATACCCAGGATGGCAGAAATTGCAGTAAGAATGGTAAAAGGAGCCATAGATGCATATGTACATCTGGATACTTCTCAAGCCCGTGAAGTTGCAAAGCTTGATGATGAGGTAGACGGGTTGTATAAACAAATTTTCAGGGAACTACTGTTTATTATGATGGAGGATCCCAGGACGGTACATCAGGCTATTTATTTTCTTCTTATAAGCAGGTATCTTGAAAGAATATGCGATCATGTGACAAATATATGTGAGCGCATCATTCATACAGTAACAAGTGAACATGTGAATTTAAATGAGTAAAAGGATATTTCGGCAAAGTATCCTTTTTATTGCACATCAGAATTAGAATGCGACATAACTGAAGTTTGCTTAACCTTTGGAAAAGTTCTACCGGTGTCAAAAGGCCCTCCATGGCCCGAGACACCTAAGCCGGCCTCCATGCCGGCTTCACGAACTTTTTACCAAAGCCATATCAGAGGCCTGTTGCCAAAATCATAAAAGTGTGCCCTGCTATACTATACAAGCTCTTGCTTGGTTATGCATTCTTCAGAATACTGCCTTGTATGTAAAGGATATGCAAATACCGACGTGGGGAAGATATCTTCGACGGATGCAAGCATCCTGAGCACCTTCCTTTATCGGCAGGGGGCTTCACCCCCTTGCATCCCCCGCTTTGGAAGGTGAGGAGAACATACTTCCCCTACAGTCGGAGTACTTTACAAACATGTAGATATTGCGCATCATTCATTTTATGCAATATCCATAACAGACACTATAGTATAATATGAAGCTGATATGATATAATACTATGTATAATTATTGGCGAATCATGGGTTTGCATGTAAGGGAGGAAAAGAATTTGGCGAATCCGGGCGTAGAGATAGTGGAAGTACGTCCTTCAAGCATAGCAGAGGAACTGGGCATAAAAAAAGGTGACAGGCTTATAAGCATAAACGGCGCAAGAATTAAAGACATTCTTGAATATAAATACCTTACTACAGATGAGTTTCTTGAAGTGGAAATAGAGCACGGCAATGGCGAAATATGGATTTATGAGGTAGAAAAAGAGTATGATGAAGATATAGGAATAGTCTTTGAGGGAATTATTGACAAGCCGAAGTCTTGTCATAACAAATGTATCTTTTGTTTTATTGACCAGCTGCCCTCCGGGATGAGAGAAACCTTATATTTCAAGGATGACGATACAAGGTTGTCTTTCCTGCAGGGCAATTTTGTGACTCTTACCAACCTCAGTGAAAGAGAGATAGACAGAATAATTAAGTATCACATAAGCCCTATAAACGTATCGGTGCATACAACGGATCCCGAGCTCAGGAGAACCATGCTGAATAACAAGAATGCAGGAAAGCTGATGGATTATCTCGAAAGGCTTAAGGAAGGAAAAATAGAGGTTAAGGCACAAATAGTGCTTTGCCCGGGAGTGAATGATGGAGAAAACCTCTTAAAAACTTTAGAGGATCTTGCAGGATTGCATCCCCAGGTCAGCTGTGTAGCAGTTGTTCCTGTAGGTATAACCAAATACAGGCAAGGACTTTATGAGCTTACGGAATATGACGGGGCATCAGCTGCTTCGATAATAAGTATGGTCAGAAAAGCGCAGGATAAGTATCTGTCCGAACTGAATACAAGATTCGTATTCCTGTCTGATGAATTCTTCCTTATATCAGGGGAGGAACTGCCCGGATATGAGGAGTATGAAGATTTTATGCAGCTTGAAAACGGAGTAGGCCTTATTGTACTTTTTAACAGAGAGGTAGAAGAGTCCCTTAAAAAGCTTGATAGTTATAGTAAAAAAACGAGGCTGATTTCCATAATAACGGGAGAATACGCCGCTCCAAATCTTAAAATGATGGCATCAGAAATTGAGAGCTGTATAGAAGGCCTCAAAATAAGCATTTTCCCAATAAATAACGATTTTTTCGGGCCCGGTGTGAAGGTAGCCGGCCTTCTTACAGGTAAGGACATAATTGATCAGCTTAAGGATAAGAATGTTGGAAGTGATTTATTCATAACTGATTGCATGCTGAAAAAGGATGAGAAAATATTTCTTGACGATGTTACTGTTGAAGAGATGGAAAAGAAGCTTGGCGTTAAAATCACAATATGCAGAGAAGATGGCAGTGACCTCGTTAATAAAATAATATCAATTTAATGGATTAGTATCAGGAGGTGGGGCATATTGGCAAAGTCAATCGTTGCAATAGTAGGGCGTCCCAATGTCGGAAAGTCAACCCTTTTTAACAAATTGGCAGGTAAGAGGATTTCCATAGTTGAAGATCATCCCGGTGTAACCAGGGATAGGATTTATACAGAGGTCCAATGGCAGGACAGGAAATTTACCTTGATTGATACAGGCGGGATTGAGCCGTATAGTGAGGATTTGATACTGAAGCAGATGAAGCAGCAGGCTGAAGTTGCTATAGAAACTGCTGAAGTTATCATATTCCTTGTAGACGGACAGGAAGGTATAACCCCTTCCGACCGTGAGGTGGCCAATTTACTTCGAAGGACCCGTAAGAATATAATACTGGCAGTTAATAAGATTGATGCACCGAAGTATAAGGACAATATATACGAATTCTATAACCTGGGATTGGGAGAGCCAATGGGGATTTCTTCCGGGCAGGCTTTGGGGTTGGGTGATCTGCTAGATGAAATAATCAAGAATCTATCCCCAGAGGAAGAAGAGATGTATGATGAATACACAATAAAGGTTGCTGTCGTGGGGAAGCCCAATGTCGGCAAATCTTCACTTGTCAATAAGATACTCGGAGAACAAAGGGTTATAGTCAGTGATATTCCCGGCACAACAAGGGATGCCATCGATACTCCCTTTACCATAGGAGAAGACAAATATGTATTTATTGATACTGCAGGAATGAGAAAAAAGGGCAAGGTGTTCGAATCAATAGAGAGGTACAGCGTTATCAGGTCACTCACTGCCATTGAAAGGGCAGATGTGTGCCTTATGCTTATAGACGGAAAAGAGGGCGTAAGTGAGCAGGACAGCAAGATTGCAGGCTATATTCACGATCAGGGAAAGGCTGCAGTAATAATAGTAAACAAGTGGGATATAGTGGAAAAGGATGACAAGACCGTAGATAAATATAAGGCGGAAATAAGAAATGAGCTTTCCTTTATGGAGTATGCACCCATTCTCTTTATCTCTGCTTTGACAGGGCAGAGGGTGAACAAGGTTCTGGAGCTGGTTAATCATGTATCCGACCAGCATGCCCTGAGAATTACCACAGGTATGCTGAATGATGTGATAAACGAAGCTGTGCTGACTAATCAGCCTGCTGTTTCAGGAGGAAGAAGGCTTAAGTTATACTATGCCACACAGGTTTCAATAAAACCGCCAACCTTTGCACTTTTTGTAAATGAGCCCTCCCTGATGCACTTTTCATATCAAAGGTATCTGGAGAATCAAATCAGAAAAGCCTTCAGCTTTGAAGGGACTCCGATAAGGTTTTTATTGAGGGAGAGGGAGTAGAAAAAAGGGGGGTACTTATAACATATGAAATATGTATTGGTGAGTATAATAGCATACCTGATGGGTAATATAGCAACGGCGTACCTGGTATCAAGGGCTTTCGGGAAAATAGACATCAGAGAGCACGGCAGCGGA
>DAOLPD010000014.1:29621-30992 GCA_035417425.1 Bacillota bacterium
GTCTTCAGGGTATTGGGCGCAAAGCCGGCTGTTATTGTTTTTTTAGGAGATGTGCTTAAGGGTACTGCAGCTGTACTTATCGGAAGATATTTAGGCGGGAGCTATGGGGAAATACTTGCGGGCATATTCGTGGTTGCCGGCCACAATTGGCCCATTCTTCTGGGCGGAAAGGGCGGCAAAGGCATTGCAACAACAATTGGACTGATGCTGCCTATAGACCCTTTAATGGTAGTCATGATATTAATAGTCGGAATTATAGTTATTATCACCACCAGATATGTTTCTCTGGCATCAATAGTGGGAGTGACAATATATCCCATAGCAATGATAATAACACAGAAACCGTTGGAATACATAATCTTCAGTTTGATTCTGTCGTCAGTGGCCATATTCAAACATAGGTCAAACATTGAAAGGCTGCTTAAAGTTACGGAATCCAAATTTGGACAAAAGAAGATAACAGGGCAGGAGGGCAAAGGATGAGCAACAATATTTCAATAATTGGTGCCGGCGGCTGGGGGACAGCCGTAGCGGTGCTGCTTTCAGGAAAAGGATTTAATGTCAGGCTTTGGGCAAGGGACAATGAATTGATTGAAAAAATAAGGGACACAAGGGAAAATCCTGCTTATCTGCCGGGGGTGACATTAAAGGAAAATATTCTTGTATCCTCTGACATTGAATACTGCTGCAGCGGGAGTGAAATAATCATTATCGCTGCTCCTTCCCATGCAATGAGGGATACGTGCAAAAAAATAAAGGAGTTTTCATCAAAGAAGCAGATTATTGTCAGCCTGGCAAAGGGTATTGAAAACGTTACACTGCTAAGAATGTCCGAGATTATAAATGAGCTTATGCCTGAAAATGAAGTGGCTGTAGTTTCGGGCCCCAGCCATGCGGAAGAAGTGGCCAGAGGCATTCCTACCGCCGTAGTTGCGTCATCTCAAAAAAGAGCAGTGGCTGAGTATATACAGGATATATTTATGAGTCCGCTATTCAGAGTATATACAAATCCGGATATTATCGGGGTTGAACTGGGCGGGGCATTAAAAAACATAATCGCCCTGGGTGCAGGGATTATTGACGGGCTTGAATTGGGTGACAATACAAAAGCAGCGGTTATGACCAGGGGCATAGTTGAAATGGCAAGGCTGGGAGAGTCCCTGGGGGCTTGCAGGAGCACATTCAACGGCTTGTCAGGTATAGGAGACCTGATAGTTACTTGTACAAGCATGCACAGCAGGAACAGAAGGGCAGGAATAGCTATCGGACAGGGCAAATCAGTAGAAGAAGTGATTAGAGGCACAAGAATGGTGGTGGAGGGTATCAGAACCACCAAATCCGCATACCTTCTGGCACAGAGACAGAAGGTGG
>DAOLPD010000015.1:0-29865 GCA_035417425.1 Bacillota bacterium
GAAGAGTATAATACGGCACCCGCAGGCAGCTTGCTGCCAAGAGCCTCCTCCTGTGCAAGGATGGCTTTGGAAATGTATAATAAGGGTTCCTTTGATACCTACGATTCTTTCAGGCTTACCTATATCAGGAAGTCCCAGGCAGAAGCGGAATATGAGAAAAAGAACAAGGTGGAGTTCCAAAGCATGAGCTTGGATGATATTGACCAGGTTGTTGAAATAGAGAACCTGAGCTTTACTTCGCCATGGTCCCGGGAATCCTTTGAATCAGAGCTGAAGAACAATCTTGCCAGATATATTGTGGCCAGGGTGAACGGTAAGGTTGCAGCCTATGGAGGAATGTGGATCATACTGGATGAGGCACATATAACAAATATTGCTGTACATCCCGAATTCAGGGAGCGCAAGATAGGGGAAAAGCTGGTAAAGGAGATGCTCCGGACGGCAAAGGAAAACAAGGCGGAGCATATTACATTGGAGGTAAGAGCTTCAAATATTGCTGCACGGAAGCTTTATGAAAAGCTGGGCTTTAAGGACAGCGGAACAAGAAAAGGTTATTATGCAGACACCGGTGAAGATGCGGTAATAATGTGGAATGAATTGTCATAAACACTATCAAGTTATTTCAGACAATTTTTTTTCAGGTGCGTATATATATTTAGAGATGCGAGACACGCGACACGGGACGTGAGACGCGAGGTGAGATGAGTTTGATTGCCTCTGACATTGAAATAGTGAACCGATGCCTGGCTGGAGATGTAAATGCTTTCGAGGTGCTTATAGAGAGGTACAAGAAAGCCATATACAACACAGCTTTCAGGATGATGGGAAACAGGGAAGAAGCTGAGGATGTGTCGCAGGAGGCATTTATCAGGATGTATAATTCCTTGTCCAAATACAATCCCGAATACAAATTCATAACCTGGGCCTTGAAGGTTACAACGAATCTTTGTTTAGACAGCCTTAGGAAAAGAAAAGCAGAAACGGTTCCTATAGATGAAGTATTTGAAATCAAGGACGGAAAAGACACTCCGGAAGAGGAATACATAAGGAAAGAGAATCAAAAGCTGGTGCAGGATGCCATAATGAAACTGCCGGATAAATATAGGGAATTTCTGATACTATTCCATCACAGGAACCTATCCTATCAGGAAATAATGGATATTACGGGTGAATCCCTTACCATAGTAAAAAACAGGCTTTACAGAGCCCGGCAAATGCTTAAGGAAGAATTGATCAGCAGGGAAAAGGAGCGTGAAAAGTATGCAGTGCCAGGAAATAAATAGTTTGGTCATGAAGTATTTCGACGGCAATATCAGTGAACTGGAGCGAGAAATGATAATAAGGCATAACGAGAAATGCAACCGCTGTGCTGAAGAATTTGAGATACTCAGGAATGCCATAGATACTTTGGAGGAGCTTCCTGAAATAGAAGTGCCTGCCGGGTTTGAGTCCAGAGTAATGGAGGGGATTATAAGCAGGAGAGCATACTCAACGAATCCCAAAATAGTTGCTTTCTGGTTGCTTTCAGTACTTGGGCTCATGGTTTTCGGATGGAATATGGCGGCATATGTAATAATGCCCTTGATAAGAGAAAGCGGAATCATTATTGCCGCCAATAATGTTCTTCTATATGGTTTCAACGTGGTTTCCGGTATTCTGAGAGAGGTAGTTGTTACGGCTTCAATGCTGCTGGGGAAGATTCTGGTTATGAGAAATGTCCTGCTCAGAGACTATATAACGAGTGTTACATTGATAGTACTGTCATTTATGGCTATTAATGTGTTTTTCGCATACAGGCGTAAACTGCAAGAGAATTAGGAGGTATTTATATGAAAGGGAGAAAAAAAGCAGCATTGTTGGCAGGTCTGATGCTGATGGCGGTAATGCTTTGCGCCTTTGAAATCAATGTGGATAATAAGGATAAAGTAGCGATATTTAATGATATAGAGATTCCTGCGGGAGTTACTGTTAACGGAGATGTTGTTGCATTATTCGGGGATGTGGCTGTTAATGGAGATCTGACGGGAAATGCGGTGACAATATTCGGAGATATGTCAGTCTCAGGGACTATAGATGGGGATGTTGTAGCAGTCTTTGGGGAGGTATCCGTAAAGGACGGCGGGATAATAAACGGAGATGCAGTCGGAATACTGGGAGGAGTGGATAAATCCCCCACCGGAGTCATAAGAGGTGAGATAGCGGACATCAATGCGCCTTTTAATGTAAAGAAGCATGATGGTTGGATTCCCAGGGTATCCTACGTAGATATGATAGGCCTGGTTGCAATATATGCGTTTTCATGCCTTGCAATACTTATTGCCCCGGGAAGGGTAAGGCTGATGTCGGAGGAAAGCAGGTCAAGGCCGGGAAGGAGATTTGCCATAGGCTTTGTGATTATGATGCTGTTTATACCTTCATCCATTATACTATCGATACTATTGGCGATAACCCTGATAGGGATAATATTCATACCGTTCATATTCATAGCATTTATACTGGTTATCTTTATAGGCATGGTAGCAATTGAAGTTGCCATAGGCCATAGGCTGACCGGTCAGAGTGAAGGCAATAATGCGCTGTTCATCAACCTTATGGTAGGGGTGCTGCTTGTATATGTTTTGAAAATAATTCCTGTATTGGGATGGCTGGCGTACTTTGCATTGGTTGCTTATGCCGTAGGTGTTGCTTTTGATACCAGACTCGGAGCTCCCACAGCCGGAAAGCAGGTCCCAAATGTCTAGAAGGATACTTTTGGTTGTGCTGGCTGCAGCAGTAATGGTATTGCTTACAGCCTGCGTATTTGAATTCGATAATGCAGGAAGCATGGTTGCCGGTACATTGAAGGAGCACAGAGAAACCGTGGAAATGAGCGACAAGTACGGTAAGGAACAGCCCATGGAGCTGAACCTGGAAATGGATATGGCAAAGGCGGTATTGGATAGTACGGATGAAAACCTTGTTGAAGTGAAATTCTCATACAGCTCTAAAGCATTAAAACCTGAGTTAAAGGTGGATGAAGATGAGATCAGCATCAGGAACAGGCTGGAAGGGTACAACTTTGGAAAGGCCGTGAATAATTGGGATGTAAAGGTCACTGATAAGCTGCCCCTGGAGGTTGAGGTAAAGGCTGACGTTTCGGATATCAGGCTGGATATGAGCCGTATGCAGGTAAATAGTATTGATGCTGAATTGAATGCCTCATCGGCAAGGATGTATTTTAATGAACAAAACAAGGTGCCTGCAGACAAATTCAAGCTGAATGCGGACGCAAGCAGTGCGGACATTTACGGAGCGGGAAACCTGGGTTTTGATATTATGGATATTGATGCTGATGCATCCAAGCTGGTTATTGACCTGACGGGATTCAATGAAAAAGACGGAGAGGTCAGGATAGATGCAAATGCTTCATCGGTAAAGCTCAGGCTGCCTGAAGATGCTGACATTCGCATTGTAATAGATAATTACGAAATATCTTCGATAAATATAAATAATGACAGAATACTTAGAAGCTCCGAGAAGGAATACATTTCAAAAAACTACGGAAATGCTGTGAGGAGCTTGGAAATAAATGCTGATTTGAATATTACTTCTTTGACTATAGAATAGGAGCAAGGAGTGCCGCATAATGAACAAGGATATAAAGATACTGGCTATTGAAACCTCATGTGATGAGACTTCCGCCGCCGTTGTAAGAAATGGGCGGGAGGTCCTGTCAAACATCATATCAAGCCAGATAGACATACACAAGAGGTTCGGAGGAGTGGTTCCGGAGGTCGCATCCAGGAAGCATCTGGATAACATCAGCCCGGTTATTGATGAAGCATTACTATCGGCAGGAGTGGCATTGAAGGATTTGGACGCAGTAGCGGCAACCTGCGGGCCCGGCCTTGTAGGAGCACTGCTTATTGGGCTTACTACAGCCAAAGCCATTGCTTTCAGCAGCAGTCTTCCTTTTATAGGTGTAAACCATATAGAAGGTCATATAGCTGCCAACTATATAGAGCATAATGAGCTGGAACCTCCCTTCATCTGTCTTGTAGCATCGGGAGGGCACAGCCATATTGTGAATGTTGTAGGATATACAAGCTATGAAGTTTTGGGCAGGACACGTGATGACGCAGCAGGCGAAGCCTTTGATAAAATAGCCCGGGCTCTGGGACTCGGTTATCCCGGGGGGCCGCTGCTTGACAAACTTGCTGCTTCCGGTAACCGTGGAGTCATTGATTTTCCTAGAGCCTTCTTAGAAGAGGGAAGCTATGATTTCAGCTTCAGCGGTTTAAAATCTGCCGTCCTGAACTATTTGAACTCAAAAAGAATGAAAAATGAAGAAGTAAATCCGGCAGATATTGCAGCAAGCTTTCAGGAGGCCGTTACGGATGTGTTGTCTGCCAAGCTCATAAAAGCCGCACTGGATAGAAAATCAGAGTATGCTGTGCTGGCAGGGGGCGTCGCCTCAAACAGCAGGCTTAGGGAACTGCTGAAGCAAAGAGGAGAGCAAGCCGGAATAAAGGTGATTTATCCTTCACCCATACTATGCACCGACAATGCGGCAATGATTGGCTGTGCTGCATATTACAGATATATAAACGGCACAAGATCAGATTTTACACTTAACGCAATACCGAATCTGTCATTGGAATAAAAGGGGGTGGGTATTATGAAACCGGCTCCCTTTAATCTGTTGCTGGAAGCCGCAAGCAAGGACAATATTCTGGTGCTGACCTCCAATTGCAGCACCGCCTGTGTTTTTTGCAGCCATCTGCAGAATCCCGGCGGGATAGACGCTTATTATGTTGATAAGCTGAGCAGGGAACAGATTGATATACTGATAGAGTTTCTGGATGAATCAGACAAGATTGTAATAGGGGAATCAGCTACCCGTATATGTGAGGGAGAGCCCTTCCTTCGTGAAGATATTATTGAGATACTGCAAAGCATCAGGCTTAAGTATCGCGAAACTGCCATACAGATTACTACCAGCGGAATACACCTGAATGAAACAATATTAGCCGAGCTTAAGCGCATAGAAGGCATTGAGCTGAATATTTCGCTGAACAGCAGCAGTACTCAGGGAAGGGAAAAGCTATACAGGGGTAAAACCCATGATTCGGCAGTTGCTGCAGTAAGGAAGCTTAAGGATTATGATATAAGCTTCAGCGGCAGTATAGTCGCTATGCCCCATCTGGTCGGATGGGAGGATATTAGGGAAACAATTCTTTTTCTCGGCAGAAATGGTGCATCAACCGTAAGGATTTTTATGCCCGGCTTCACAAGGTTCACAAAGGGTGTTTTGCCTCCGGAGGATATCATGAGCAGTCTGCAGGAGTTTGTTGCCGATCTGGAAAGAAGTGTGGATGTGCCTGTTATCATTGAACCTTCCGGAATAAAGGATACTCATGCTGAAGTTCTCGGGGTGCTGCGTAATTCACCGGCATGGGACTCGGGGATTATAAAGGGTGACAGGATACTGCGGATAAACGACAGAAAAGCAGTATCAAGAGTGGACGCATTCTGGCGGATATTCAAAGAAGAGTCTCCTGAGCTTGAGGTGCTGAGGAATGGAGAACCCATGCATACGGTTATGGGCAAGAGGGCGAAGGCTCCCTCAGGGCTGGTTTTTAATTATGACATTCATCCTGATACAATAAAGGGAATAGAAAAGGGAATATTAAGAAACAGGGGGACCCGCTGCCTTATCCTGACTTCGGAATTGGCCTGTGATTTATTGACAGGCTGCATTCCCCAAAGGCAGGGTATGAGTATTGAAGCAGTCAGGAACAGGTACTTCGGCGGGAATATTATGTGTGCCGGCCTTCTTACTCTAAGTGATATTGAAGCCCATATGTCCGAAGCAGAACAACTGCCTCAGGTGCTGCTGCTGCCCGGAATAATGTTTGACGCATCGGGCAGGGATCTGCTGGGGAGGCATTTCAAAGAAATAGAAGAGGGTCTTGGCATAAAGACAGAAGTGATATAGAATGATATTAAATCTGGATTAAATACGGAGGCGAATATAATGTATAGAGCTACACTTATACCGGGAGATGGAATAGGGCCTGAAGTAACCAATGCTGCAGTCAAGGTCGTTGAAGCGGCAGGAGTCGACATACAATGGGAAACGAAGCATATAGGCCAGATTGCATTGGAGAAGTATGGGAATCCATTGCCTGAAGATACAGTAAGGTCAATTGAGGAAAACAAGATAGCTTTGAAAGGCCCGGTTATGACACATATAGGCGGAGGCTTCAGAAGTGTAAACGTTAGTTTAAGGCAGCAGCTTAACCTGTATGCCAACATCAGGCCAATAAAGTCATTTGAGGGAGTAAGATCCAGGTATGAAAATGTTGATATCGTGGTCTTCAGAGAAAACACTGAGGATGTATATATGGGATTTGAACACATGGTAGGCACTGATGCGGCTGAATGCGTCAAGCTTATTACCAGGCATGCATCGGAACGGATAGCCTCCTTTGCCTTTAACTATGCGGTAAAGGAAAAGAGGAAGAAGGTTACCAGCGTACATAAGGCAAACATAATGCAGCTTACAGACGGGCTTTTCCTTTCCAGTGTAAGGCATATAGCAAGCAAATACCCTGATATTGAATATAATGAAATGGAAGCCGGAAACCTCTGCATGAAGCTTGTTATGCATCCGGAGGAGTTTGATATAATTGTTCTGCCCAATTTATACGGAGATTTGGTATCCGAGCTTTGTGCAGGACTCGTAGGCGGGCTAGGGGTAGTGGCCGGTGCCAATATAGGTGCAGAATCTGCAGTATATGAGGCAACTCACGGAACGGCCCCTGACCTGGTGGGCAAAGGAATTGCCAATCCCACGGCTTGTATTATGTGCGGAGCCATGATGCTTAAACGGCTTGGGGAAAGAGCGGCATCTGACAGGATATACAAATCTGTGGCAAAGGTACTGAAAGAAGGCAGATATGTAACCCCCGACCTGGGTGGAACCGCTTCTACCAACGAAATGGTGAAAGCGATAATAGGGAATCTATAGAAAAAATGCGACAACAGTCGCATTTTTTTATTCACTGAGCTCGCTCCATTCTTCATACAGGGAATCAAGCTTCTTCTTAAGCCGATCTTGTTCATCATGCAGCTCCTGGCATTTTATATGATCTGTGAATACTTCCGGAAGCTTCATCAAATCATCGATCTCCGCTATACGTTTTTCGCATTGCTCAATTTCTGCTTCAACAGCTTCAAGCCTCTTCTGCTGCCTTCGCAGATTTGATTTTTCTTCCTTCTGCTTCAGCCAATCATTCTTATTGACAGTGGCTGTCTCGGAATCCTCTGCCTCCCGGCCGGCCGTGCTGATTTCCATTTGCTTCTTCTTGGATAAGTAATAGGAGTAATTGCCGTTGTACTGCAGGCAGCCCTCCTGCCTCAATTCAATGATCCTGGTGGCAACCTTGTTCAGAAAATACCTGTCATGGGAAACAAGCAGCACTGTCCCCGAGTAGTTCATCAGCGCATTTTCCAGTACTTCCTTTGATATAATGTCCAAGTGGTTGGTAGGCTCATCCATAAGCAGGAAATTGGTTTTGGACAGCATAAGCTTCAAAAGAGCGACCCTGCTTCTTTCACCGCCGCTGAGCTTGCTGATTTCCTTGAATACGTCCTCTCCCTGGAACAGAAATGCAGCCAGTTTTGTACGCAGTTCTGTCTGGTTCAAATGGGGGTATTCATCCCATATCTCATCAATTACCGTATTGCTGTAATTCAGGCTTTCCTGCTCCTGGTCATAAAAGCCTGCATTAACATTGGCCCCCAGCCTTACATAGCCGGAATCCGCCTTTAATGCGCCTGTTATTATCTTAAGGATGGTGGTTTTGCCGATTCCGTTGGGGCCAAGCAGCGCGGCCTTTTCGCCCCGTTTAATATCAAAGCTCACATTCCTGAAGAGCAGTGCATCAAAGGATTTCTCCAGATTTTCTACAGTAAGGACATCATTTCCGCTTCTGACAGACGGTTCAAATTTGAGTCCGATATTTTTTACGGGGGCATCGGGCTTCTCAATTCTTTCGATACGGTTGAGGGCTTTTTCCCTGCTTTCCGCCTGCTTTATGCTCTTCTCCCTGTTGTATTGTCTGAATCTTGCTATTATTGCTTCCTGACGGGCGATTTCCTTCTGCTGTTCGGCATAATCCTTTAATTGCATTTCTCTGAGCTGCTGTTTTCTCTCAATGAATTTGGAGTAATTGCCGTCATATTCTTTAAGGGTTTTGTTTTCTATTTCAAAGGTCCTGTCAGTCACCATGTCCAGGAAGTAGCGGTCGTGGGATACTATAAGCGCCGTACATTTAAGGTTCTTAAGGTATTCCTCCAGCCACTCCACAGACTCTATATCAAGATAGTTGGTCGGTTCGTCCAAAAGCAGTATATTAAAATTCTGCAGAAGGATCTTACCCAGTGCAATCCTTGTCTTCTGCCCTCCGCTGAGTAAGGAAACAGGCTTGCCGTAATCCTCCTCCGAGAACCCCAGCCCTTTAAGCACACCCTTTATCTGGCTTCTATAACCAAAACCGTTGCTGTTTTTGTATTCTTCCTGCAAATTTGCATAGGACCTAAGCAGGGGCTCTGCAATTTCCTTGTCAGCGGAGCTTCCCAGGCTGCTGATTCTGATCTCCAGGGAGCGAAGGTCCTTTTCCATTTGAATAAGCCGGGCAAAAACAGTCAGCAGTTCATCATATACTGTGCTATTGGATTCAAAGCTGAAATCCTGGGACATGTATCCGATGCTGATATTCCTGCCTATGAATATTTCCCCGGACTCCTTTTCGATGTCACCGGCAATAATCTTGAGAAGGGTTGACTTACCTGATCCATTTACGCCTACAATGCCGACTTTTTCATTTTCTTGTACGGTAAAGGTAACATCTTCAAGAATAACGTCTATTCCATAGCTTTTATTTATATTTTTGCAAGAAAGAATTATCATAAATAACCTCCGCTGATAATATATCAATAGCACAATAATTATTCTATCAGAAATGAACAGGATTTGTACATAGTTCAATAATATTCAAAAATGTGGTAATACCTGTAATTTCTTGACAACAATATTAGTATATAATAAAATTAATTTACCAAACTATTAAGTAAACGATAAAGCACAATCGATTATCAACTTTTCACCACACAGTTGATTCAATTTTAAGAGTTAGGGGTAGATAGTATGGAGAGATTCAGCGACATATCCATGGCAGTGGTCAGACGTCTTCCCAAGTATCATAGGTATCTAGGAGATTTATTGCACCATGACATACGGAGAGTATCATCACAGGAGCTTAGCAGGATAACAGGTTTTACCGCTTCTCAGATAAGACAGGACTTGAATTGCTTCGGAGGCTTCGGACAGCAGGGATATGGCTATAATGTGGAAGAATTGTATAATGAGCTTGGAAATATACTTGGCCTGAGCAGGACATATAGAACTATCATAATTGGCGCAGGTAATGTCGGAAGAGCTATAGCAAATTACACATACTTTGAAGAAAGCGGTTTCATTTTGTATGGTCTGTTTGACAATAACCCCAAAAAAATAGGGGATGACGTGAAAGGTCACAAGGTCCTGCCCATTGATGAGGTAGAAAGCTTCATTAAAGAAAATGACATAGAGATAGCTATTCTATGCACACCCAAGGAAGGAACGCAGAAGATAGCGGAAACACTGGTGAACTGCGGAATAAAGGGGATATGGAATTTTGCGCCTGTCGACCTAAAGCTGAACAGTGACGTCATTATTGAGAACGTTCACTTAAGCGAAAGCTTGTTCACAATATCGTATCTGCTTAAAGAGCGGGAGGATCTTAAAAAGAAGAAAAAGTAGGATTATACAGGTTCTATAAGATATAAGCCTTAACTCGGCGCAAATTTAGAGAATATGCAGATTGAACGCCCAAAAGCTCGCAAATGTGTGTTTTTATATTTGCGGGCTTTTCTATTAGAGTATATAATATTTATTGCATTTACATAAGTACTAATATTTACATGATTAGAAGTACTAATATTTACATGATTAGAGAGGTTTATTATGGAAAGTTTATTGGTAGGTATCAAGTCTCTTGAGCTGGGTAATGTTGTCATGCTGCTGATAGCAGGTACACTTATCTATCTGGCCATTGCGAAGGAATATGAGCCGGTTTTGCTTCTGCCTATGGGCTTTGGGGCAATAATGGCAAATATACCTTTGGTTTTTGAAACGGGAGGGATGCTTCCTCTGCTTGATTTGTATGAGGCAGGTATCAAATCGGAGCTCTTTCCGCTTCTGATATTTGTAGCGGTGGGAGCAATGATAGATTTCGGCCCGCTTCTGACTAATCCTAAAATGCTTCTTTTCGGCGGGGCAGCACAGTTCGGAATATTCTTCACCATGTCGATGGCTGCATTAATGGGTTACAGTCTTAAGGAAGCGGCATCCATAGGAATAATAGGAGCAGCGGACGGGCCTACCTCCATATATGTGGCGACACAGTTTGCCGAACACTTGCTGGCACCTATCTCGGTTGCTGCATACTCATATATGTCATTGGTGCCGATTATTCAGCCTCCGGTTATAAGGGCGCTTACAACTTTGGAGGAAAGAAAGATAAGGATGCCCTACGAGGAGCGTTCAGTATCAAAAAAGGTCAAGATATTGTTCCCGATAATCGTTACAGTGATAGCAGGATTGGTAGCTCCTGTCAGCGTAGCCCTTGTAGGTTTTCTGATGTTTGGTAATCTGCTCAGGGAATGCGGTGTTACGGACAGGCTTGCAAAATCCGCACAAAACGAACTTGCAAACCTGGTTACAATATTGCTTGGTATTACTATCGGATCAACGATGTCAGCAGACAGATTTCTTAATTTTGATACCATAAAGATTATCTCCATGGGACTTGTCGCCTTTATATTTGATACTGCCGGAGGCGTGTTGTTTGCCAAGTTCCTGAATCTGTTCACAAAAAACAAAATTAATCCTATGGTTGGAGCGGCAGGGATATCGGCTTTTCCAATGTCATCCAGGGTAATACAAAGGGAAGCCCAGAAAGCCGATCCTACGAATTTCATATTGATGCAGGCGGTTAGTGCAAATGTGGCTGGACAGATCGGTTCAATAATTGCCGGAGGCCTGATACTTGCACTGGTTAAATAGAGTTCTGATAAAGGGTAAAGAGGTGGAAAAAGAATATGGATGTATTTTTTGAGAGCCTTAAGGTTATGGGGCTTGGAATGCTTGGAATATTTATAGTTATTTCTGTATTTTTTGCAATGATTGTATTACTGGGGAAGGTTTTCCCGGCTAAAGGAAAATAAGAAAACGGACATGGGGACGTTTCGCGTGTCTCCATGTCTTTTTTTGTTTTAAATTCTTCTAAATATGATAGAATAATACTTATACGAAAAACCATTCTAAAAGTGTTGGGGGTGTGACCGTGGAGGTTTATGCACTTGTTGGTCAAAGCGGTACCGGGAAAAGCTACAAGGCATTTATAGTTGCAAAAGACAGAGACATAGGATATATAATAGACGACGGATTACTGATAGGCGGTACGAGGGTTATAGCAGGCCAATCGGCAAAAAGGGAAAGAACCCGCATAGCATCGGTTAGAAGAGCGCTTTTCAATGACCCTGAACATAGGGAAAATGTTAAGAATGCTTTAAAAGAGATAAATCCGGAAAGACTTCTTATACTCGGTACATCCCTTAAAATGGTCAGGGAAATATGTCAGGTGCTGGAGCTTCCCGAACTGCATGAGGTACTGTATATAGAAGATGTATCCACGGAAAAGGAAATAGAACTGGCCCAAAAATCACGCAGGGAAGACGGTAAACACGTAATTCCGGTGCCTACCTTCGAGGTTAAAAAGGACTTCTCAGGTTATTTTATTGATTCCCTTAAGATATTCAGCAAGAAGGGCAGGTTTTCCGGTATGGTCGAAAAGACGATTATCAGGCCTACCTTCAGTTATCTGGGTAAATATGAGCTTTCTAAAGCCGCACTTGTTCAGATAATCAGCATTTGTGTATCAAAGGTGGAGAGAATAAACAAGATAATGAGAGTCAGAATAGAGAACAAGCCTGATGGTATAATCATTGACCTTGATTTATCCATCAAGTTGATTACAAGAATTGACCTTATGATTGTGGAGCTGCAGAAAAAACTGGTGGAAGAAATAGAATACATGACAGGTATAAATGTATTAAGTATAAACGTAACAGTGAAGGCTATAACGACATAGCTAAAGGAGTATCTATATGAAAATCACTGAATTAGAAAATGGCTTAAAGCTTGAAGATGTAAAAGACTTCGATGCCGGGCACATATTTGAATGCGGACAATGCTTCCGCTGGACAAAGGAAGAGGACGGAAGCTATACCGGAATTGCCTTTGGTAAGGTTCTTAATGTCAGATCCGATTATGAAAAGGGAATCGTGATTTTTGATAATACGAATCTTAAGGATTTTCAGGAAATCTGGTTTGACTATTTTGATTTTGGAAGAGATTATGGTGCTATAAAAAAGGAGCTGGCAAAGGACCCTGTACTTGATATGGCCATAAAGCATGGAAAAGGTATAAGGATACTGAAGCAGGAGCCTTGGGAGCTCCTGATTTCATATATCATATCTGCAAACAACAGTATACCGATGATATCAAGAAGCGTCGGCCTGCTGTCTGAAATGTACGGCAGGAAGGTTCAGTACAAAGGAAGGGCTTATTATGCATTTCCAACTCCTTCAGAGCTGCAGGAGGCGGGTTTGGAGGAATTATCCCTGTGCAGGGCAGGATTCAGGTGCAAATACATATATCAGGCTGTAAGAATGGTAAATATGGGGGATATAAGGCTTGAGGAAATCTCTTCTCTGGATATGAATAAAGCCAGGGAGGAGCTTATGAAGATACCGGGAGTGGGCCCCAAAGTGGCGGACTGCATAATGCTTTTTTCCATGCAGAAATATGAAGCCTATCCGGTGGATGTATGGGTTAAAAGGGTTACCGAGTACTTCTTCCTTGGAAAGGATGTCAAAATGAAGGAAATCCGTGACTTTGCGGCGGAGAAGTTCGGGGATCTGGCGGGCTTTGCACAGGAGTACCTTTTTTATTATGCGAGGCTGCAGAAAATCAATCCGGATAAGAACATTTAGAACATTATTATTCACATTATGAATTTGGGGAGGGTCGTACTTTGATTTTGTTAGGCACTGTTGCAAATGCGGGAGCAATAATTATAGGCGGTATTGCAGGAAGTTTTTTTAGGAAAGGAATATCTGAGCGTTTCAGTAATATCATCATGTCAGTTCTGGGGCTTTTTACGCTGGTACTCGGCATGACGTTTGCGATTGATTCTCAAAATGCACTGGTTGTAATATTCAGCCTCGTTATCGGGTCGGTAATCGGGGAATGGATCGATATAGAAAAGAGAATGAACGATTTAGGCGATTATGTTCAAGACAAGCTTAATTCAAGAGAAGGAAGCTTTTCAAAAGGCTTTGTAACTGCCAGCCTTTTATACTGCGTAGGCACCATGTCAATTATGGGACCGCTGCAGAGCGGATTAATGAATGATCACAAGATACTGCTGATGAAGTCTATATTGGACGGAACTATATCTGTTGTTTTTGCATCAACTCTTGGAATAGGGGTTGCACTATCGTCCCTGCCCGTTTTGGTGTATCAGGGCTCCATAGCTTTACTTGCGTCATCCGTTGCCCCATATCTCAGTGAAGCGGTAATTACTGAGATGACAGCCGTAGGGGGAGTCCTGCTTGTGGGAATGGGCATAAATTTACTGGAAATAAAGAAGCTGAAAGTCGGTAATATGCTGCCTGCGATATTCCTTCCGATAATACTGATGCTATTTATGAAGTAAAAGGCACGGGGCTGGAGATATGGGATGCGACGGTTTTTAAGCTTGAATCCGGTATCTTGAATATACCTTATAATATTGAGAAAACGGTATAAATAAGGCGTAATGTTGAAATAATATAATGTATTGGAGAAATATTATCATTATTTGCTGTTTTTGGCTTATTTGGGAGTTTGATAATATGTTTTCCTTTAATTATTATATTAAGTGTAATTAGCACTCAATCTAGGTGAGTGCTAATAATAACAAATACATAGTGTTTAAAGTAATTACTTTAAGGAGGAGTATGCATGAATATCAAACCCTTAGGCGACAGAATCATCATCAAAGTCATCGAAAATGAAGAAACAACCAAGAGCGGTATAGTGCTTCCGGGTACTGCAAAGGAAAAACCGATGCAGGGCGAAGTGCTTGCAGTTGGTTCCGGAGAAATGGTTGACGGCAAGAAAATTCCTCTGGAGTTAAAAGTAGGAGATAAGGTCATATACTCAAAATATGCCGGAACAGAAGTGAAAATGGACGGCAATGAGTATCTGATCGTCAGACAAAGCGACGTTTTGGCAGTAATTGAATAATTAGGAGGGAAAATAGATGGCAAAACAGATAAGATTTGCAGAGGATGCAAGACGAGCACTTGAAAGCGGCGTTAACCAGCTTGCGAATACTGTAAAAATAACATTAGGACCAAAGGGCAGAAATGTAGTTCTGGATAAGAAATTCGGTTCACCGGTTATTACTAATGACGGTGTTACCATAGCGAAGGAAATAGAATTGGAAGATCCCTTTGAAAATATGGGAGCACAGCTTGTTAAGGAAGTTGCTACCAAGACAAATGATGTAGCAGGAGACGGTACAACTACAGCTACACTTCTTGCGCAGGCAATCATCAGAGAAGGGCTCAAGAACGTTGCAGCAGGCGCAAATCCAATGATAATAAAGAAAGGTATCAACAAAGCGGTTGATACGGCAGTAGAAGAGCTCAAAAAGAATTCGAGGCCCATCGAGAGCAAAGAGGCTATTGCACAGGTTGCTTCCATTTCCGCTGCAGATGAGACAATAGGTGAACTTATTGCCGAAGCTATGGAAAAGGTAGGCAAGGATGGCGTTATTACTGTTGAAGAATCCAACACCTTCGGAACAACACTTGATGTGGTAGAAGGCATGCAGTTTGACAGAGGCTGCATCTCATTATATATGGTTACTGATACTGAGAAAATGGAAGCTGTACTGGATGATCCATATATACTTATTACCGACAAGAAGATTTCAAATGTACAGGAACTGCTTCCGATTCTTGAGCAGATAGTCCAGCAAGGAAAGAAGCTTCTCATTATTGCTGAGGATGTTGAAGGAGAAGCCTTGTCAACATTAATAGTCAACAAGCTCAGAGGCACTTTCACCTGCGTGGCGGTAAAGGCTCCTGGCTTTGGAGACAGAAGAAAGGCAATGCTGGAAGATATAGCAATACTCACAAATGGCCAGGTTATATCCGAAGAATTGGGCTTGGAGCTTAAGGAAACAAAACTGAGCCAGCTTGGAAGAGCAAGACAGGTCAAGGTTCAGAAAGAGAATACAATTATTGTTGACGGTGCCGGAGATCCGAAGGCAATCAAAGACAGAATCAAACAGCTTAAAGCACAGATAGAAGAGACTACTTCCGACTTCGACAGGGAAAAACTCCAGGAAAGGCTTGCAAAGCTTTCCGGCGGCGTTGCGGTAATAAAGGTCGGTGCTGCTACAGAGACAGAGCTTAAGGAAAGAAAGCACAGAATAGAGGACGCTCTTGCAGCAACAAGGGCAGCAGTTGAAGAAGGTATAGTAGCAGGAGGCGGAACTGCACTTGCAAACACAATACCCGCTGTGGATGCACTGATTGCCGGAGTAGAAGGGGACGAAAAAACAGGCATCAAGATAGTCAAGAGGGCATTGGAAGAGCCTGTCAGACAGATTGCCGAGAATGCAGGGCTTGAAGGCTCAGTGGTAATTGAGAAGGTTATGGCCAGCAAGCCGGGAATCGGTTTCGATGCTTTGAAAGAAGAATACTTAGACATGATTCAGGCCGGAATAGTTGACCCGACAAAGGTTACAAGATCAGCGCTTCAGAATGCGGCTTCCGTTGCAGCACTGCTGCTTACTACGGAAGGCGTGGTTGCAGACCTGCCTGAGAAGGAAAAACCGGCAATGCCAGGCGGCATGGGCGGAGACATGATGTACTAAGATGAAATAAAAACTCGGTGGTTTTATGCCCGTGTTCATAGGGATATAATGTGAGCTATGGGTAATGGTTGAGGCAGACAGCAGATCAAGCTGTCTGCCTTTGCCTTTGTTCGGCTATTTTCTCGGCTTCTTCTGCGAATGCGCTGATGACACCGATGTCACGATAGTGGATTATGATTTCCTGTTCTGCAGTTCTGGAGTATCGTTCCCCACGTTCGCCGACCTCAATTTTCTCGATAAACAGGTTCAGCAGCTCACCGCTTAGTTCGTTAATTTCGGTATACCGTCTTGCTTTATCGATAAAGCGGGTAACATTTGCAACGGAAGCCTGTAGCTTCTGGATTCGCTCCGCCGTCTGAGGAATTCTTTCCTTCAGACTTTTTTGTTCTGTATTGTAGTCGTCAGACAGCATCCGGAACTGCTCGTTGTTGATTCGTCCCAGCACATTGTCCTCATAGGTTCTTTTGAACAAGGTGCTGAGTTCTTTGTCTCTCCGACGCATAACATCCAGTTCTCTTTGGAGCCGGTCAATTTCGCGCTTTGTTTCGGCGTTGTTTTTCCGGTTGATATACTGGATGAATAGAGCTTCCTGCTGCCTTGCGAAGTGGGTTACTCTCCGAAGGTCGTCAAGGATGATAGCCGCCAGTTGATACTCCCTGATGTAGTGACCGGTGCACTTTTCCTTGCCGCGCTTCTTGTAGGTGGAGCACATGAAATTGTTCTTTACGGCATCCATTGTGTGTGCCCTATGGAGAACCAGCGTTTGTTTACAGTCAAGGCAATAGACCAGACCGGAGAACATATTTTGCTCAGCCATATTCGCCCTGCGCCTTTTTCGCTTGCGGATGTCCTGCACGATAGACCATATTTCTTGAGTTATCAGTGGCTCGTGGGTGTTTTCGAAGCGTAACTGCTCAGCTTTAGGACGCTCAATCCGCTTCTTGTTCTTATAGGATATCGTGGTGGATTGCAGGCTTATGGTATGCCCAAGATAGACTTCGTCCTCCAGAATACTGGCTATTGTGGTGTCGCTCCAGTCATAAGGCCTTGTAGTGTCCACGCCTGTTAAAAGAACACCTGTCTTATTGTAATAGTAGTTTCCGGGCGTCATAACCTGCTCATTTTTTAGCTGCCTCGCAATCTGACTGGGACCTTTCCCGCCAACACAGAGGTTGAAAATCCTTTGTACTATCGGGGCAACATCATCATCGGGAACAATCTTTTTCTTTGGATTGCTTTCATCTTTCTTGTACCCGTAGGGGGCTCTGGTTGCAACTCGTTCGCCGCGTTCCGCCTGCGCTTTCTTGGCCGCACGGATTTTTTTGCTGGTATCCTTGGCGTAGAAATCGTTAAACAAATTCTTGAACGGAGTGAAGTCATTATCTCCGTAGAGGCTGTCCACATTGTCATTTATTGCGATGAAGCGGATGCCGTTGCTGGGGAACACCATCTCGGTGTAATGCCCAACCAGTAAGTAGTTTCTTCCTAGCCGGGACATATCCTTGACGATGACGGTTGCCACTTCGCCGCTTTCGACCAGCCTCATCACCTCGTTCCAGCCTGGACGGTCGAAGTTTGTGCCGCTATAACCATCGTCAGAAAGGAAGATAGTGCTTTCAAAGCCGTTGTCGGCGGCGTATTTCTCCAGCATCAGTCTTTGATTCTGAATGCTGTTGGACTCGCCGTCTCGCTCGTCCTCCTGGCTAAGTCTGCCGTAAAGTATTGTATATTTTGGGTTTGCCTGTTTCATAAAAGCCTCCCTTTCGTTTGGCAAACCGATACGGAATGCTGGGGTTGCGGATTGCTCCGCAATCCCAAGCATACCGAAGAGTTTGCCGGAAGTCTACTGAATTATTGAAAAGAATTTCGTTCGTTTTCCTGTTCTTTATCGATTAAGGAGAGGAGCTTATCTGTAGGTAATAATGCAGCGGTTTTGGGGAACACCGAGCTTACAACAAACCTTTTTCCGGCTATCTCCATGTGCCGTTCAAGGCAGATGCTGTCGGGCTGCTCCTTCAATTCCGTGTCCTCGAACATCGGAATTGGCTTGCCATCGAGCATTTTATCCTTGATCCCTACCGTTTCATATCCGCCCAAGACACCGGTTTCGATGTAATGGCGGGTAACCTTTTTGATGTTCCTGCGCCATAGTCGATGCTTCCGTATGCCCTTCTCTTTAAACAGCTTTTCGATTTTTGATTTGCTTGGATGCCCATCCGGGAGCAGATAAATATACCCAGAAAAGACATAAGCGGTGATACATTCCTGTTGTGGTTTCATGGTTTCAGCCCTCCTGTTGATTTACTGAATATAATCTTTTATGATTCATCCGTGTCATCCATATATCGAATCTCCATTCTACTTTTGACTGCTTCCGTCAGGGGAACATAGCCTCTACTGTTGTTGACCATCTGAACAGCTTTGCCCCGAAGCTTATGCGTATCAAGGTATGGAACTTCCATAATTGACGTTAGAAACAGATTCATTTGGGCTATCTCAACCGCAATTTTATATGACAGCTTTGAGAGGTGTTCTTCCAGATTCCTGATTTCACTGCGCTCGATTTTGCCATAGATTTCTGCCAGCTCGCCGGAAAACTGACGCAGAATATCCCGGCTGATGTACTCCCGTATAGCTGTATTGATGAAATCCGAGCGATTTTCAAATCCCAAAACTTTGTACTTTTCATCTGCCATTCGCAGCGTATCAGCAGGTAATGAAACCGTGATTTTCTCAGTCGTCTGCTTCATCATCATCCTCCGTATCCTCAAATTCCTGGTTCTGAAAGCTATAGATTTTGTCATACCGGATGTTACCGATGGTATTTTTAACATCCTTAACACACTTTTTTCTGAGTGCGGCCATCAGCTCATCGGTCATGCCTTTTATCTGACTTGCAGAGACATTTGCTATCATCGACTGCTCCACACACATCCTAAATAGCTGACGGCATATCCGTGCTTCCAGCTTGGCAAATTGATTTTCGAAGAATAAAAACGTCGTCTTATTGACGTATTCCTGACTTGATTCTGACTGTAGAAAGCCGAGATAGAACTCAACCGCCATGCACACAAATTCGCTCCGGCTTGAGATTTCATGCAGCGGATAGGCTGCGTCAATCTGTTTTATCATGCAGGGATACATCCAGATCCCGACCTTTTCTTTTTTGTCCTGTTTCATGTAATGACCTCCATTTCTTCTAAAATTCCGTATGGGACTTCCGTAATAAGACCTGAACATTGGCACTTTGGCAGTGAAGGGACGCTTCACACGTCGCCGCCCCCATTTACAGGTGCACCTTTTGCCATATCCCGGAAATCTTTGTCACGGCCCGCATTGCGGGGCGTTGTGGTATGCGTCGGTGCGGCTTGCAGCACCGCGCTTTAACCTGCATATACTTTCGACCGTATGGTTCACCCTCAAAAAAGCGGTATGTTATGAGGCTCAGTTCCAGGGTTAACTTTGCCTTTACTAAGCTATTTCACAAAGCCCCGGACAGGCCTTATACTACCCAAGCAGGTATTATGATGCCACCCTGCCTCAAAAAACGCGACACAGGGGCACACAGGCGGGAGTGTGTGCGTCCGTTGCTTTGCTTTTTACCGCTATCCACAGCCGGGGCATTATGTCCTTTGCGGGCTATCGGAAGGGAGTGGTACCAAGCTTTACGGTGCCGTACCAAATTTGGATTATTGACATTCTCATAACTGGTTCGCACTTTAATAGGGATTTTGTATCATAGGGAAAAATGAGCCATGTTGGTGCATTTCTGGATTCATTATAATAACAGCGGCAGGAAAGTGAGCCAACATGGCTTACATTTCGGAAAGGGTGCAAGGATGCAAAGTATGTAAGACATTGCACCCTTACACCCTTGACTCAGGAAGACGCCAATACCAGTGCTCACCGATTCTGTCCGATTGGATATCCAGATTCTTTTTAGCAATCTTCACCGTTCGCTCAGAGATATCAAGCTCTGCCGCCCGCCGAAACACATCCTCCGCTAAAACAGGTTCAATGAGCATCCGCCTGAGTTCATTCTCCATCTGCACTGTCTTTGTTTGTACCGAACCTGTTCCGGAGAGAATATCGTCTACGGATACATCACAATAGCCTATCCACTGAAAGCCGTTTTCTGCATCAAGTGAGAAGGCAATGGACTTACCCTCCGGCGCCAGGTTGCTTTTATCATGAGCAACGACACGGACAGACGGTTCGCTTTTCAGTCGGCCGACCAGAAGCACACTTCTTGCCGCCGCATGAAAGTCGATGGAACCAAGTCCGCGATAGGATGATTTCAATCCTTGAGCCTTGTTCATGTGACCGATGAGTATGATAGCGCAGCCGGTCCGGTCAGCTATAGCACAGAGACGCTTAAACACAGGACGCACTTCATTGGCCCGGTGCATGTCCACGTTACCTCCGAGATAAGCCTGCAGCGGATCAAGCACAATCAGTTTTGCACCGGTTTCCTGTACAGCCTGTTCCAGCCGTTCATCGCACAGCGTCAGTTCCTTAACTGATTCGTCAATGACCAGTATGCGGGAACAGTCGGCACCGGATGCCTCCAGCCTTGGCTTAATCGTATCCGCCAGACCGTCCTCCGCAGACTGGTAGATTACTCTGATAGGTTCCGCCACCGTTTTATCCTCCGGCAGCGGTTTGCCCGTTGTCAGCAGAGCAATCATCGCCAAAACAAAAGAAGTCTTGCCTTCGCCTGGATCGCCCTGGATGATTGTGATTTTGCCGTAGGGAATAAACGGATACCACAGCCACTGCACCTGCTCCGTTTCGATATCGCTCATGCGGATGAGCTTGTTTTTCTTTTTCTGCATATTTCACCTCCGTCCCGAAGGATATTTGATTTCAGATTCTGCACCGCACTCCCGGTCAAGTTCCTGCCCTGCGGTCTTGCGTGACCAACACAGCGTTTTCATCCCATTGGCACGCTCGCTTGTTTTGTAAGGTCCTGGCATGCTTCCCTGAGAGTATCCACTCCGGCTGCGGCTATTCGATTGTCAAGGAGCCTTTCTGTTTCTCCTGCTTTTATTTTCACAGGGGCCGTGATAGAATGATACAGAGAATATAAATAATTTATTTTTGCTAAATTCGATTATTTGCAAAGGAGGCCAGACATGTACCCTTATTGCAAGGTTTTCATAGACAGCGATAGGTATATTGACGTTATCTCATACTCAGATGAGAAGCATCACGGCTTTAAGCGCGGCACACAAATCGGGGAAGGTCTGGTCAGCTTCTGTGAGCTGGATATTAATCCTTTTGTGCTGAAAATAAAGGAACTGCTTGGAATGCCTCTGACAATCCAAAGCTATGACGATATGCGGAAAGCTGTTTTTGGCGTTGCGGATGTTTTCAAAGACAAACACGAGTACGCACATTTTTTTGTGACCGGTGCACTGAACAATATCTTGACGGGGCCAATCGTGATGAAGGATGAAAAAGAGATGGTGATGGCAGCCGTGCATGGAAGCGAAGAGTTAGACAGACAGTTGCTGGAGCAGCTTCGGGAATGCGTTCTGTATCTCGATTCTATCGTAGCACTGTACGATATCTTCTCTTTTGCGCTGGGCCTTTGCCTTGACAAAGACAATTACACCGGCAGACCAACAGCGGAGCGGGTAAGTGCGTTCTATTTCAAATATCCGGACTTGAACGGGTTTACCATCCCTACGGGCTTTGCGATTATGCCAGCTAAAAAAGGCTTTCTGGATTACAAAAGGACACAGGAGATTAATGATGCGGGAATCACTGATACAAAAGAACTGTTGGCATCCATAAACACAGACAAATCCAAGGTGAGCCTTTTGCCTTACTACCATGTACAGTCGCTGGGTGAAATGCTGTTTCTGGAATTCGTGGAAATGCTCAAGCAAGGGATTCAGGTCAAGCGATGTCGCCTATGCGGAAGATATTTCGTGCTGATTGATAAGCGCAAGCGCGAGTACTGTGACAGGGAATATGAAGGCGGTAAGACCTGTCAGGAAATTGGTCCGCTGCTCCGTTATGAACAGAGCTTGGAGTCGGATGAATACTTGCGTAAATTTGAGACCGAGTACAATAAAATCTACTCCCGCTTTTACCGTGCTGACGGCAAGACGAATGCTGATTTCTCCGGCAAGGATATGACACGGGATGAATTCCGCACATGGTCAAAGGCTGCGTCCAAAGCAAAAGCCGATTACCAGAGAAAACTGATAACTGGCGATGATCTGATGCAGATTGTGAAAATATAATATTACGCTGACAGCTTCTAACCAATGTGGAGATGAACAGCAGAAAGTAAGAGCGCATTCGGCCTGTTAGGGCTATATGCGCTTAAGGATATTGCATATTTGGGTTATTATTCCTGTAGTGTGGGCATTATCGGACACGTTGTATCAAGAAATTAATATCATTTCTTTTCAATATCTTTTGCCTCTAAAAACTCAGCTCCAAAGTCCCATTAACTAAACCATTTCAACCATATCAAAAATATTCTTTATCTTTAGTTTTTTAATCGTTACTATGGTGCATAGCTTTCTTCATTCCTTGTATCCATTAAGAATTTTTTTGAATTCATAAATAGAAGTATTATAAAATATAGGCACTCTATTTAGCTCAAATCGGTTACTTTGCTTGCTCACTGAGCCTTTTTTTACTGTGAAGGCCAGCTCGAAACCTTCTTCTTTAAGAATATTCTTAATATGTTTGTTATATTGCCCATGTGGGTACGCAAAGAATTTTGTATATATTAACTGCTTACTCATTCTCAGATCCTTTGCAATGGTTTTCTTTTCTGAATTTAGCAATGCGCTTTTTCTATTCTTTTCAAGCTTATGAAGGCTATGTGTGTGGCAAGCGAACTCAAATACATCTTTGCTTTTTACTATTTCTCCTTTACTCATAAAGGATAACCTGTTTGGGTTAAAAGGTTGTGGTATATCTGGTATTGAGCCAGTTATCATAAATATTGATGCTTTGAAATTGTACTTTTTTAATATTGGATACGCATAAACATAGTTGCTCTTATAGCCATCATCAAAAGTGATGAGGACACTTTTCTTTGGCAAAGACTTTCCATACTTTAGATAATTATTTAATGCTTGTATGGTTATTGTTTTATAGCCATTATTGTGAAGGTATTTCATCTGCTTTTCAAAGTTTTCGACTGAAACAATAGCAGCATTGATTTTATTTTTATTTTCACTATCTTTTAGTAAGTGATGGTAAACAAGCACAACGACTTTTTCATTATCATCGGCGTAGACAGAGCAATCTAATCCAATTACAAGCGTGTACAATATCAAAACCGTAATTGCAATTATTTTTCTTTTCATTATCTCCTCCATTTATTACTTACATAGCAGCTTTATTAAATCAATGATCTGTTATTAATATTATTTACAGCTTTACTAACGATATATCTTGAAGATTATACAAGAACTTTAAGTATCTGTATCTATGAAATATTATTTTCGAATTATTTGAAATCAAAGATTAAAAGATGTTTTATTTATGAAATCGAAAATATAACTAGGGGTTGGAATAGTAAAACAAAAAAGCAGTGTGAAAATCACCTGCTTTTAAAAGATCAGTTGTATCAGATTTTATTTATAAGGTAGTTGTTGACTGAATAGCGTAAGGCCACTACTTTGTGCTGATATCTATGGTATAGTCTATGTTAGTTTTTAGTCCGGTGCTTAAATCTAATGTTTTGTCGCCATAAAAGCCCCTCTCTGCTTTGTAACTACCTATTAACCAGTTATAATGGACCCTAAGCACATATTTAGGTGTGAATTGCATATTTTCTGCAAACTTGGCATCTTTATACTCTAAAAGAACCGGTATTGAATATTCTATGCTACCCTTTCCTTCGGGAATAATGACACGAGTGGACTTTATTCCCCAAAGATTCATACCATCTATTGGCGGTATATTAGGATCATTTGAGTTTACAAGTGCGTCAATTTGAATATTAATACCACCCTTTGGCGCTACTGTTCCTTCTGGTAACCCTACTTTTCCAGAAATGGTACTTGTTGCTGGAGATATAACATCTAGTCGCCTCTCTTTATCATTCCATTTTACATTATACCCATACGCTTTAAGTGACTCAACTGGTATTACAGTCCTGCCCCCAATATTGTATGATTCAATTTCATAACCATCTATATAGGTTTTAATATCGGTGTAAAGTACTTTCCCAATAACATCGCCGATTTTTTTAATATCTGCTGATACAATAAAAACTGATAGCACAATGGTTAATAGAATACCTGATGCAACAATTCTCTTCTTCATTTAAAATCCTCCATTTTTTACAAAAATTCTGTGGCATTCAAATTATTGGATTTGCTTTATTTTGATTATAATCTAGATTACATAAAATATCTATGTGAGAAAGTTACCATAAATGTAAATTTAATACTTGGATTTTAATAAGCTGTTCAGAAATTTACAATTTAGTGTTTATTGCATAGTGGATAATACAATAAAAATTCCACTAACTTCATTTAAAGAAGGTAGCGGAAAGTAAAGAAATAAACTTAATATTAAATATTTTTTATTTTCTATGATGCTGTCCAGGCGTGAAGAGAAGGAGAATTACTGTTAGCAGCCTGAATATATTCATAACTATATGTCCTCGACGCTCCTGCAGCCAATGCGGTATCTGTAAGCCAATTCCAACGCTGACCGGACACCAAATTAATCCAATTTGCTGGATATGTGCTATATTTTATGACTGGTGTAAGATTAGGATTTCCAGGTCTTCCTCCGACGTGAGCATTGATGGTTTTTGAGGAGGCTGTATTGTTAACTATTGTAACATTGTATAAATAATGTGCACCCCAGTTGCCTAAAGTTGTATTAGAACAATCCCAAATTGTACCCTGATCATCTAATTCAATCATATCTGAAGCGCTATTATATTGGCAACTGTTACCGGCAAAACATATCGGCAGGTCACTTACATTGTATGTTACACTGGCATTAATAATACATGTAGAGCCTAAACCTCTCTTCTGAGCGGCAGGAGTACCTGAATATAAAGTAGCAGAGCCATCAAGATTTGTAAGTGAATTGTATACGTATGGAAAGCACCATACATCACCATCCGTCGAAAACCTTACATAGCAATTGAAAAGATTAAGGTTACCTACTGGCCCTTGCTGTGATAAGGCCCATTTTGATCCGTAACCTGGAATTGGTATAGAAGTAGTTCCAGTATAATTTATAAAATCTGCAGGAGTCTGACCTACCACCCAGCTCCAACCTTGTCCCTGTGGACCTGGGTTATAATGAAAACCTCGTTTGCTAACAGTAACATTTACTGCAGTAGATTTTGGGTTGTATAGCTGTACGCCAAAATAAACTGAATAACCAGACATATTTCTGTATGAGGCAAAAACTTCCGCTGTAGTACCAGCATATACATATACCCTATTCAAATAACGGTTTCCTATGCTTTTATCACCTAGAGCCTGAGCAGGTAGTTGTTCAGGATAGTTACAGTATATCCATTTCGGACTAGTTGCTGGTGAGTATGTTACTGCTCTATCTATCGTATCAGTAACACCAGCAATATGGCTCGAAGCTACTGGTGGCGTATTAAAAGTAATTGCCATAGTTGTTACCCCCCATATTTTTACTTATTTTAAATATATTCGATGTTTGAGTTTTATTACGAATTTAGGGCGTAAAGTTATGTTGTACAAGGAATTGCACCGATATTAAGCAGTTAATAAATTTGTTTGCTTATTTAAGGATGTGATTTTTAATGAGCGTAAGCACTATAAAATACACAATAAGTACGCAATATTTGGTACAAAATCGACATATAATATAGTAGCAGCCGTAACAAAGTCGAATACTGCTTATGAATTGTATTTTATTTTTGATGTCAGATCTTAGAAGGAAAATACTAGCTGGCGTAGAATATCTCGTATGCTTCTTTGTATTGATTTAATATTACTTTTTGTCACACACCCGCATAGTAGGTGGTTTATTGTTTCGCCGCTTTCGCACCTCAACAGACTAAAGTCCATAAAAGAATGGAAACCATAAAACTATATGGTTTCCATCTTTCCGTATCGGTTTAGGGTATGGTTCAATTAGTTTCCCTATTAAACCGTGCCTTTAGCCACCGAGTTTTTTCATTAATTTTTCAAATTCATGCAGGGGAAGGGGTTCGCTGAAGTAGAATCCTTGCGCGATATCACAGCCCCTGTCTCTCAAAGTCTCATACTGCTCTTTAGTCTCTACTCCTTCTGCGGTTATGCAGAGCTTCAGATTCCTGCCCATTGCAAGTATGCTGGATACAATTGCCGAATTCTTTGGATTCTCATTTATGTCATGTATAAAACTGCGGTCTATTTTCAAAGTGGTAATTGCAAAATTCTTGAGATAATTCAGGGAGGAATATCCTGTTCCAAAATCATCAAGAGCTATTCTTATGCCCATTTTCTTAAGCTTTTCCAATTTATCCGTTATATAATCGTAGTTTTTCACAGCAACACTTTCTGTAATCTCAAGCTCCAGATATTCCGGCGCTAGTTCTGTTTCTTCAAGGATTTCGGAGACCATATCTATGAAGTTCTCTTGAATAAGCTGTGCGGGAGATAAATTAACCGATACATAGATTGGTTTGCAGCCTGAATCCTGCCAAAGCTTGTTCTGCATGCAAGCCGTGTAGAGAACCCATCTGCCTATAAGGGTAATCAATCCGTTAGCCTCAGAGATGGGGATGAATTCACTGGGGCTAATCATTCCCAACTCAGGATGATTCCATCGCAACAGAGCTTCGCAGCCGACTATCTCTTTGGTGTGTGCATCTATCTGAGGTTGATAGTATATGGAAAACTCACCGTTGTCCAATGCATGGTGCATACTGCTGTCCAGGTTCATTTGTTCAAGAAGCAGTTCGTTTATTGCAGGTTCGTAGAAATTATAATTATCCCGGCCGTATACCTTAGCTCTCTGCATTGCTGAAAATGCATTCTTAAACAGGCTGTCGCCGCTTTCCCCGTCTTTAGGATATAAGGCAATCCCTACACAGGCAGTAATATAAAATCTGTGTTCATCTATTACCCAGGGCTGTCTGATAATTTGCCGAATTTCATCCGACAGCTTTATAACATCTTCCTTATCGCTAAAATTCTTAAACAATACTGCGAACATATCCTCTCCGATGCGGGCAACTACATGGTTATTGTCTTCAAAGCAGCTGATTTTTTCTGCCAGGCTTTTCAGAAGCTTGTCACCCACCGAATGGCCCAAAGCATTGTTAATGCTTTCAAACCTGTCTATGTCAAATATCATTAAAGCAAGCATGGTATTATTACGGGCGGATTTCTTAATCTCCCTGCACAGTATTGCATCAAAATGAAGCTTATTGGGGAGCAGGGTAAGTGAATCGTAGTAGGTCAGCTTGCTTATGGTATCCATCATTTTATTAAAGCTTCTTGCGGCATCTCCGATTTCATCATTGGTACTGATTTCCGACCTTACTGTAAGGTCTCCGGCTGTTGCCCTTGTAAATACTTCTTTAAGCTTTATGATTGGAGTTGACATACTTTTTGCAATGAAGAATCCGACTATTGAAGCTATTATCAGGCCTGCAAGCCCAATTAGTATAAGACGCGATGAAGTATATCTCATAGGGGTATGCCAGTAGTTTACCGGTATTTTGATAACCAGCCTCCAACTGTCGGTATTGGGTATTATATGATAATAATTCATGCTGACAATACCCTCAAAGGAATATGTATTGGAGCCCTGGTCCTTTGTGAGTATCTCTGCCGAAGCTTGAGCTATGTTTTTAGTTATGACATCTGATTCCTTTGTTATATTTTGCTGGAGAATTAATTCTTCCCTGGGATGGGCAATGATTAGGCCTTCTTTGTCTACAATGTATGAGTATGAGTTGGGATAGTTATATTTGAGATTTTCAATAATTTTTGAAAGCTTCATGAGGTTTACTGCTCCTGCCATAACCCCTTTAATTTTTCCGTTATCGTCCAGTATAGGTGATGCAATAATTGCTATCGGCTTTCCGGTAGATCTGGAGATAACCGGATTGGACACTACAGTTTTGCCTTCCATGACATGCTTGAAATACTCACGGTCACTTACATTTCCAACATTTCTTCTAAGAGTTGTACTATAATTCCCGTTTGACTCCGCAACCATAAAATGATCATATACATCAAGTTTCTCTTTGACTTCCTGCCTCAGGTAGGGTTCTATGCTATTCCAATCCATTGTTTTTATAACGGGAGAATTTGCAAATATATTAATTTCCCGCATGCGTTCCCCCAGCCAGCTGCCTATGAATTCGGAGTACAGCTCTGCATTCTTTTTACTGTTTTCGATTGTCATGTTTTCCAAAATGCTGCCGGTGAGTCTTTCCGACATTATAGTAAAAAGTAAAGACTCCAACGTACATATGGCTAATATCATCACCAGCACTTTGAACATTATACTTTTGCTGCTTATCTTCAACATCCCGCTGTCCTCCTTGATAAAGTTGAAAAAATGACGGTAAAATACCATCCATGCCAAATTATATCAAAAATTGGCACATTAATATAGTATAAATAATGTTAATTAAAAAACATACTTTTTAATTTTAATATCGGTCATAGAGGTTCTTTGATAAATTATAGCATTGGCCTTATTAATTTCTTGAGTTTGTGCTAAAATATGAGATAACGAGGTGATTGTATGAACCCCAAAAATAAAAAGGAAGCCCAGGGTGTTGGGGAGTTTACCCATATAAATGCTAAGGGCTATGCCAAAATGGTGGATGTTTCTGAAAAGGAAGAGAGTGTAAGAGAGGCAATTGCAAGAGGTTCAGTTTATATGGAAAAAGATACCCTGAAGGCCATTGCAGAGGGAAGGATCAGAAAAGGAGATGTCTTATCCGTAGCGCAGGTAGGCGGTATAATGGGAGCCAAGTCTACGCCGGATATAATACCTATGTGCCATAATGTCAGCATATATGGTGCAGATATAGAATTTAAGGCTGATTATGAAAATTCCAAAATTGATATTGAGGCGGTTGTGAAGACTGTCGGAGTGACGGGAGTTGAAATGGAGGCCTTGACGGCAGTATCCGTTGCGGCGCTGACTATATATGATATGTGCAAGGCCATTGATAAATTAATGGTGATAAGTGATATACATCTTGTACATAAGAGGGGCGGCAAGTCGGGGGAATTCAATTTCTACGACAAGCTTAAAGAAGATATCAGTAATACGAAGTGCTAGTGCGGGAGGTAGGATCCAATGGAGGGATTCAGTGTAGGAATCATAACAGTAAGCGATAAGGGGTCAAGGGGCGAAAGAACAGATGAATCAGGACCTGCTATCGAGGAGATAATGAAGCAGATAGGCGGCCGCATAGAAAAATATGTGATTGTTCCTGATGAAAAGCGGGATATAAAGGAAGCTATCATAGATATGTCCGATATGCTCGGATTGAATTTAATACTGACTACCGGAGGTACAGGCTTTTCAAAAAGAGACGTAACTCCTGAAGCAACTCTTGAAGTAGTTGAAAGGTATGTACCGGGGATACCCGAGGCAATGAGGGCGAAGAGCCTTCAGGTTACACCGAAGGCAATGCTCTCCAGGGCACAGGCTGGCATCAGGAAACAGTCCCTTATTATAAATCTTCCCGGCAGCCCAAAGGGTGTGAGAGAGAATCTGGAAGCTATAATTCCGGCATTGAAGCATGGGATAGAAATATTGACAGGCCAGGCATCGGAGTGCGGCGGAAAAT